>NZ_CP125655.1:2538392-2855691 GCF_030053835.1 Cellulomonas sp. ES6 | reverse complement strand
CTCACCCCGCGGCTCCCAGGAGCCCGGCGCGCGCACCCGCGCGAGCTCGGCGTTGTCCAGGTCGTAGGGCCAGGGCGTACGGAGAAGCGCGCACCGGCCCGTCCTGGCGTTCTGCGCGTTGACCTCGTAAGCGATGAGGTGGCCTTCCTCTGATGCAGGCGACGGCTGCGCCCGGGTCACGAGCCACCCGCCGCGGTGCATTCCGCCCGGCTGCCCCTGTCCACTCAAGCGGATTCCCCAATCCGCTTCCACGGGAAAGCCCGGTCGCTCGGGGGGTCGCTCACTCAGCTCCAGCCCGATCGCAGCGGCGAGGTCCTGGGCGTTCTCGAACAACTTCATCTACGACTCCTTCATCAGAGGCTGGGCCTTGCCGGTCCCATCGACCAGGGGCGCCGAGGAGTGAGGCGTCGAAGCGGAGGTGAGCGGTCGAGTGGTGAACCGTCACCGTCCTGACCAGCGGTTTTGTCAGAACCACCGTTAACGGCACTTTCGGGAAGTGGTGCAGAGGGCCACCGGGGAGGTCCGCGGCACCTCCGCCGTCATGCCGTTCCGTCCTCGCTTCTGCTAAGCCTGAGCCAGGCGTCGTCAGCCTCGATGGTCACCGCCCGGTCCCAGGCGTCGCGCTGACCGCCGGCGTGAAGGAGCGCCGCCGCCAGCAGGGGGAGCTTGGTCCCGTCGACCGAGACCAGGTCCCCGATCGTGACCTTCGGTGCGTCGATGACGTCCGACAGCGACGCGGCGAACATCAGCAGGCGGCGCTCCCCGGACGACAGCGGCCCGACGTGCTCGGGAATCTCCGCGAAGTCGATCCAGATGTCGTCCGGATCGGTCCCGCCGGACGGCTCGCGCCGGACCCAGGGGTTGCCAACGCGCGCGAAGCCGGTGCGGATCAGCAGCTCGGTCGCCGCTTCCGTCGGGTAGATCCCGCGCGCCCAGGCCCGCAGCCTCGTGTGGAGCTCGTCCATGCGTTCCTCCGTCGTGATCGTGATCGGGATGGTCAGTGGCTGACCTTGCGGCGGTGGCTCCGCACGCTTTCCGGGGTCCCGGGGTAGCCGCAGCCCGACACCGGGCAGCGCTCCCAGGCTCCGACGGACACGGCTGCCGCTGTGACCGACTTCTCGGGCTCGGGGCCGAACCCGTGATCGAGAAGGAGCTGTGCGACTTCACCGCCGTACTTCGCCGCCAGCAGAGCGCCCTCGGCGACCTTGTCGTGTCCTCTGGCGAAGAAGGCGCGGCGACCCACGTCGGCGCCGCATCCGCACCAGCACGTGCCGGCGGGCAGCGCGCGAGGGGTTTCGGAGTTCATACGCTCAAGATAGCCGATCTAGAAGGTCGGTCAAGAGTGAATCGAGCGGTCTCGCGCAGCCTCAGAGCAACCACGTCGCCACGAGTTGAGCCAGAGCGGCCGCCGTCGCGAGGTTGCTCAGCAGGCCAGGGAGCCCGTACACCACTTCGTCGCGGCCATCGCACAGCGCGTCGCGACGTGCGCGACGCAGGACGTGTTGATGGGCGAGCTGCGCCGCCCACCACGTCGCCAGGGTGAGGAACAGACCGACGCTCAGCCCGAACATGACAGGGCGGAACTCGTAGCCGTCGCCAACTTCGGCCCACGCGCCGATCGCGGAGATGAGCACGATGACGGTTGCGACGATCATGGTCGCGAACGTCCCGACCACGAACGCAACCTGTGCGATCGCGAGCATCCGGATTGCGCGCTGACGCTCCGGCGCGTCCGCACCCCACGCGTCGTGTTCGATCACGACCCAGTCCCCGTTCGTCATGTCTCGCCTCTCTCGTCGCGTCTGGGCGGGATCAGGCATGCCCGGCGCAGGTCTCGGAAGACCACAGGCCCCGCTCATGAGCCTTGGCGTCATCCTGCGCGGTGGCGAGTGCAGCCTGGTGCACGCCCGGGGTGGAGTAGGTGTACTCACGGGCGTAGCCCTCTGCGACGAGTGTCTGGTTGACCATGACATCGCCGAGCCAGACGTACGCGAGGGTCCGGCCGTAGGCGTCGACGGCGTCCTGGCTCGGGTCGTACTCGAGGCGCACGGTCTGCCCATCGAGCAGCTCGGTGGCTCGCGCGGAAGCCTCGGGCCCGAAGCACTCGACGGGGCTGTCGGGCTTCACCGTCTCAGGAGTGTCGATGCCCAGCAGGCGCACCCGCACGTCATCTCCGCCCTGCTCGACGACGATCGTGTCGCCGTCGACGACGCGCACGACGCGGACGTCGGTCATCGAGGGACCGTCAAGGATCCCGCCGTCTTGGCGGTTGCCGAGGTGCACCACGAGCACCGCGACGGCGAGCGCGATCACCAGGGCCGCTACGCTGCCGCGGCGTCGCCGGGAGGCCATCACGCCGGCCGCTCGCGAGAGAGGCGCTCGCGCGAGTCGAGCGACGCCGCGTTAGTCGGCGGGTCGGTCAACTCCAAGCGCCACGTGAAGAGTTCGTCGCTGCCCGAGCAGAGTTCGTCCGCCTGGGGGGCCCTGGCGTACTCCCCGCGGACCGCCGGACCGGAGGTGCTCACCACCGCCGCACCAACATCTGTGCACTCGACGAGCGCGCGGCCACCGTCCACCGGCACCCAGACGCCCATGTGCTGGTCATCGCGCACCGGGACGTCAGCGCGGGCGACGCGATCCTTGATCACCCAGCGGTAGTAGCCGTCGCCTCGGACCTCGTCGGGCGCGGGAACGCTGTAGCGATCACCCGCCTGGGCGTACTGGTTGAGGTCCGGTCCGGCGGCTCGGCGGTCTTTGCAGCGCTGATCGAGTGCCGTGTCGCGAACGTGGGCGACGTTGACCCCAGCGACCGTGATCCGCCACGCGAGGGTGTTCTCGTCACAGAGCACGTCATCCAGGTCGCCGGAAAGGAAGGCGAACGAGTCCGTCGCGGCCGGGCCCTCGCTACCCAGAGAGTCGACGACGACCGTGTTGAAGAACGGCTCCGGCTGAGCGGCATGGATTGCCCACGCCGTGCCGCCGGCCGCTGCGAGAAGGACGACGCCTGCGACCACGGGTCCTCGCCACTTTGGGGCACGGGGCCTGACCGACTCCTGGGGCCGCCGCGAGCTCGGACGGATGAAGCGCCGCCGTAGGTAGGCGTCGCCCGGCTCAACTGCGCTGGCCTCGCAGACGTCGATCCATCGGGCGTAAGCCCCGGCGACGGAACGCTCCCAGGCGCCGGCACCAGTCCGGGCGGTGCCGGCCTGGTCGGGGCGCGGCGCAGCGATCTCCCACAGGGTCGCCTGTACGACCTCGACCATGTCGGGACGCACCTCGACGATGTCCGCAGCCTGTCGGAACAGACCCGTGTCGTCGGTCCTCGCGTAGGCGACCCTGGGCTCACGGTCGACGACGAAGGCCGGTTCGATGGCGGGAAGCGTCCGACATGCTGCGAGCGTGACCGCGGCCGCGCGCCCGCGACGGAAGACGAACTCTCCGACGCCTTGCTGCGTCAGGAGGACTACTGCGAGCGTGGCGACGAGACGCCACCACGCCGAGTTGTCGGGGAAGGCTTCGCGCAGCCCGAGGTTGACGCACGCGCCGACCACCAGGCTCACACCGAGACCCGACCAGCTCACGCCCCGCTCCTGACGGGCTGCGCGCCGCGACCAGCCTGCGGCCCGCTCGATCGGCCTGGGGTCGACACCCGCGGGGACAACGAGCACGGGGCTCGTCGCCGGCTTGGATCCGGGGAGAACGAGGAGCCCGTAGAGGGGATCGCGAACGCGCGGCGCCGGCGTCACCCGATCCGCCTCGCCGCGCGGGACACGCCCTCGCTGAAGGTCGCCGTGGAACACCTCTCGGTCTAGCAGGTCGTCACGCCGCGTTGCGTAGCGACCCCCCGCCTTGGTCGTCCCCTTGCGCTCGATGCCTTCCATGGCTTCCCTCCTGAGTTGCAGCTCAGACAAATTGCCGGGTCTACGCGGCAGTTTAGCACAATTGCAGCGCGTCCGATGCTGTTACGCTCCCCGCATGACTCGTGAGGCCACCGACCCGGGCCCTGGCCCCCGGGGCCTGTACGACGTTCCCCGACTCGCGCAGCGCCTTGGAATCGAGGCGACTTCACTGGCGTCCGCGCGGCGACGCGGAGTGCCGTGGCTTCCGGAACCCGCTGGGTGGATCAATGGCGGACCCGTGTGGACCCAGGAGTCGCTGGAAGGGGTCGAACAGCGTCGCCGCCGACCTGGCCGCCCCAAGTCGGACAGCGCTTCGCTGACCTCCTGATCGACCAGCGCGGAGCCCCGCTGAGCGGACTTAGGTCCCGCTGGCCAGCAGCTAGACCGCTCGTCGGGTCGGTACGCCGTGCCAGGGTGGGTACGTGACGGAGCTGCTGATCTGGACCTCCCCCCGGGACGTCGTCGTGTGGGCACCAGACGCCACCGCTGCTGGCACCGTGCGCGCGACGCTCGAGACGGCGGGCCTGCGGTGGTGGCCGGTTCAGATCTACGGGGTGCCGCGGGCAGCAGCGACCAGCCTGGACATCGGCGTGGACGCCGACAACTGCCTGCGCGCGCTCCTCGCCGCCGGGTACACGTTCGCGTGGCACCCGTCTCAGGCACCCGAGAATCGGAGCCCGATGCGGTTCGGCTTCGACGTGGCGCCGGCAGCCGAGTAGTCGGAGCGCCAGCAGCTAGGGCCCCGCGGGCGTGGCGACCTCGTCGACTGGGACGTCGGGCCGGACACCTGGCGGCGTCTTGTATTCGAGACCGTCGGTATGCCTGGCTGCTCAGCCGATACCGGTGATCACGCGGCTAACTAGCGCCAGGCAGCGCTTGCTCAAGCGTCGCGTGGCTGGCCCGCCAGCCGACTCGTTGCGCTACCGCGCACGCTCCTGGCTGCGGCTATTCGAAACGCAGCAGAGGCGCTGGCGCAGGGCCATTCCGGTGCGACAGAGCTGGCGCCACAGGAGTTTCTGCCAGGTTGGTGGATGACCATCCCGGCACTCTCAAGGTCGGCGACCGGCTTCACGAGCATGCGCGAGATCGTGCGATGCCCCATCGCTCGCTCCGGTGTCGTCGGTCGATCTTCGGCACCCGGAGCCGCGCGCGTGGGGTTGCACCCCCGAGCACCGCCGCGAACGCAAGCGCGGCGGCCAGGACGGTAGGGACGCCGCCGAGGCGGTCTGAGGTGGTGAGCGTCGTCCGCAGCGGCAGGCGAGCAGCCATCACGCCCTCGGTGAACAGCTTCGTGCGGTTGAGCACTGTTCCGTCCGGAGCGATGATCGCGCTGACTCCGACGGTCGAGATCTGGACCGTGGCGCGTCCGTGCTCGACGGCTCGCAGCCGTGACATCGCGAGCTGCTGGGTGGACTGGGCGGTGCGCCCGAACGATGCGTTGTTGGTGGGGACGAGCAGGATCTCGGCTCCCCTGGTCACTGCGTCGCGGACGACGTCGTCGTACGCGACCTCGAAGCAGATGACCGTAGCGGCGAGCACATCCCGGCCCAGGCGGGTCGAGGGCACCGGCAGCAGCGCAGGCTTCTGACCGGCCACCATGTCGACCGGAACACGGTCGACCTCCGTCGACAGCATCCGGACGAACGGCCGCAGCGGGATGTACTCGCCGAACGGCGCCGGTCGCTGCTTGGAGTACGACGCGGTCGGGCCGCGCTCGGGGTCCCAGACGAGGACGTCGTTGTAGCGCGCGCCGGGCGCGTACCGCATCGCCCCGAGCAGCACCGGCGCACCGACCGACTCGGCCGCTGCTCGGACCTGAGCCGCGGCGCCCTGGTCGGTCCGCGGGTCGATGTCGGTGGCGTTCTCCGGCCACACCACCAGGTCGAGGGGCTCGGACCGCGACTCGTCGAGCTGACGGGTCCCGCTCACGTGGTTCTCGAGCACCTGGTGGGCACGGCCCGGCCCGGCGAGCTCGGGGACGTTCCCCTGGACGGCACCGAGGTTGAGCTCGCCCGACTCGGGCTCGGTCGGGAGCGCCATGAGCGCACCCGGTGCGAGGGCCGCGACGACGGTGGCGGCGATCACGGCCGCGGCACGGCGCAGCTCACGTCGCCTCGCCGCGACGACCGCCCCCGACAGGGCGTAGCCGCCCAGCGCGACCGCGAACGACACCCCGGGGGCACCGGCCACAGAGGCGATCGGGAGCAGCGGACCGTCGACCTGGGAGAACGCCAGGCGCCCCCAGGGGAAGCCGCCGAACGGCACAACCGACCGGAGGTGCTCTCCGGTGACCCACACCGCCGCGAACGCGACGGCGCGCAGACCGGGGAACCGGTCGAGGAACGCGGCCCGCCGCGCCAACGCCCACGCCGCTCCGGCCACGGCGACCACCGTGGCCTCGAGGACTGCCAGAGCCACCCATGCCGACGGGCCGGCAGCCTCGCGTGTCCAGCTCAGGTGGGGCAGGAACAACGCCAGCGCCCAGGCGAACCAGGCCAGCGAGGTAGCGCCCGCACCGAGGCGACGGCAGGCGAGCGACAGGGCGGCAAGCCCGACGAATGCGACCGGCCACCACCCCAGATCGGGGAACGCCATGCTGGTCAGGGCACCGCCCGCCGCGGCGCAGATGATCGGGACCACGGGCCGACGGGCGCGGGAGGGCTCAACGGTGGTCGCCGTCGCGGCCGGGAGCACGACGGGCATGTCCGGCGCGGCTCCTGCGGTCGAGGGGGGGGTGCGGTGGTCCCCGCGGCGGCCGAGAGCTCGGATCCATCGAGAGGACCGCCGCGGGGTGCTTCCAACGTAGGCGCCCGGGACACCGAGCTCGGCTGCGGCCGGTTGAGGTTCGATGAAGAACCGGGGCCGGGCGCCTTCCATGGTTACTGGTAGACGAAGTTGCTGAAGTAGACGTCGACGACCTCTCCCTCGTACACCTCGGTCAGCTGGGCGGCGAGCTCGCGCTTGAGGGCGTCCCGGCCTTCGGCCGTTCTGATCTCCTCGACGGGCCTCTGGGAGAACAGCGCGATCGCGAGGTCGAGCGCCTTGACGGTGTCCACGTCCTCGGGAACCTCGGCGGTCAGCTGCAGTCCGAGCCCGAGACGCAGGTAGCGACCGCCCGCCAGGTTGATGCTGATCGGTTCGACCGCCTGGACGGTGCCGAGCTCGACCTCCGTGGGCTCGGTCTCCGATGCTGCACCGGGCCGGAGCAGGAACCAGCCGGCCCCGGCCGCGACGACGAGTGCTGCGACGACCACCAGCCCGCGCCTGCCTCGCTTCTTCGGTGCAGGCGTGGGCTCCGGCTCTGTGTGGGTCGACGACGAGCGCTGGCCGCCGATCTTGCTGCTGGACCCGATGATCCGTTGTTCGGGCATCCGCCCCTCCTCGCTGCTTCGCACCTGGTGCTGTGCAGCGACTGGATCGTCCGGCGTGCGGCTCTCGGTGAGGGGCCGGCTGATGAAGATCCGGCTAAGCCGGGCTCGAGGTCACGGCTCGCGGTGCTCGTGCTGGTCGTTCGACGCCCCGAGGTTCCGCCGCCGCAGACGCAGAGCCACGACGACGAGCGCGCCGACCGCTGCGGCGATCGCGATGAGCACCCCGATCGACGTCGGTCCCCACTGCCACGTGACCTGCTCCTCCTGGGACTCGCCCGGCGCCGCGGCCGAGTCGACGGTCTCTTCGGTGCTCGGAGCGGTGGTCTCCTCGGTCGGCTCCGGCTCCGGGTGGGTCGACCCACCGGCCGACTCCGCCGTCCCGGTGTCGGACGCGGCCGTGAACGTGAGCTCGCCGGACAGCGGGTGGCCGTCCGCGGACGTCACCCGCCACTGGATGACGTAGGAGCCGGCCGGCCGTGTCGCGGCGAGGGGCTGGGTGACGGTGGTGTCGGCGACCGTCGTGGCCCCCTCGCTCACGGTCGTCCCGTCGGGGCCGACGACCGCGACCTCCGTGCCGAGTGCCTGCGGGGGCTCGTTGAAGGTCAGGGTGACCGTGTCGGGCGCGACGTCGACGGTGGCGCCGTCCGCGGGGTCCGACCCGGTCATGCCGGAGTGCGCCGAAGCCGGGGCCACGGACACGGCCAGCGCACCGACGGCCAGCAGGGGGACCAGGACCAGGCGGTGCAGCGGGGACCGGCGCCGGCTCGGCGCGGGCGTGGGGGCGTGGGGCATGTCGGACCTCTCGGGTGGTGCGGGTGCTGGTGGACGTGGTTCGGAACGGAGACCCGTCGGGACGGGTGGCGTCAGGTGGTGCGGCGGTCGCGGTCGGCGAGCCCGGCCAGGTAGGCGTTGTAGGCGTCGAGCTCGGCATCGCCGTCCCGGTCGGCGCGGCGGTCGCGCAGGGCGGTGCTGACCGTCTCCTCGCGGTGCCAGCGGGACAGCACGATCAGCAGCACGATGAGGGTCGGCAGCTCGCCGTAGGACCAGGCCAGGGCTCCGGCGGTCTGCTGGTCGCCGACCAGGTCGACCTCCCAGCCCGCGGGCGGATGCGCGAACGCGGACACGACGGGGGTGGTCGCCATCATGAGGACGACGCCGAAGAACGCGTGCAACGGCATCTCGACGGCCACATCCAGCGCGCGACCCGCGTGCCCCTGACGTCTCGGCAGCGGGTCGCGCGAGAGCACGGGTGCCGCGAACAGCACGCCCGCCACGAGCAGGGCGACCTCGATCGCGGTGTGCCCGGTCCACGAGGACAGGACCACCCCTGCGGCGTCGGTCAGGTACAGGCCGTAGAACGCGAGCAAGAACAGCGGCACAGTGACGGCCGGGTGCAGTGCTGCGGCCGCGACCGGTGACCGCAGCGCGTGGCGCGCCCCGACCAGGAGCACCCGCCCCGGTCCTCGGTGCGGGGCCGTGTGCAGCAACAGGGTGCCGGGGCGGCCGAGCACCAGCAGGGGAGCGACGAACATCATGAGCGTGAGCTGCTGGAACATGAACACGGAGAACATCTCGTAGCCGTACCCCTCGACTCCGGCCCCGGTGACGATCAGCAGCACGACGCATCCGCTCAGGAACGCCAGCGTCCGGCTGACCGGCCATCGCCGGCCCCGCCGGTGACGCCGGGCGACGCCCAGTAGATAGGTGGCGCCGAGCAGGACGGCGACCGTCGGAAGCACCGGGATCGGCTGGATCCACGGCGCGAGGTAGGTCGCCAGGCTCGGGGGCGCGGTCGGGATCAGGGCCGGGCCCGAGAAGTCCGCACCGAGCATCACGCGTCGCCTGTCGCGTTCACGGCCCACCGGCCTCGTCGAGGACGTCAGCGACCACGGCGTCGAGGGTGGAGTCCTCCGCGAGCCCGACGATGCGGGCGGCGACTCGTCCCTGGCGGTCGAGGACGACGGTGGTCGGGACGGCCTGCAAGGGGACAGTGCCCGACAGTGCGCTCACCGCCGTGCCGGCCGAGTCGTCGATCGAGGGGTATGGGATGTCGAAGGTGTGCTCGAACGCCAGTGCCGCTCCGGCGGCGTCTTCGACGTTGATCCCCAGCAGCCGTACTCCCTCGTCCGCCCGATCTCGAGCGAGCGCGGCGAGGGTGGGCGCCTCAGCGCGGCACGGGGGGCATGCGGCATACCAGGTGTTGAGCACGACGACGTCGCCGATCCAGTCCGCGGTGTCGACCGAGTCGCCTTGGTAGGTCGTGCCGGCGACGGACACGGGCTCGCCGCGCTCGTCGAGCTCCCACGTCTGGACGCTGCCGTCGCCGGAGACGTACCCCTGGTCGGGGACGCTCGCACCCGTGGTCGGCGACGGGCTGCAGGCGGCAAGGGTCAGCACCACCGTCGCGACGAGCCCCGCCGCACGCCAGGTGCCGCGCACGCCGTTCACCTGCCCAGCAACGGTGCCGGGTCGACGGTGGAGCCGTTGACGTAGACCTCGAAGTGCAGGTGGCACGCCCCCGAGAGGCCGGTGTTGCCGGAGTAGCCGATGAGGTCGCCCTGGCGGACCTGCTGGCCGGCCGACACGGTGGACCGGGTCATGTGGTTGGAGCTGCTCATCATGGGCTGCCCGTTCACGGTGCCGTAGTTGAGCATGACCTGGTTGCCGAACCCGTTGCGCCACTGGGCCCACTGCACGGTGGCGTCGCGGGGTGCGTAGAGCGGGGTGTTGCAGTACGTCCGCAGGTCGATCCCGGCGTGCAGGCGGGTGTACCCAAGGATCGGGTGCAGCCGCATGCCGTAGTTCGACGTGACGTACATCGGGTTGATCGAGGTGGGGTTGGCGAAGATCGCCCCGGAGCCTGTCGAGGGTGGCGGCGGAGCGGCGGGACCGGGCGCTGCGGGCTGGTTCGCCGCCGCGGCGGCCTCGGCCTGCCGGCGCTGCTCGGCGATGATCCCTGCGAGCTCGGTCTCGAGCGCGCCGCGTTCACGCTCCACCTGTGCCTGCTCGGCCTCGGCCTGGGACTTCATGCCGGCCAACCTCTGCTGGGACGCCCGCTGCTCGGTGATCAGCTGCTCGATCTCCTGCTCGCGGGTGGCCGCTGCTGCTCTGGCCTGATCCGCGACGGCGACCTCTTCGTCCGCCTCGACCTTCAGGTCAGCGATGCGGTCGGTGACCGCGACGAGCCGGGCCTCGGCCTGGCGGGATTCCGCCGCCAGTTGCGCGAGCTCGTCGACCATCTCCGACTGAGCCCGTTGAGCGGCGGTGGCGGCCTGGTAGCGGCGGTTGAAGTCTTCGAGGTCCTGGGCGTCCAGGACCACCGCGAGCGGGGACACCTCGCCGCCGTTCTGGTACGCCTGGCGTGCCAGCTGGCCGACGCTGGCCCGGACCTCCTCGCCGCGGGTGGCGGACTCGGTGACCTCGGCGGTGATGCGCTCCTGCTGATCGGTGGCGTCCGTGAGCCGGGCCTGGACCAGTGCCGCCCGGCGTTCGGCACCGGCCAGCTCGTCCTGCGCAGCCTTCAGCTCCGCCTGCGCGGCCGGAAGCCGGGCCTCGGTGGCCGCGAGGTCGCTGACTGCCTGCGCGAGCTCGGTGGAGAGCCCCTCGACCGAAGCCTGCAGGTCCTCGGAACGCTGCTGCGCAGCGTCTGCGCGTTCCTGCGCGGCCCTGCGGCGATCGTCGAGGTCGTCGGCGGACCCGGTGACAGGGGCGAGCGCGACCAGCACGGCGGCGGCGACCAGCGTGGCGGTCAGGCGGCGCCAGGCGCAGACGGGACGGGGGGCGGGACGCATGCGGGAGTTCCTGTCGTGGGGCTCGAGGGCGCCACCACGGTAGGTCGGGGTGCTGCCGAGCGACCGGGGCTCAGCCGCGCCTTCAGCGTTCCTTCATCTGGCGCCGACTGCGGCGCTCCGGCTCCGCCGGATCGGCAGGCGGAGCGTGAACGTCGCCCCCTGCCCGGCACCCGGGCTCACGGCGTCGAGCGACCCGTCGTGGGCCTCGGCGAACGCTCTGCTGACGGTCAGTCCGATCCCGGACCCGCCGTGATCGCGGTCGCGGGCGGTGTCGGCGCGGTAGAACCGGTCGAACACGTACGACAGGTGTTCCGGGGCGATGCCGTCCCCGGTGTCGTGCACCGCGATGGCCACGGCGTCGCGCTCGGTGCGTACGCGTACGACGACAGCGGCCCCGGCGTCGCTGTGCCGCAGCGCGTTGTCGAGCAGGTTGGCCAGAACCTGCCCGATCCGGTCGCGGTCGACGCTCACGGCCGGGGCGCGGACCGCGGCGTCGACCTGCAGGTAGACGCCCTTGGCCGCGAAGGCGGGGTTGGCCGCCGCGGCCGCGGCACGCACGAGGTCCTCCGGGGCGGCGTCGGCGAGCCGCAGAGGCAGGCGTCGCTCCTCGGCCAGGGAGACCGCCGAGACGTCCTCGGCGAGTCGACTCAGCCGGTCCACCTGGTCGCGCAGCACCTGCAACGTCTTGGCGTCGGGCTCGCGCAGCCCGTCCTCGATCGAGTCGACGTACACGGTCAGGGTCGCCAGGGGTGTGCGCATCTCGTGCGCCAGGTCCGCCAGGAGACGGCGGCGGGTGCCGTCGACGTGTTCGAGACGTTCGGACATCGCGTTCATCGCGGTCGCGACGTCGTCGAACTCGGCGCCCAGCCCTGGGACCGGGACCCGGCGGTCGTACACCCCGCGGGCGACACTCCCGGCCGCGGTGACGATCGGCTGCAGGGAGCGGGTCACCCGGCCGGCGATCCAGATGCTCAGGGCCGACGATACGAGCAGAGCGAGCAGCAGGGCCGCGGCGAGCGAGACGCTGCCGGCCGTGCCGAACGCGGCCTCGGCGTGCTCGGTCGCGTCGTCGGAGGCGTCCTCGTTGTGCTGGAGCAGGTTCTCGTGGAAGATCCCCGGCCCGATCACCCACGCGACAGCGCCGGCGGTCGCGACGGTGACCACGATGACCGCCCAGAGCGCGACGCTCAGCCGGAGGGCGACGCCCCACCGGTGCCAGGGCGGGCGGCTCACCCGTCGCCCAGCTGGTAGCCGATGCCGCGCACGGTCCGCACGAAGCGTTGGGTGGCGGCGTCGTCGCCGAGCTTGCGGCGCAGGTGCAGCACGTGCACGTCGATCAGGCTCTCGTCGCCGAACCAGTTCTCCCCGCGCAGCGCCTCGATCAGCGCGCGCCGAGTCATCGCGGTCCCGGTGTTCTCGAGCAGGCACGCCAGCAGGTCGAACTCGGTCGGCGTCAGGTCGACCGGTGAACCGTCGAGGGCGACCTCGCGACTGCGCAGGTCCACGGTCAGTGCGCCGACCTCGCGGGTGGGCGGCGCCAGCGGTCCGGGGGTGCGGGCGCGACGCAGCAGGGTGCGGACTCGCGCGAGGAGCTCGCGCGGCCGGAACGGCTTGGTCATGTAGTCGTCCGCGCCGGAACGCAGACCTTGCAGCACCTCGGCCTCGTCGGCGCGGGCGGTGAGCATCACGACGTAGGCGTCGGAGAACTCCCGCAACCGCCGGCAGACCTCGATGCCGTCGACCGTGGGCAGCCCGAGGTCGAGGACGACCACGTGCGGGGCGGTCGACCGGGCCGCCTCCAGCGCGTGGGCACCGTCCCCGACCACGGCCACGTCGTAACCGTCGGCGCGCAGGTAGTCGCCGATGACCGCGGCGAGCACGCTCTCGTCCTCGACGACCAGGACCCGCACGCGATCTGTCTCAGTGGGCACGGTCCACCGTCGCACGCGCCGGCGCCCGACCCGCGCCGAGGGAGGCGGGGTACGACGCCGCCTTCATCGGATCTTCATCGCGCGGGCGGCCGCGGCGACCCCGCGCACCGAGCGGGCGTCGACCCAGCGCGGCACCTCGGCGCGGTACCGCGCGTACGGCTCCCCGAACCGCGCGCCGAGCGCCTCCTCCTCCGCCGCGATCTGCCCGGCCGTCAGCACCCCGACGAACCCGGCGACCGGCACGAGCGCGACGGTCGACCGCCGGGCCACGGCGTGCGCGAGCAGCGCGGCGGCCATCCCGAGGTACATCGGGTTCCGGCTGACCCGGTTGGCGCCGGTGACCACGAGGGCGTCGGCGCGGGTCGGCGCTACCGGGTCGACGGTCGTCCCGGCGCGCCGGAACCGGACCAGCGCGTCGCCGAGCAGCCAGGCCGCCGCGGCAGCCGGGAGTGCGGCCGCGGCGAGCGAGGCGGACGTGGCCCGGGCGCGCCGGGTGACCGCCAGCTGGAGCGCGCCCGCGGCCGCGGCGACAGCCACTGGCGGGACGGCCGTAGCGGCGCGCCGGCTCATGCGTGCCCCAGGTGCTCGTGCGTGCGGTGAGAGGCGGGCTCGATCTGGAACGTCGAGTGCTCGACCGAGATCGGGAAGTGCGTGGCCAGGCACGACTGGAGCTGGTCGAGGATGCGGGCGGTGTGCCCGTCTGCGAAGCACTCGTCGTCGACCGTGATGTGCGCGGTGAGCACCGGCAGGCCGGTCGCGACGAGGGTCGCGTGCAGGTCGTGCACGGCGCGCACGTGCTCGACGCCGAGCAGGTGCTCGCGCACCGCGTCCAGGTCGAGGCCGGGCGGGGTGGACTCCAGCAGGACCGCGCTGGTCTCGCGCAGCAGCCGGATGGCGCGCGGGACGATCAGCGCGCCGATCAGGAGGCCGGCGACGGCGTCGGCCTGGTACCAGCCGGTGGTGGCGATGACGATCGCCGCGACGATCACGCCGACCGAGCCGAGCGCGTCGTTCAGCACCTCCAGGAACGCCGCGCGGAGGTTGAAGTTCGCCTTCCGCTCGCCCGCCAGCACCGCGATCGCGATTACGTTCGCCACCAGGCCGATGACGCCGAACACGATGAGCTCGGTCGACGGCACCTCCGGGGGCTCGAACAGCCGCCGGATCCCCTCGATCAGCACGTACCCGCCGACGGCCAGCAGCACCGCGGACTGCGCGAGCGCGCCGAGCACCTCGGCGCGCCGGTAGCCCCAGGTCCGCCGCGAGGTCGCCGGCTTCAGGGACAGGTGCGCGGCGCCCAGCGCCATCGCCAGGCCGGCGGCGTCGGTGAGCATGTGCGCGGTGTCCACGAGCAGCGCGAGGCTGCCGGTGAGCACCGCGCCGACCGCCTGGGCGAGCAGGACGGTGGACGTCAGGCCGAAGGCGATCGCGAGCCGCCGCCGGTGGTCGGCCGGCGCGCCGGCGCCCGCGGGCGCGTGGTCGTGGCCGTGGCTCACCGGTCGCCGCCCGTCAGGTGCGCGCACGCGTCGGGGCTCGAGCCGCCGTGCAGGAGGTCCTCCGCCGCGCCGACCAGCGTCGCAAGCCGGCCGGGGTCGGCGATCGCGTAGATCGAGGCCCGCCCCCGCTGCCGCACCGTGACCAGCCCGCAGTCCCGCAGACAGGCCAGGTGCACGCTCACCGTGCTCTGCGCCAGGCCAAGGTGGTCGGTCAGCTCCCGCACCGAGTGCTCGCCGGTGAACAGGTGCCGCAGCATCGTCAACCGCGCAGGCTCCCCCAGCGCCCGGAACAGCGCGGCGGTCGGCGCGGTGAGCGCGGCATCGTCGACGGAACGGACGTCGTTCTCATTATCGACCACGGAGGATGTCATCGTCACGCGACGATACTAAGCGTCCTCGGCGGTCGCTCACCAGGACCATCGGGAGTCTTCATCGAATCTCAATCTCCGTCGGCGAACGGGCCCTGCGGACTCGCTTAGCGTGCGATGCCATGAGGACCGACGCCGCCGCCGCGAACGCCCCGACACCGCTGAGCCCGCGCATGCGCAGCGCGCTGATCGCGGGCGCGCTGGTGGTGGTCGCGATCACCGGTGTGCTGATCTACGCGCTCGCCACCGGACCCCGCGGGCTGGCGCCGCAGCAGCAGGACGGCGCGCTGCCCGCGGCTCGCACCGACTCGCACGTCCTCGACAACGCCGGCCCGGACGCACCGACACTCGTCGAGTTCATGGACTTCGAGTGCGAGGCGTGCGGCGCCTTCTACCCCGTCGTGGAGCAGATCCGCGAGCAGTACGCCGGGCAGATCAACTACGTCATCCGCTACTTCCCGATCGCGAGCCACGCCAACGCGATGAACGCGGCACTGGCCGTCGAGGCAGCGGCGCAGCAGGGGCAGGTCGAGGACATGTACCACCGGATGTTCGAGACCCAGGCCGAGTGGGGCGAGCAGCAGACCTCGCAGGCCGACCTGTTCCGCTCGTTCGCCGAGGACCTCGGGCTCGACCTGGCTGCCTACGACGCCGCGGTCGCGGACCCCGCGACCCAGGAGCGCGTCCAGCAGGACCTCGACGACGGCCAGTCGCTCGGCGTGCAGGGCACCCCGACCTTCTTCCTCGACGGCGAGCGACTCGAGCTGCGCAGCGTCCAGGACCTGACCGACGCCCTGGACCGCGCCCTCGACGCGTCGGGCAGCGCGTGACCGCGGTCGCCGCGACGCCCGACACGGTGCTGTTCGAGCCCCGGACCGCCGAGCGCCGGCGGGCGGTCGCGCTGACCGCCCTGGCTGCCATCGGACTCGCCGCGGCGGTCGCGCTCCTCCTCGAGCGGTTCGCGATCCTCGAGGACCCCACCCACGTCCCGAGCTGCACGCTGAACCCGATCCTGTCCTGCACCTCGGTGATGGCATCGGACCAGGCGTCGGTGTTCGGGTTCCCCAACCCGCTGATCGGCGTCGTCGGCTTCACCGTGGTCTTGACCGCGGGCATGAGCATGCTCAGCGGCGCCCGGCTCGGCGAGTGGTTCTGGCTCAGCGTTCAGGCCGGCGTCACCTTCGGCGTGGTGTTCGTGCACTGGCTGGCGTTCCAGAGCCTGTACCGGATCGGCGCTCTCTGCCCGTACTGCCTGGTCGTGTGGGCCGTGATGATCCCGGTGTTCCTGTCGGTCACGCTGCGCAATCTCCAGCGCTGGCAGCTGTCCCTGCCGGGGCCGGCGCGCGCGGTGCTCGCCCGGGCGGTCGACTACCGCTCGACGATCCTTACCGTCTGGTACTTGGCCATCGCCCTGCTCGCGGTGCAGCGGTTCTGGTCGTACTGGTCGACCCTGCTGCCGTGACCGCGCCGGCCGCGCCTTCCTTCGATACAGCCGCAACTGTACTGTTCAGCCCATGCTGACCATTGCGACGCGCATCGACGCGCTCACCCGCCTCGGCCGCGCGATGGCCGATCCCAGCCGTGCGCGGATTCTCGCCGCCCTGACCGCCGGCCCGGTCTACCCCGCCGAGCTCGCGGACCGCCTGGGGATGACGCGGTCGAACGTCTCGAACCACCTGGCGTGCCTGCGGGGCTGTGGACTGGTGGTCGCCGGCGCGGAGGGGCGACGCACGCGGTACGCGATCACGGACCCGCACCTCGCACACGCGCTCAGCTCGCTCGTCGACGTCGTCCTCGCAGTGGACGAGGGCGAGCCGTGCACGAACGACACATGCGACGTCCCGGGGTGCTGCGCTGACTGCGACGCCGAGTCCCGCGCGCGTGTGTCCGACGGCGAGCGGGTCGAGGTGCTCGCATGAGCCGGGAGTGCTGCGGCCCGGAGGACGACGCGCCGCGCCCGACCCTGTCCATCGGTGTCCGCCCGGCGGGCAGCACCCCTCCGCGCCCCGAGCCGGACGACTGCTGCGACCATGACGCCCCGCCGCGCGATGCGGACGAGGACGCGTTCGTCGCCTGGTGGCGCGACCCCGCCCTGCGGCTGCCGGCTGCCTCCGGCGTGCTGCTGCTGATCGGGTACGCCCTCGACTGGTCGGGCGCCGACCCGGTGGCCAGCACCCTGGCGTTCGTGCTCGGTCTGGCCGCGGGTGCCTGGACGTTCGTGCCCGGCGCCCTGCGCCGGCTTCGGCGCCGGCGTCTCGGGGTCGGCCTGCTGATGACCATCGCCGCTGCGGGCGCCGTGGTCCTGGGGCACGTCGCCGAGGCGGCGGCACTGGCGTTCCTGTTCTCCATCGCCGAGGCCCTCGAGGACCGGGCCATGGACCGCGCCAAGCACGGCCTGCGGGCCCTGCTGACGCTCATGCCGGAGACCGCGCGCCTGTCCCGCCTGGCCGGCGAGGTCGTCGTCCCCGCCCGGGACGTCCGCGAGCTCGACGTGCTGGTGGTCCGCCCGGGCGAGCGGGTCGCGACCGACGCCGTGGTCGTGACCGGGCGCAGCTCCCTCGACGCCTCGGCCGTCACCGGCGAGTCCATCCCCGTGGAGGTCGGGCCCGGGGACGCCGTCCCGGCCGGCGCAGTCAACGGCACCGGAGCGCTGGAGCTCGAGGCGACCGCGGACGGCCGGGACAACTCGCTCACGACGATCGTGCGGCTGGTCGAGGAGGCGCACGCCAGGAAGGGCGAGCGGGCGCGGCTGGCGGACCGCATCGCTCGACCCCTCGTGCCGGCGGTCCTCGTGGTCGCCGCTGGCGTGGCGGTGCTCGGATCGCTTCTCGGTGACCCGTCGGTCTGGATCGACCGGGCGCTGGTCGTGCTCGTCGCGGCCTCTCCGTGTGCGCTGGCCATCGCCGTGCCCGTCACGGTCATCTCCGCGATCGGCTCGGCGAGCAGGTTCGGCGTCGCGATCAAGTCCGGCGAGGCGTTCGAGCGGCTGGGAACCCTGAAAAAGGTCGCGCTGGACAAGACCGGCACCCTGACCGTGAACCGCCCCGAGGTGGTGGACGCCCGGGCCGTCGAGGGCACCACTGCCGAGCAGGTGCTGGCCTGGGCGGCCGCAGTCGAGGCGCGCAGTGCGCACCCGCTGGCCCGTGCCCTGCTCACCTCCTCGCCCGGCGCAGGGACGGCCGAGGACGTGGTCGAGCACCCCGGGCACGGCGTTTCCGGGACGGTCGACGGCGTGCTTGTGGAGGTCGGCTCCACCCGCTGGCTCGACGCCGGGCCGCTCACCAGTGCGCTGGATGCCATGGAGTCCGCCGGCATGACCACCGTCGTGGTGCGCGCCGAGGGACGCACCGTCGGGGTCATCGGGATCCGCGACGAGCTGCGCCCCGAAGCGGCGGAGGCCGTCGCCGCGCTGCACGCCGCCGGGCTGCGCACGACCATGCTCACCGGCGACAACAGACGCACCGCGCACGCCCTCGCCGCAGCCGCGGGCATCTCCGACGTGCGCGCCGAGCAGCGACCCGAGGACAAGGCCACCGCGGTCGTCGACCTCGGCCCTGGCACGGCCATGGTCGGCGACGGCGTGAACGACGCCCCGGCGCTGGCCGCCGCAGACGTCGGCATCGCGATGGGCGCCACCGGAACCGCCGCCGCCGTCGAGTCTGCCGACGTCGCCTTCACGGGCAACGACCTGCGACTGCTGCCCCGCGCGATCGCTCACGCCCGCCGCGGGCGGCGCATCATGACCGGCAACATCGGCCTCGCGCTGCTCATCATCGTCGCGCTGTTCCCCTTGGCCCTCACCGGAACGCTGGGCCTGGCGGGAGTCGTCCTGGTGCACGAGGTCGCCGAGGTCGTGGTCATCCTCAACGGCATCCGGGCCGCTCGCGTCACCACCCCGGGGCCGCGCGCCGGCGTCGAGCGCTCGCCCGCCGCCCCAGCACCCACCCCGGCGGCCGCGTGACGACTCCCGCCACGGTGGCGGCCGCCGCCGACGTCGGGTCCGCGTTCGCGACCACCGCGTTCTCCGGCCCGCTGCTTCTCGCCCTGCTCGTCTCGCTGGTCGCCGGCGCGGTCTCGTTCGCCTCGCCGTGTGTCCTACCGCTCGTCCCCGGCTACCTCGGGTTCCTCAGCGGGCTGACCGCGCAGACGGTGCAGCCGGTCGGTGCGGTCGCGGTGCGGGACCCGGCTCCGGCGCCTCGGCGCGGCAGGCTCACCCTCGGGGTCGCGCTGTTCGTCCTCGGGTTCGCTCTGGTGTTCGTCGCACTGGGCGCCCTCGCGGGGTCGCTCGGCGCGGCGCTGCTGCGCTGGCAGGACCCGATGACCCGGGCGCTCGGCGTGGTCGTGATCGTCATGGGGGTTGCGTTCCTCGGTGGCGTGCCGTTCCTGCAGCGTGAGGTCCGGGTGCACCGCCGCCCTCCGGCGACGTTGTGGGGGGCTCCCGTGCTCGGCGTGACGTTCGGGCTCGGCTGGACCCCATGCATCGGCCCGACGCTGGCGGCGGTGATGGCGTTGTCCCTCGACGGCGGGTCGCCCACCCGGGGTGCCCTGCTGTCGACCGCCTACGCCGTGGGTCTGGGCCTTCCGTTCGTGCTGCTCGCGGTGGGCCTCCAGCACAGCACCCGGCTCCTGGCCGTGGTGCGGCGTAGGCGCCGCGTGATCTCCATCGTTGGTGGCAGCATGCTCGTCCTGATCGGGATCGCACTAGTCACCGGCTTGTGGGGGCGGTGGGCGCAGAGCCTGCAAGGGCTGATCCTGATCTTCCAGCCCGTCGTGTGATGGCGTGCGCCCGCGCGCGCGCCGGAGGCGGCCCGCCCGGCACCTCATGAGCAACCTTCAGCAGACCTTCATCGGCGAAAGGGTGCTTCGCGCGCCGATCTTCCCCGAGCGGCGGCGATGGTTCGAGGGCACTGCCGCGGCGAGCCTGGAAGCGCCTGGAGGTCGTGTGAGCTCGGTCATCTTCGCTGGCGCAGGTACCAGATCCGCGTCGCGGTGGAGCAGATGAACAGCACGACGACCCCGCCGGTCGTCGACGCGAGGCTGCCCGTCACGACGCCGGCCACCGTCAGGGCGCCGCCCACGACGATCGCTACGACGACCCAGATGATCGCGGGACGATCGTCCTGCCGCGGGCGGGCTTGATCAGGCACGGCAGGGGTCTACTTCCGGGCGCATGCGTCAGATGCCCGAGTACGAGTGCTTGCCGTTGATGAACAGGTTCACCACCGTGAAGTTTGCGATCACGACGGCATATCCGACGTACACCAGGTAGGCCGCGCGACGCCCCTGCCAGCCTCGCGTGGTGCGCGCATGCAGGTACGCCGCGTACACGACCCACGCGACAAAGGTCGCGACCTCCTTGGGGTCCCAGCCCCAGTACCGGCCCCACGCCTGCTCGGCCCAGATCGCCCCGCCGATCAGCGTGAGGGTCCACAGCACGAACGCGATCGCATTCAGCCGGAAGGACAGCGCCTCGAGCCTCACCGCGGTCGGCACGGTCCTCAGCCAGGACCACGTGGGACCGGTGATACGCCACCGCCGCAGCGAGCGGCGCAGCTCGTACCCTGCGCGCCATGGCTGGTCGAGTCGCGAGTGCCCGGACTCCCGGCCGTCCTGGAGGACCTGCAGCACCGACGTCGTGAAGGCGACCGTGAAGATTCCCGTGGCCACGATGGCGATGCTGACGTGGATGACCAGCCAGTAGCTCTGCAACGCGGGCTGCACAGCGTCCGCCCGCAGGTAGAACGAGTTCAGCGCCACGATCAGCGCCAGCACGGCGATGCCGGTCACCAGCACCCCAACGAAAGGCAGCATGCGGGTGCGTCGCATCCCCAGGAACACCAGCGCGGCGACGAGGATCCCGAAGATCGTAAACTCGTACATGTTGGCAGTCGGCCATCTGCCGGCTGCCACCCCGCGTAGCGCGACTCCGCCCAGCAGCAGCGCTGTCGCCACGGTGGCCGTCGACCGAGCGATGCCGGCCGCGCGCCCGACGGGCGCGAGCGGTGCCGAGTCCTGCGAGGCAGGCGCTTCGACGCCTGCGGGCCGGGCGCCGACCGCTGCGAGACGACGTTGCGGACGGGCCGAGGCGTCGGCGACGCGCGCGAGGTCAACGGAGTACGCCACCAATGCGATGGTGAACGCCGTCACCGCCCCCCATACGAGCAGTGTGCTGAGGTCACCGACGGACACGTCGGTCAGCCGATCCGGATGAACAACGGGTCCGACTGCCAGATCTCGCGGATCTGCACCGACTTGCCTGGGACCGGGGCGTCGACCTGAAAGTTCCCGCCGGCGTAGATCGCGATGTGGCCCGGCGACCAGATCAGGTCACCGGGCTGCGCCTGGTCCCGGGACACGACCGTGCCGGCGTCCCGCTGCGCGGTCGAGGTCCGCGGGATCGAGATCCCGACCTGGGCGTACGCGTACGACGTGAACCCAGAGCAGTCGAACCCGGCCGGGGTCGTCCCGCCGTACACGTACGGCACGCCGACCAGCGCGGACGCGACCTCGACGACGACGCTGCCGTTCGCGGACGCGGGGGGCGGTGCACCGATCGGCGCGGGCTCGTTCGGCTCGGCGGCCTCGGTGCGCGAGGTGCTGCGCGAGGCGACACCGTCGGGGGGCTGAGCGGGCGACTCCTCGACCACAAGCGGCGGAGGCGGAGGCGGGAGGATCGCGGTCGCGGCCGGGACGTCGAACGACCACGTGGCCGCCGCAGGTGCGACCGCTGACGGGGCGGCGGCGGCCAGGGCCCTCGCCTCATCCAGGACGCTTAAGTCGATCGTGCCGGTGGAGCCGTTCGACGAGGCCGCAGCCGAGGCGGGGTGAGCCGCGAGGGAGACCGCAAGTCCTGACGTGGCCACGACGGCACTAGCGCGCCGGCTGACCGCTGCAGCGCTCACCAGCGCGTTGGTGACGGCGTCGGTGAGCGGGGTGCGGACACGGCCGGGGTTGCGATGGCGCGAGGGGGCACGCAGGTGGGCAGGCATGGTGGCTCCTGGCGCTTGCGAGGTGAGCTGTCGGGTTCGGACGGAGCGTCCGGCCGGCCTCATGGACCGGCTTCACCCCGAGGGCGCCTGCGCTCCCGTGGAACCTCGGTCCCCCGCTCCTGCCATCCGACATCGAAGGGCCGGACGGTGGCAGGACTCGGCATCCGCGCGGCTCCCGGACGAGCGTCCGGATTCTCCGACCGTAGGCGTCGCGTCGCCCGATCGGAGCCGGTGCCGCCGCGTCTTCAGCGAACCTTCATCACCCGCGACAGCGGTCGCCTCGCGAGGTCGCACGGGCGCCGTCCGCGGACCCCGACACCGGTCCTGGGCCTCACGGGCCCGCGGGGGGGCAAGACCTGGTCCGCATGCATCTCTGGTCGAACACCTGGCGGCGTCCTGTATTCGCCACCGACGAAGTTCCCCGTGTGGTGGCACGCGAGGCGCCGGCAATCACATGGGCAGGCGGCCCGTGATCGCGGCTCCGGCGACGTCGACGAGGACGTCGCGACCTGCGGCGAGCAGACCGTCGCGTGCCGCCTTGAGCCGGCTCTGCTTCGGAGACCCGTCCGCGGTGGTGTCGATCAGGGCATCGAGCGCTGCGACGAGACGATCCGCGGCCGTGTCGGGGCTGGGCCACTGCCCGACGGCTTCCAGGCCGGCGGGCATGATGCCGACCACGTAGTTGTCGCGCACCGCCTCGCTGCTGGCGTCACGGACGTCGAGGTGACGATGGCCGAGGTTCGCGAGAGCCGCGACGACCTCCTGGTGCTCGAGGCCGGTGGCTTCGACGAGGTCCTGCGACATCAGCGGCCGCGGCCGCTCCCTGAGCCGGCGCGCGGCCGCCACGAGGACGGGGTAGTCCCGCGCGCTCCACAGGTCGTCCAGACGTTCCAGCGACTCCATGCCGCGAGGCTAGTCGGCCGGCCCGGCGAGGCGGTCGAGACGTCACGACGCTTCGCCTCTGCATCGAGATGTGTCAACATAGAGACATGTCGAATCAGACCACGCCGGTGACTGCCCCGGACGCGACGAGGGGGCGGTTGTCGACGCTCGACCGGTGGCTGCCGGCGTGGATCGGGCTGGCGATGGTCGCGGGCATCGGCCTCGGCCGGTTCGTCCCCGCTCTTGGGGACGCGCTGGCCGAGCTGGAGGTGGGCGGCATCTCGCTGCCGATCGCGCTGGGCCTGCTGGTGATGATGTACCCGGTGTTGGCGAAGGTCCGCTACGACCGGGTCGCTGCGGTGACCGGGGACAAGCGGCTGCTGGTGAGCTCCCTCGCGCTGAACTGGGTCGTGGGCCCGGCGCTGATGTTCGCCCTGGCGTGGGTGTTCCTGCCCGACCTGCCCGAGTACCGCACCGGCCTGATCATCGTCGGCTTGGCGCGGTGCATCGCGATGGTGGTGATCTGGAACGACCTCGCCTGCGGCGACCGTGAGGCGGCCGCGGTGCTGGTCGCGATCAACTCGGTGTTCCAGGTGGTGGCGTTCTCGCTGCTGGGCTGGTTCTACCTGTCCGTGCTGCCTGGATGGCTGGGCCTGGACTCGCAGGGCCTGGACGTGTCCGTCGGGCAGATCGCGGTCAACGTCCTGGTGTTCCTCGGCGTCCCGCTCGCCGCCGGGTTCGCCTCGCGGTGGATCGGTGAGCGCACGCGCGGTCGGGACTGGTACGAGGAGCGGCTCGTCCCGCGGGTGGGTCCGTGGGCGCTGTACGGGTTGCTGTTCACGATCGTGCTGCTGTTCGCGCTGCAGGGTGAGGCCGTGACGTCGCGGCCGCTGGACGTCGCGCGGATCGCACTGCCTCTGCTGGCGTACTTCGCGGTGATGTGGGCCGTGGGCCTGGCCACCGGGCGGGGCCTGGGGCTGGGGTACGCGCGGTCGACGACGCTGGCGTTCACCGCGGCAGGCAACAACTTCGAGCTGGCGATCGCGGTGGCGATCGGGACGTTCGGTGCGACCTCGGGGCAGGCGCTGGCCGGTGTGGTCGGCCCGCTCATCGAGGTCCCGGTCCTGGTCGCCCTGGTCTACGTCAGCCTCTGGGCCAGGGACCGCTGGTTCCGCACGTCTTCGACCTCCCCCGCCACCGCCGAGCTGCAGGAGGCACGCTCATGACCACCATCGCCCCCGACGCGACCACGACCGCCGCCGGCGGCTGCACCCCGCAGCCCTCGCCGGCGGACCACGCGATGGGCGCCGACGCCGCGGCGCACGTCGCCGGCACCCTGAAGGCCCTGGGTGACCCGCTGCGGCTGCGGATGCTGTCGCTGATCGCGACCTCTCCGACCGGCGAGGCGTGCGTGTGCGACCTGGCCACGGTCGCGGAGGTCTCCCAGCCCACCGTCTCGCACCACCTGAAGCTGCTCAAGGACGTCGGGCTGCTGACCTCCGAGCGGCGCGGGACCTGGGTCTACTACCGGGTGCAGCCGGCGCTGCGCGGCGCGGTCACCACCCTGCTGGACTCCTTCGCCCCCGCAGCCGCGGACGCCGCGAACGCGGTCCCGCTGGCCGGGCTCGTCGACGCCGAGGCCGCCCTGGCGCGGATCGCCGACCGGCTCGCCGCGGCGTTCCCCGACCGCGACCCCGGCGCGGTGCTCAGCGTCGTCCGGGAGTCCTACACCGGTCTGGCCCGGTCCTCGGCGATCCGCTCGCACCTGGTCGTCAACGCCGAGCGGTTCGCCCGCCAGCGCCTGACCGACACCGCCCGCGCGATGGACGCCGCGGACACCCGCCCGCAGGTGCTGTTCGTGTGCGTCGCGAACGCCGGCCGCTCCCAGCTCGCCGCCGCCCTGCTGCACCACTACGCCGGGGACGCGATCACCGTCCGGTCCGCGGGGTCCGCGCCGGCCGCGGACGTGCACGCCGCGGTCCGGCCGCTGCTCGCCGAGCTCGGCGCCGACGGCGAGGCGTTCCCCAAGCCGCTGACCGACGACGCGGTCCGCGCCGCGGACGTCGTCATCACGATGGGCTGCGGCGACACCTGCCCGATCCTGCCCGGCAAGCGGTACGAGGACTGGGTCGTCGGCGACCCGGCCCTGGCCTCCGACACCGGGGTGCGGGCGATCCGCGACGAGATCGACCGCCGCGTGCGCGCCCTGCTGACCGACCTCACCCTGCCGACCGCCTGACCCCCGTGGAGAACCTGATGACCGAGAACAAGCCGTCCGCCCTGTTCGTCTGCGTGCACAACGCCGGCCGCTCCCAGATGGCCGCCGGCTACCTGCGGCACCTGTCCGGCGGCGCCGTCGAGGTCCGCTCCGCCGGGTCGATGCCCGCCGAGCAGATCAACCCGGTCGCCGTCGAGGCGATGCTCGAAGAGGGCATCGACATCCGCGCCGAGCGCCCCAAGGTCCTGACCACCGACGCGGTCCAGGCCTCCGACGTGGTGATCACGATGGGCTGCGGCGACGCCTGCCCGATCTTCCCCGGCAAGCGGTACGAGGACTGGGCGCTGGACGACCCGGCCGGGCAGGGCATCGAGTCCGTCCGCCCGATCCGCGACGCGATCCGCGCCCGGGTAGTCGCCCTGCTCGCCGAGCTCGGGGTCGAGCCCGTCACCGCCTGAACCCGCGACACCACGAGGGCCGCACCCACGCACGCCTGAGATGCCGGCCACCCGCCGATCGGAGCGGTGGGCATTGAGGACCGGCGTGTTCAGGCGGTAGTCGGGGGTGGCGAGACCTCGTCTGGATGCATGTCAGGTCGTCCACCTGGCGCAGCCCCGTATTCGTCACCGACTAAGTTCCGCGCCGGGGCCCGCGGGCCCCGTCCGCTAGAGAGGCCACGGCTCCGGGCGTCCCATCGCCCGAGCACGGGTGTTGCCCGCACCGGCCGCGAGCTCGATCGCCACGGAGGGTGAACCTCAGACGGCGCCTTCGCACTTCACGATTCGCCTCGCCCATCCCTGGCGGCGGGGCCACGACCTCGTCGATGGGCCCGTCTGGACGGACACCTGGCGGCGCGCCGCATCGGTCATCGCCGAAGTTCCAGGTGGCGTGCGTGCGTGGCGGAAAGGGCGACCAGCGAACGCCACAGGGGGCGGCCGGCCCGTGCCGTCGGTCCCCGCGATGTCGGGCCCGACCGCCCCCTCAACCCTCCTCTTACGTTAGGGTTGAGACCAGACGGGTCCTGCTGCGCCCTGCGCGCGCGGACTCGCCGCCGACTTCGCGCATCGCTGCGCATGCCAGCGACCTCGCGCGGTCCCATCGATCGAGGTCACCCCTCAATCGGAACGGACTCCTCGTGACGTCACCCCACGCTGCCCCTGTCCACCCGACCGTGCCCGAGGCCGACGTGCAGCACTCGGTGCTGGCCGCGCTGCGGTCGCCGCGGCGTCTGCGGACCGAGGTCCTTGCCGGCCTGGTCGTTGCCCTGGCGCTGATCCCCGAGGCGATCTCGTTCTCGATCCTGGCCGGCGTCGACCCGCGGGTCGGACTGTTCAGCTCGTTCGTGATGGCGGTGTCGATCGCGTTCCTCGGCGGACGTCCGGCGATGATCTCAGCTGCGACCGGCGCGATCGCCCTCGTGATCGCCCCGGTCGCCCGAGACCACGGGCTCGACTACCTTCTGGCCACCGTGATCCTGGGCGGCCTGATCCAGGTGGTCCTCGGCGTCGTCGGTGTCGCGCGGCTGATGCGGTTCATCCCCCGGTCGGTCATGGTCGGATTCGTCAACGCCTTGGCGATCCTGATCTTCCTGGCGCAGGTCCCGCACCTGGTCGACGTGCCGTGGGTGGTCTACCCGCTCGTGGCTATCGGCATCGCGATCATCGTCCTGCTCCCTAAGGTCACCACCGTGGTGCCCGCTCCGCTCGTCGCGATCGTCGTCCTGACCGTGGTGACGGTCGCGTTCTCGGTGCAGGTGCCGCAGGTCCGCGACGAGGGCGCCTTGCCCGACAGCCTCCCGGCGCTGCTGTTCCCGGACGTGCCGCTGAACGTGGAGACGCTGCGCATCATCGCTCCCTATGCGCTGGCGATGGCGCTGGTCGGCCTGCTCGAATCGCTGATGACGGCCAAGCTCGTCGACGACGTGACCGACACCCACTCGAACAAGACCCGCGAGGCGTGGGGCCAGGGCACGGCGAACGTGCTGTCCGGGTTCTTCGGCGGCATGGGCGGCTGCGCGATGATCGGCCAGACGATGATCAACGTGAAGGCATCCGGGGCGCGCACTCGGATCTCCACGTTCCTGGCTGGGGTGTTCCTGCTGGTGCTGGTGGTCGGTCTCGGCGACGTAGTCGGGATCATCCCGATGGCGGCGCTGGTCGCGGTCATGGTCATCGTGTCGGTGGCAACCTTCGACTGGCACTCGATCAAGCCCGCCACCCTGCGGCGCATGCCGCTCAGCGAGACCGTCGTGATGGTGCTGACGGTGGCCGTAGTCGTCGCTACCCACAACCTCGCCTACGGCGTCGTCGTCGGCGTGGTCGCCGCGATGGTGCTGTTCGCCCGCCGCGTCGCGCACCTGACCACGGTGACGCGGCTGGACTCCTCGGACGACGACGGCGAGCGGGTCTACGCGGTTTCCGGCGAGCTGTTCTTCGCCTCGTCCAACGACCTCGTCTACCAGTTCGACTACACCGGCGACCCCGAGCGCGTGGTGATCGACCTGTCCGACGCGCACGTCTGGGACGCGTCCACCGTCGCGACGCTCGACGCGATCACGACCAAGTACGCCGCGAAGGGCAAGCAGGCCACGATCATCGGCTTGAACGAGGACAGCGCCCGCCGGCACGGCCGCCTCGCCGGTCAGCTCGGCGGCGGTCACTGACCGCTCGGCCGTCGCCGGCTGCGATCAGGCGCGGTCGGCGGCGGCCCGCCCGGACTGCTCGTACATGAAGCGACGGAAGTCCTCGGCGACGTCGAGCTTCTTGCGCAGCGCGCGGGCGCGTTCGTCGGCAGCCGCGCGGTAGGTGCGCAGCCGGTCGAGCAGGCTCTCGCGGGTCTCGCCGGCGACGCCGTCCGCCTGGAGCCCGTCGAGGATCTCAAGCAGGTCGCCCATCTCCTCCAGGGAGAAGTCCAGCGGCTTCATCCGCATGATGAGCTTCAGGCGCTCGACGTCCGGTTCGGTGTAGAGCCGGAAACCCCCCTGGCTGCGGGCCGACGGCTCCGCCAGCCCGACCTCGCCGTAATAGCGGATGGTGCGCAGCGACAGGCCCGTGCGCTCGGCCACCTCGCCGATCTGCATGT
Source organism: Cellulomonas sp. ES6 (assembly GCF_030053835.1). Classification (NCBI taxonomy): domain Bacteria; kingdom Bacillati; phylum Actinomycetota; class Actinomycetes; order Micrococcales; family Cellulomonadaceae; genus Cellulomonas; species Cellulomonas sp. ES6. The sequence goes on along the minus strand of NZ_CP125655.1, from coordinate 2,827,665 downwards.
GCCGCGTGTCCACCACGCTCTCCCTTCCGCCAGCGACGCCCGAGCATAGCCACTCCGGGCCGGGCCGAAGCCCGCGCCAAGCTGCTTCGCGTCCCCAGTCAGGATGCGGAGATTCACCCGCCCGAGGGCACGGCCAACGGGTGACGGCGACGACACATACTCTCACCTCACGTTAGAGTCGAGTCGAGCGATTCGCCCGATTTGCCTGGTTTGGTGGCGCGCGCTGACGGCAACGCCAGGAGAGGCCCTCTGTGACCACACCGAGCACCAGCACCGCCCGCCGCACCAGCGGTGACGACCGCACACCCCCGACCCCCGGGCCCCGCACGCTGCGGGACTTCCTGTCCGCGGTCCGGGAGGACCACCGGATCAACTCCGAAGGCTTGTGGACCCCGGGGTTCTATGCCGCCGCCACGCACCGCTGGGGCACCTGGATCGACTCCCCGGGCTTCCCGCGCGCCCTACGTCCGGTCGCGTCCGCAGCCCAGCAGCTGGCGTACGTCGTGGTGCGCAACGTCGCCGGCATCCAGATCCCGCACACCGTGCAGCTGGGCAGGCGCGTGCGCATCGCGCACCAGCACGGCATCGTCATCCACCCGCACGCCGAGATCGGCGACGACTGCGTCATCCGCCAGGGCGTCACCCTCGGCGCCGGCTCGGGCGACCCCGCCACCTTCCACGCCCAGGCCCCCCGGATCGGGCGCGGCGTCTCGCTCGGCGCCGGGTGCGTCCTGGTGGGGCGGGTGGTCGTCGGTGACGGCGCCACCATCGGCCCCAACGCCGTGGTGATGACCCACGTGCCCGCCGGCGCCACGGTGCTCGCACCACCCCCGCGCGTCATCCCCGCCCGCCCCCGACCCGGAGACGCGTGATGAAGACGTACCTCGACCAGGCGCTCGCCCACCACACGACCGGCGACGCACCCGCAGCCCTGCACGCCCTCGCCCGCCTTGCCCGAACCGAGCCCGACTTCACCACCTGGGCGACCGCCGACCGGCTGCTCGGCCGGATGCGCGCCACCGACGCCCTGCACACGTGGGCCCGGCGCACCGTCCGGCTCGCCCTGGCATCCAGCCACACCAGCGGTCAGCTCGCCGCGGCGCTGCGCGTGGCGGCGCTGGCCCACGGCATCGCGCTGGAGACCTACGAGTCCGGCTACCGCGCCTACGAGCCGACGATCCTCGACCCGACCTCCGAGCTCTACGCCTTCGCGCCCGACGTCGTCCTGCTGGTCATCGACCAGCGCGACATGCGCCTGCCCGAGGTGTCCACCGACCCCGAGGGTGACGTCACCGCCGAGGCGGGGCGCTGGCGCGGGATGTGGGCCACGCTCGCCGAGCGCACCGGCGCCACGATCGTGCAGACGACGTTCGTGCCGACGCCCGATGACGCCCTCGGCGACCTCGGTGCCGTCCACCCCGGTGGCCGCCGCCGCCTGGTGCGTGCGGTCAACGACGCACTGGCCGACGCCCTGCCGGCCGATGTGTACCTGGTCGACGCCGAGTTGGTGGCCGCCGAGGTCGGTATCCCGGTCTGGTCCGACGAGCGCTTCTGGTTCGCGTCCAAGCACGCGGTCGGCCTCGGCGCCGTCGGGCCGCTCGCCGTGCGGGCGATGGACGCGGTGGCCGCCGCGCGCGGGTTGTCCCGCAAGGTCGTCGTGCTGGACCTGGACAACACCCTGTGGGGTGGCGTGATCGGCGAGGACGGCCTGGCCGGCATCGCCCTGGGCGGCGGGCCCGCCGGCGAGGCGTTCGTCGCGTTCCAGCGGTACGTCTCCTCGCTGCGCCGTCGCGGTCTGGTGCTGGCGGTCTCGTCCAAGAACAACCCCGACGACGCGCGGCTACCGTTCACCGAACACCCGGAGATGGTGCTCTCTTTGGAGGATTTCGTCGCGTTCGAGGCGTCGTGGGACGACAAGCCCTCGGCCCTGCGCGCGATCGCTGCCGACCTCGACCTGGGGATGGACGCCCTGGTGTTCGTCGACGACAACCCGCTCGAGCGCGAGCGCGTCCATCACGAACTGCCCGAGGTCGCGGTCGTCGACCTCCCCACCGACCCGTCCGGGTACGTGCGTGCCCTGCGCCGGTTCCCCGGGCTACAGACCGTCGCGCTCAGCGAGGAGGACTCCCGGCGCACCGAGCAGTACCGCGCCCGTCGGCGGGCGCGCGATCACGCCGCCGGCGCCGGCACCGCGGAGGAGTTCCTCGCCGGCCTCGAGATGACCGCGACGATCGAGACCCTCGCCGCCACCAACCTGGCCCGGATCGTGCAGCTGATCGGCAAGACCAACCAGCTCAACCTGACCGGCCGCCGACACACCACCGCCGCCGTCGAAGCACTCGCCGCCGCCCCGGGAGCGGTGGTCTGGGGCATGCGGGTCCGCGACCGGTTCGACGACCACGGCCTGGTCGCCGCCCTCATCGCCGTCCCAGACGGCGATGACCTCGTCATCGACACATTCGTCATGTCCTGCCGCGTCCTGGGCCGGACCGCTGAGAACGCCCTGCTCGCCGCACTGGCCGACCACGCACGCGACCGCGGTCACGCCCGGGTCGTCGCCCACTACGTCCCCTCGGGACGCAATGCCCCGGCCGCCCCGATCCTGCCCGGGACCGGGTTCTCCCCCGTGGACGACCCTGGCGCACGTGATGAGCACGGCCACGGGCCCACCCAGACCTGGGAGCTGACGGCGGGCCACGCCCCCCGCCGACCCGGCTACATCACCGTGGTCCTTCCCGACGCCGCTCCCCAGACCACCACAGCCTGACCGGAGGAACACGCACGTGCCCACCACCGAGGACCAGGTCCACGACGTCATCCGCGACGTCCTCCTCCAGCCCGACCTGCAGCTCACCGACACCACCACCGCCGGAGACGTGGAGGGCTGGGACTCCCTCGCGCACATCAGCATCCTGTTCTCCCTGGAGTCCGCGTTCGGGATCCGGTTCGCCGACGCCGAGATGGGCTCCATCCAGAACGTCGGCGAGCTGGTCACCCTGATCCAGGCCAAGACCGGGACCTGAGCCGCGCAGTCGACGGGAGGCCCGACATGCCGACGATGCGCCTGGACGTCTCCGTCGTGATCGCTGCTCGCGACGCGGCCGCCACCCTGCCCGCCCAGCTCAGGGCCCTCGCCCGCCAGGACTTCGCCGGCGACTGGGAGGTCCTGGTCGCCGACAACGGCTCGCGCGACGCCACTGCGCAGGTCGTCGGGCAGGCCCCGCGGCGGCTTCCGGCGCTCCGGGAGCTCAGGTACGTCGACGCCTCGGCGCAGCGCGGTGCCGGACCCGCGCGCAACGCTGCGGCCTCGGTCGCACGAGGCGACGTGCTCGCCTTCTGCGACGCGGACGACGTCGTCGCTGACGACTGGCTGCGCACCCTGCTGGCGGCCGTGCACCGCACCGACGCGCTCGTCGGTGGACGGCTGGAATGGCAGCGGCTGAACGCCGCATCGACCCTCAGCGCGCGTGCACTTCCCCAGACCGACGGACTGCAGCACAGCGGCCCGGTCTGGTGGCTACCCTCAGCCAGCTCCAGCAACCTCGCAGTGCCAGCGGATGCCTTCCGCCGCGTCGGTGGCTTCGACCCCGCTGCCCGCTACCTCGAAGACACCGACCTGTGCTGGCGCGCGCAGCTCGAGGGTGCGTCGCTGCACTACGAGCACGACGCCGTCGTCCACATGCGGCTACGAGAGAACGCACGAGGCGCCTTCGCCCAAGGCCGTGGGAACGCGTCGGGGCAACGCTGGCTGCAGAGCCGCTACGCACCCGTGGCGGGGCAGCACCGCTTGGCCGGCGGTCCGGACGAGTGCTCGGCCGCGCCTCGTCATGCGCCGGCGAGCAAAGCCGCCAGGCTGGTGCGTCGCGTGCGCGCGGAGGCCGCGGCGATCGCTCGGGTACGTGCACGCGGTGACGTGCACGCACTGGCATGGAACTGGGGGTTCGCCTACGGGTACCGGCTCCCCACGGGTCCCACGCCGAACCCCATCACCCCGGGCGGCGACCGCGACCTCATCGACCGAAGTGCTTGATCCGGCCTCTCAACTGGGCGCTCGGCCGCGCAACCCCAGCCGTGCCAGTGGCGTCCCGGACATGCCCAGCCCGTCGATGCGGCGGTGCTCAACCCCGAACAGGTCGCTGAACAACGACGCGGGGAGATCGCTGGCCATGGAGATCAGTGCAGCGTTGCGCGTGCGACGCACTGTCCAGCTGGGCGTCGGGGGGACGTTCAGCGCGACAGCGTCTGGTCGCGCCGACGGCCTCGCCCGACGCACGTTGCATCGACGTGTGCCAACATAGAGACATGTCGAACCAAGCCGCCCTCAGGGACATCGTCATCGTCGGTTCCGGACCCGCCGGGTACACCGCCGCGATCTACGCGGCGCGCGCGGGCCTGTCCCCCTACGTGGTGGCGGGCTCCGTCACCGCGGGCGGTGCGCTGATGAACACCACCGACGTCGAGAACTTCCCCGGCTTCCCCGACGGGATCCTGGGCCCGGACCTCATGGACAACCTGCAGAAGCAGGCCGAGCGGTTCGGCGCCGAGGTGCTGTGGGACGACGCCGTCTCCCTCGACCTGGCCGGCCCGGTCAAGACCGTCGTGACCGGCGGCGGCGAGACCATCCGCGCCCGCGCGGTGATCCTGTCCACCGGCTCCGCCTACCGCGAGCTGGGTCTGGAGGACGAGAAGCGGCTCTCGGGCCGGGGCGTGTCCTGGTGCGCGACCTGCGACGGCTTCTTCTTCAAGGACCAGGACATCATCGTGGTCGGCGGTGGCGACTCCGCGGTCGAGGAGGCCACGTTCCTGACCCGGTTCGGCAAGTCCGTGACGATGGTGCACCGCCGCGACGAGCTGCGGGCCTCGAAGATCATGGCGGACCGCGCCAAGAACGACCCGAAGATCCAGTTCGCCTGGAACTCCGAGGTCGTCGGCATCCACGGCCAGGACAAGGTCACCGGCGTGACGCTGCGCGACACGATCACCGGCGAGACCCGCGAGCACGACGCGACCGGCATCTTCGTGGCGATCGGCCACGTCCCGCGCACCGAGCTGCTGGTCGGGCAGGTCGACCTGGACGAGAACGGCTACATCGTCGTCGAGGGCCGGTCCACCCGGACCAACCTGCCGGGCGTGTTCGCGGCCGGGGACGCCGTCGACCACACCTACCGCCAGGCGATCACCGCGGCCGGCTCCGGCTGCGCCGCCGCGCTCGACGCCCAGCACTACCTCGCCGCGCTCGGCGACGTCGACCCCGCCTCCCCCGCGGAGATCCCCTCCGCCGTCGAGGCCGCCACCGTCGACGCCGCCGACGCCGTGAGCGCCCCGGGCGCCGACACGGCCGCCGCGGCGGTGGCCCGATGAGCGCGCAGACCCCCGACCTGACCGCGACGCGCGGTCGGCTGTCCACGCTCGACCGGTGGCTGCCGGTGTGGATCGGTCTCGCGATGGTCGCCGGCCTCGCGCTGGGCCGGTTCGTCCCCGTTCTGGGCGAGGCGCTGGCCGAGCTGGAGGTCGGCGGGATCTCCCTGCCGATCGCGCTCGGCCTGCTCGTGATGATGTACCCGGTGCTGGCCAAGGTGCGCTACGACCGGGTCGCCGCGGTGACCGGCGACAAGCGGCTGCTGGTCAGCTCCCTCGCGCTGAACTGGGTCGTCGGCCCCGCGCTGATGTTCGCGCTCGCCTGGGTGTTCCTGCCCGACCTGCCGGAGTACCGGACCGGGCTGATCATCGTCGGCCTGGCCCGGTGCATCGCGATGGTCGTCATCTGGAACGACCTCGCCTGCGGTGACCGCGAAGCGGCGGCCGTGCTGGTGGCGATCAACTCGGTATTCCAGGTCGTGGCGTTCTCGCTGCTCGGCTGGTTCTACCTCACCGTGCTGCCCGGCTGGCTGGGCCTGGACCCCGCGGGGCTCGACGTGTCGATCGGGCAGATCGCGGTCAACGTCCTGGTGTTCCTCGGCGTCCCGCTCGCCGCCGGGTTCGCGTCCCGGTGGATCGGCGAGCGCACCCGCGGACGCGACTGGTACGAGGAGCGGTTCATCCCGCGCATCGGCCCCTGGGCGCTGTACGGGCTGCTGTTCACCATCGTGCTCCTCTTCGCCCTGCAGGGCGACGCGGTCACCTCGCGCCCGCTCGACGTGGCGCGGATCGCACTGCCCCTGCTCGTCTACTTCGCGGTCATGTGGGGCGTCGGCATGCTGACCGGCCGGGGCCTCGGACTCGGGTACGCACGCTCCACCACGCTGGCGTTCACCGCCGCGGGCAACAACTTCGAGCTCGCCATCGCCGTCGCCATCGGCACGTTCGGCGCCACCTCCGGGCAGGCGCTCGCCGGCGTCGTCGGCCCGCTGATCGAGGTCCCGGTCCTCGTCGGGCTGGTCTACGTCTCGTTGTGGGCCGGCCGACGCTGGTTCACCGACACCGCTCCTCCCGTTCCCGCCGCCGCACCGCAGGAGGTCCGCTCATGACCGCCACGACTCCCACCGCCCCGCCCGTCGACGAGGCGTGCCAGCCCTCCCCCGCCGACCACGCGATGGGCCTGGACGCCGCCACCCAGGTTGCCGGCACGCTCAAGGCCCTGGGCGACCCGCTGCGGCTGCGGATGCTCTCGCTCATCGCGACGTCGCCGTCCGGCGAGGCGTGCGTGTGCGACCTGGCCACGGTCGCCGAGGTCTCCCAGCCGACGGTCTCCCACCACCTCAAGCTGCTCAAAGACGTCGGCCTGCTCACCTCCGAGCGGCGCGGCACCTGGGTCTACTACCGGGTGCAGCCCGCCCTGCGCGGCGCGGTCACGACCCTGCTGGACTCGTTCGCGCCGGTGGCGGCCGAGGCGGCGCACCTCTCACCCCTCACGGGCCTAACCGACGCCGAGACCGCCCTGGCACGGATCGCCGACCGACTGGCCGCCGCGTTCCCCGACCGCGACCCCGCGGCGGTCCTGACGGTCGTCCGCGAGTCCTACACCGGACTGGCCCGGTCCTCGGCCGTCCGCTCCCACCTCGTGGTGAACACCGAGCGGTTCGCCCGGCAGCGTCTCACGGACGCCGAGCGGGCGATCACGGCAGCCACCGCCCACCGCCCGCAGGTGCTGTTCGTCTGCGTCGCCAACGCCGGCCGCTCCCAGCTCGCCGCCGCCCTGCTGCACCACTACGCCGGCGACCAGGTCGTCGTGCGGTCCGCCGGTTCCGCGCCGGCCGGTGAGGTGCATCCCGGGGTCCGGCCGTTGCTCGAGGAGCTGTCCGCCGACGCCGAGGCGTTCCCCAAGCCCCTCACCGACGACGCCGTCCGCGCAGCGGACGTGGTCATCACCATGGGCTGCGGTGACACCTGCCCGATCCTGCCCGGCAAGCGCTACGAGGACTGGGTCGTCGGCGACCCCGCCCTGGCCTCCGACAGCGGGGTGCGATCGATCCGCGACGAGATCGACCGCCGCGTGCGCGCCCTGCTCGCCGACCTGCTGCCCGACCTGCCCGTCCCCGCCTGACCCCTGAGGAGACCCCGATGAGCGAGACCACGAAGCCCTCCGCCCTGTTCGTCTGCGTGCACAACGCCGGCCGTTCCCAGATGGCCGCCGGCTACCTGCGGCACCTGTCGGGCGGCGCGGTCGAGGTCCGGTCCGCCGGCTCGATGCCTGCGGACCAGATCAACCCGATCGCGGTCGAGGCGATGCTCGAGGAGGGCATCGACATCCGCGCCGAGCGCCCCAAGGTGCTCACCACCGACGCCGTGCAGGCCTCCGACGTGGTCATCACCATGGGCTGCGGCGACGTCTGCCCGATCTTCCCCGGCAAGCGGTACGAGGACTGGGCCCTGGCGGACCCCGCCGGCCAGGGCATCGAGTCCGTGCGCCCGATCCGCGACGAGATCCGCCGCCGCATCGAGGTGCTGCTGGACGAGCTCGGCGTCCAGCAGGTCGCCTGATCCTCAGGACCGGTCCAGAAGGCGCAGGTACGCTCCATGGGTGCCGACCTCCGCAGCAGACGAGCGGCGCACCGACTCCGGTGCGCCGCCGCTGCGCACTGTCCGGTTGGTGCTCGCCCGCGAGGAGGCCGAGCGGACCGCGAGCGTGCTGCGGGCGGTGTCCGACCCCACTCGCCTGCAGCTGCTGAGCATGGTGCACCACAGCCCCGACGGGCGCGCCCGGGTCAAGGACCTGGCGGCGGCGCTCGAGCTGCGGTCTCCGACGATCAGCCACCACGTGTCGATGCTGGTCGAGGCCGGCGTGCTCGCCCGGGAGCCGGTGGGACGCGAGGCGTGGTTCAGTATCGTCCCCGACCGTCTCGCCGCGATCGCGGACCTCTTGCGCTGACCATCGCTCCAACCGACCTCAGGTCGTGGTTGCGGTGACGACTGCCGCTGACCAGGCGCTCGTCCTGGGCGACCCTGACGCGCTCCAGGTCCTCACGCTGGTCATGACCGATGCGCGCGGTGGCGCCGGCCCTGGTGAGCTCGTCGGCCCCGGTGTCTCTTCCCGGACGGTGCAGGCGTGCCTGGACCGTCTGCTGACCGTCGGACTCGTCGAGCAGACCGGTACGGGTGCAGGCGGCCGGTACACCGCCACCGCTGATGCGTACATGCGATTCGGGTCCGTCGTAGAGCCCGCCGCACCGCCCGGGCTCGCGACAGTCCGCACGCACGCCGCGGCGCTCGACCGGGTCGCGGCCGACCTCGCCGGTACCTTCCGTGGGGTCTTCAGCGAGCAGACCGTGGCCCGGTACGTCCACGACAGCTACGACCTGCTCTCGCGCCGGGCGAGGGTGGCGCAGCACCTGCCTGTCCTGGCTGCGCGGTTCGCGAGCGACCGCCTGAGCTCGCTCGCCCGCGGCGAGGGCAGGGTTCCCCGTCGCGGTTCGGAGGTTCTGTTCGTGTGCATCCGCAATGCCGCCAGATCGCAGATCGCGGCGGCTGCGCTGCGCCACCACGCCGGTGAGACCGTCGCCGTGCGCACCGCCGGCTCGGCACCGGCGGCGGCGGTCGACCCGGCGGTCGTGGCGGCGATCACCCGCCGGGGCTGGTCGATGGCCCTGGAGTTCCCCAAGCCGCTGACGGACGACGTGGTGCGAGCGGCGGACTACGTCGTCAGCCTCGGGTGCGGTGACGCGTGCCCGGTCTACCCAGGACGGCACTACCTGGACTGGGACGTCCTCGACCCGGCCGTGGAGGGCGTCGACATCGAGGCGGTGGTGACCGACCTCGAGTGGCGCGTGCTGGGGCTGCTCACGCAGATCGACTCGCGGCCCCCGAGCTGCTGAGCGCGGTCACCTCCAGCCGGTACCCGAGTCCACGCACCGTTCCGATCGCTGCCGGGGCGCCTGCTCGGGCGAAGTGCCGGCGCAGGCGCGCGACCGCGGCTACCAGGTTGCCGTCCTGGTCGGAGGTGGACGGCCACAGGCGCCACAGCTGCTCGCGCGGTACCACCCGGCCCGGGCTCTGCACCAGGGCGAGCAGGAGGTTCATCTCACGGCGGGCCAGCCCCAAGGGGATCCCGCTCCAGGTCGCTTCGTACGCGCCGGGGTCGACGACCAGGTCACCTGCCGACAGTACGGACCCGCCGGGCGGCCGCGCCGGCCACACCTCGCCCAGGCGCGCCAGGACGTCGTCGAGCTCCAGCGGCAGGCGCAGCACGGGCAGCGCACCGGCGAGCACTGCGTCGGCCGGCGGGAGCCCGCCCGCCGGGTCCCACGCCAGCAGCACCGGCAGCGCCAGCTCGGCGCGTAACGCCTGGACCACCGGACCGACCCCCGGCTGGTCGTCGTCCGCGAGCAGCACGGCGACCTGCACCGGCCGCACGGCGAACCGCACGAGCGCGGCGATCGGGTCGGCGCACCGAAGGACCACCAGGTCGACCCCCGCGAGCTCGCGGGTGAGGCCGTCGTCCAGGGCGTGTCCCGGGTCGATCACGCCGACCGTCCCGGCCGCGCCCTCGCGCCGCCAGGCGCGCACGGCGCCCTCGGCTCGGCGGGACTGCGGCGTGCTGAGCCGCCGCGTCGTCGTGGCACTCATGGTCCCCTCCGGGGTCTCAGCCGAACCGGCCGCTGATGTAGTCCTCGGTGCGCTGGTCGGCTGGCTTCTCGAACAGCCGGGCTGTCGTGTCGAACTCGACCAGCACTCCGTGCCGCTCACCGGCATCGTCGACGTCGGCGGTGAAGAAGGCGGTCCGATCGGCGACGCGTGCTGCCTGCTGCATGTTGTGCGTGACGATGACGATCGTGTAGCGCTCGCGCAGCTCTGCCATCAGGGTCTCGATACGCAGCGTCGCGATGGGGTCGAGCGCGGAGCAGGGCTCGTCCATCAGGATCACGTCCGGCTCGACAGCGATCGTGCGGGCGATGCACAGCCGCTGCTGCTGCCCCCCGGACAGCCCGTAGGCGCTCTGCTTGAGCTTGTCCTTGACCTCGTCCCACAGCGCAGCCCGGGTCAGCGCCTCCTCGACGAGGTCGTCCATCGAGGACGGGCGCATTCCGGTGACTCGAGGCCCGTAGGCGACGTTGTCGTAGATGGACTTGGGGAACGGGTTCGGCTTCTGGAACACCATGCCGATGCGGCGACGGACCTCGATCGGGTCCACACCCTTGGCGTAGAGGTCCTGACCGTGGTACCTCACGGAGCCGGCCACTCGCGCGGAGTCGACCAGGTCGTTCATCCGGTTCAGGGACCGCAGGATGGTGGACTTGCCGCACCCGGAGGGGCCGATCAGCGCGGTGATCTCGTTGAGCCCGAACGTCAGGGAGACGTCCCGGACGGCCTGGTACGGGCCGTAGTACACGCTGACGTCCTCGCACTCGAGGACCGGGGAAGGGGTCTCGGGGATCTCCCGGTGCGCCCCGGCGCGCGGCCGGGCGTCCAGGGAGCCGGTGTCGTCCGGGTGCACGTCGCGCCCGGTCGTGGTGCTCGTCATGTCGCAGTCCTCGGGGAGCGGGGTCACCAGCGACGCTGGGACCGGTTGCGGATGATGATCGCCAGCGCGTTCATGGCGAGCAGGATCACCACGAGCAGCACCGACGCGGCGGCAGCCAGCTCGCGGAACCCGGCCTGGGGGCTGTTGGTCCACCCGAAGATCTGGATGGGCATGGTGGTGAAGCCGCTAAGAAGCCCGTTTGGGTCGAAGGAGATGAACACCAGCGCGCCGAGCAGTAGGAGCGGTGCGGCCTCGCCCAGGGCCCGCGACAGCGCCAGGATCGTCCCGGTGGAGATGCCCGGGACCGCGGCCGGCAGCGTCACGCGCCACGTCGTCTGCAGCTCGGTGGCGCCCAGCGCGAGTGACGCTTGGCGCTGTTCGCGGGGCACGGCACGCAGCGCCTCGCGGGTCGAGATGATGATGACCGGCAGGATCAGCAGGGCCAGCGCGAGCGCTCCGCCGATGACGATGTTCTTGTTCTGCACCCCGATCAGCGACAGGGTCCCGATCGCGAGCATCCCGTAGATGATCGAGGGGATCGCCGACAGGTTCTGGATGTTGAGCTCCAGCAGCCGGTTGAAGCGGCTGTGCCGGTCGGCGAACTCCTCCAGGTGCACGGCGGCGGCGATCCCGAGCGGGACCGCGAGGACCGCCGTGGTGCCGATCACCCACAGCGAGCCCAGGATGGCCGGCCGGGCACCGGCCTCCTCTGGGCGGGACGACGGGTACTCCGTGAGCAAGGTCGAGTCGAGGCGGTCGCCCGCTTCGATGATCGTGCTGACCAGAAGGGTCACCAGCGTCGCGAACGCGACGAGCAGGCTCGCCCAGAGCAGAACGAGGAAGAGAGTCGCGCCAGGGCTGCGTTCCCGGGAGTGCTGCCCGATCGGCAGTGCCTGGGCGCGGGAGGTGGTGGTGGCGGTCATCAGTACTCCTGCCGGAACCGGCGCACGAGGCGGATGCTGATCAGGTTCACGACGAACGTCAGCAGGAACAGCAGCAGCCCGACCGCGAACAAGGTGTCGTACTCGAGGGAACCGACCCGCGAGTCCCCGAGCGCCATGCGGGCGATGAACCCGGTCATGGTGGCGCCCTCCATGGTCGGGTCGGTGACCATCTGGGGCCGGGCGCCGGCGGCGATTGCGACGATCATCGTCTCGCCGATCGCCCGCGAGATGCCCAGGACCACTGCGGCGACGATCCCGGACAGCGCCGCCGGGAAGACGACCCGCAGCGTGGTCTGCATCCGGTTCGATCCCAGCGCCGCAGAGCCTTCACGCAGCGCGTGGGGCACCGCGCTCATCGCGTCCTCGGACAGCGAGGCGACGGTCGGGATGATCATCACCCCCATCACCAGCCCTGCGGCCAGGATGGAGAACGTCCCGACGTCGATGCCGAGCCAGTCGCGCAGCGCCGGGCCGACGAAGCTCAGCGCGAAGAACCCGAAGACGACCGTCGGGACACCTGCGAGGAGCTCAAGGATCGGCTTGAGGATCCGGCGGACCCGAGGGCGGGCGTACTCGGCGAGGTAGGCGGCCGCACCCAGGCCGCACGGGACCGCCACGGCGAGGGCGATCAGCGTGGTCCACGCGGTGGCGGTGATCAGCGGCAGCACTCCGAACGACGGGTCGGCGAACTGCGGGGCCCAGCGGGTCCCGGTCAGGAACTCGACAACCGATACCTGCTGGAAAAATCCGATCGCCGGGACCAGCAGGGAGACGACGATGCCGGCGGTGATGAGCACCGACAGCCCCGCCGCCGCCCGCAGCAGGAGGCGGATCACGGTCTCGCCGTGACGCGAACGCGTCCGGCCCAGGCCCCAGTCGGCGGGCAGGCCGGAACGGCCCTGCTCGGCAGGGCCGCTCCGGAGGTGCTGCGTGGCGGTCACGTCAGTCGACCAGCGCGGCCAGCTCGTCCTGGGCCGTCTGACGCTGCTCGTCGGTCAGCGGGACGAACAGGGCGTCGGTGGCCGCCTGCTCGCTGTTCGCGACGTAGAAGTCCACGAAGTTCCGCAGCGCCTCGTTGTCGGCGTACTTGGCGTTGTTCACGTAGATGAACAGCGGGCGGCCCAGCGGGACGTAGGTGCCGTCCTGCACGGTCTCGGTGGACGGGACCACGCAGCCCTCGCCGCCATCGACGCCGACCAGCTTGATCTGGTCGGCGTACTCCTCCGCGTAGGACAGGCCGAAGAAGCCCGTGCCGCCGGTCGCACCGGTCACGCCCTGCACCGTCAGGTTGTCGTCCTCCGACGGGGAGTAGTCGGCACGGATCGCGCCCTCCTCACCGTTGATCGCCTCAGTGAAGTAGTCGAAGGTGCCCGAGTCGGTCCCGGCGCCGTACAGCTCCAGCGGCTCGTCCGGGAAGGACGGGTCGACCTGCTGCCACGAGGTGACCTCGCCCTCGGACTCCGGGCCCCAGATCGTGGCGAGCTGCTCGACCGTGAGGCAGTCCACCCAGTCGTTCTCCGGGTTCACGACGACCGACAGGCCGTCGTTGGCCACCACGATCTCGGTGTACTCGATGCCGGCGTCGGCGCACGCCTGGACTTCCTCGTCCTTGATCGGGCGGGAGGCGTCGGAGATGTCGGTCTCGTCGGCGCAGAAGCGCTTGAAGCCACCGCCGGTGCCCGAGGTGGCGACCGTGACGTTCACGCCCGGCTGCTCGTCGCGGTACAGGGTGGCGGCGGCGGAGCTCAGCGGCTCGACCGTGGAGGACCCGTCGATGACGACCTCACCGCTCAGGCCGTTGCCGGAGCCGGAGGGCCCGGAGGCGGAACCGGACTGCTGGCCGCCGCACGCGGTCAGCGCGAGGACGAGGGCCGCTGCACCGGCAACGGCGGCAGGGAGCTGGCGCGGGAAGGACACGTCGGATCCTGTCTGATCGAGGGCATGGGTCCCGGGCGGGACGCGATCGATAGAAGACCGTCTACACGAACTCCAGGTGAACCCGAGATGAACGAACGCCGATGAGTAGACGTCTGTCTATCGTTGCGTGCGGACTCGCGCTCCGGCGGCCCGCCACCTGTGGTTCACCGACGTCGTGTTGACTGCCCGCAGGATCCTCAGCCCAGAAGGGAACGTCCATGCACCTGGTCGTCGTCGGCGGTTCGGACGCCGGGATCAGCGCCGCGCTGCGCGCCCGCGAGCTCGACCCGCAGGCCGAGGTGACCGTGGTGGTCGCCGACGCCTACCCGAACTACTCGATCTGCGGGATCCCGTACTACATCTCCGGTGACGTGCCGGACTGGCACGACCTCGCGCATCGCACTCGCGAGCAGCTCGACGCCGCGGGGATCCACTTGCTGCTCGAGACCGTCGCCACCCGGATCGACGCCGAGGGGCAGCGGCTGCAGGTGCGTCACGCCGACGACGGCGAGCGCTGGCTGCCGTACGACGCGCTCGTCGTGGGGACCGGCGCGGTCCCGGTGCGCCCGCCGATCCACGGCCTCGACGGGCTCCGCACCGCCGACGGGGTGCACCTGCTGCACACCATGGGCGACACCTTCGCACTCACCGACTCGCTGGATGAGCGCACCGTGCGCTCGGCGCTGATTGTCGGCGCCGGGTACGTGGGGGTGGAGATGGCCGAAGGGCTGACCGCTCGCGGCGTCCATGTCACGCAGGTCGAGGCGCTGCCCGAGGTGCTGCCGACGGTCGACCCCGAGCTCGGGGCACTGATCCGGGCCGAGCTGGTGCGCAACGGTGTCGACGTCCGCACCGCGACCACCGTCACCCACGTCGAGCGGGGGACGGGCACCGGCGCGCGGCTGCACGTGGCTGCGACCGGCTCGGACGGGGAGATGTCCTGGGACGTCGACCTGGTCCTCGTCGTCGTCGGGGTTCAACCCGACACCGGCCTGCTCGTCGGGGCCGGCGCGACGACCGGGCCGCGAGGTGCGGTGCTGGTCGAACCCGACATGTCCACCGGGCTGCCGCAGGTGTGGGCGGCCGGCGACTGCGTGGTCACCCACCACCGGATTCTCGGCACCAGCTACCTGCCGCTGGGCACCACCGCCCACAAGCAGGGGCGGGTCGCCGGAGAGAACGCCGTGGGCGGCCGGGCACGGTTCGCCGGCAGCGTCGGCACCCAGGTGGTCAAGGTCTTCGACCTCGTCGCCGCCCGCACCGGCTTGCGCGAGCACGAGGCCACCGCCGCCGGCTTCCACCCGGTGACGACCGCCAGCACGCCGGACGACCACAAGCGGTACTACCCCGGCGCGGCGCCGATCAGCATCCGCATCACCGGCGACGCCACCACGGGCCGCCTGCTCGGCGCCCAGCTGGTCGGGACCCGCACCACCCAGACCGCCAAGCGTGTGGACACGTTCGCCGCTGCGCTGTTCCACGAGATGGATGTCGCCAGCATGGCCGACCTGGACCTCGCTTATACCCCGCCGCTCGGGTCGCCCTGGGATGCGGTCCAGGTCGCCGCCCAGGCGTGGGTCGCCGGGCACCGGCTCGAGGCCGAGCGCGCCTCGCTGGGACGCGAGGCCGTCGAGCGGAAGCCCGCGGTGCTGTTCGTCTGCGTCCACAACGCCGGCCGGTCCCAGCTGGCCGCGGGACTGGCCGCGGCCTACGCCGGAGACCGCCTGACCGTGCTGTCGGCCGGCACCGAGCCGGACGACGCGGTGTCTTCAACTGTCCTGGCGTCCCTCGACGAGCTCGGGATCGACCGTCACGACGAGACGCCTCGCCTCATCACCGCCGAGATCGCCGCGCAGGCCGACGTGATCGTCGCGCTCAAGCCGGGGCTGGAACTGCCTGGACATCCGCACGTCGAGATTTGGGCGCTGCCCGACCCCGCCGGGTGGACCCTCGACGGCATCCGCGGTCTGCGAGACCACCTCGACCGGCGCGTCCGCGTCCTGGTCGACGAACTGCTCGCGCCCTGACGCCACAGACGCCCGAAGCGGGGCCATCCGGCCTGGGTGGCCCCGCTTTCCTGCGTGTCCGTTCAGCTCAGGACGGTCAGCCAGGCCACCAGGGCCAGAAGCGTCACAGCGAGGACGGGGAGGGTCAGGACGATCCCGATGCGGAAGTACTGCCCCCAACCGATGTGCATGCCCTTGCGATCGAGGACATGCAACCACAGCAAGGTCGCCAGCGACCCGATCGGCGTGATCTTGGGGCCTAGATCCGCGCCGATCACATTGGCGTAGACCATCGCTTCGTGCGGCACCCCGGTCACCCCTGCCGCGTCAATGCCGAGGGCGCCGACCAGCACCGTGGGCATGTTGTTCATCACGGAGGACAAACCGGCGACCAGAAAGCCGGTGCCGGTCCCGGCCGCGAGGGTGCCGTGACCGGCCATCGCCGCGAAGACCTCACCCAAGGCGTCGGTGAGCCCGGCGTTGCGCAATCCGTAGACCACGATGTACATCCCGAGCGAGAACAGCACAACCTGCCAGGGCGCAGCTCGGATCACCGACCACACCGCGATGGGCCGACTCTCGACGGCGCCGACGCCGGCGCCGCCGCCCGCCGCGTCGTCGACGCCGACATGGCCCGTGAAGGAGGCCATGTCTCCGCTGGTCTGGCGTGGCCCAGTCGCGCTCCCGCCAGTGGCCACGACCTGCTCGTGGGCACGCTCACGCCGTGCGGTCCTCTTGAACAGGAACGCTGGTCGCCTTGCGGCGACCGCGATGATGCTCAAGGCGGCCAGCGACGCCACCACCGAGAGCGGGACGTGGAGCGGTTCAGCGGCGAAGTATCCGATGAGCAGGACACCCAGGACGACCCAGCCCGCCCGGAAAGCCAGGGGGTCGCGGATCGCGTCCTGCGGCAGACCGAGATCCCCGACGTCGTAGCGGCCGGGGATCGACTTGCGGAAGAAGACGCGCAGCACCAGGAGGGTCGCGGCGAGCGAGACCAGCGAAACGGGCACCATCACCAGGGCGTACCGGGCGAACCCAATGCCGAAGAAGTCAGCCGAGACGATGTTCACGAGGTTGGAGACCACAAGGGGCAGGCTGGTGGTGTCGGCTACGAACCCCGTGGCCATGATGAACGCGAACGAGGCGACCGGGCTGAACCTCAGCGCGAGCAGCATCTGGAACACGATCGGCGTCAGGATCAGGGCCGCACCGTCGTTCGCGAACACAGCCGCGATAGCCGCACCCAGTACGACGATCAAGGTAAAGAGCCGGCGACCGTCACCCTTGCCCCAGCGGGCCACGTGCAGCGCCGACCACTCAAACGTGCCTGCCTCATCTAGGACCAGCGAGATGAGAATCACCGCGACGAACGTGAGTGTGGCGTTCCAGACCAGCGACCACACGTCGGGCACGTCGCTGAGGTGTACAGCCCCGGTCGCAAGGGCCGCGCCGGCGCCGGCTAGCGCGCTCCATCCGATTCCGAGGCCGCGCGGTTGCCAGATCACGAACGTGAGCGTGGCTAGGAAGATGATCAGGGCCAGCAGCATCAGGTCTCCAGAAGGACGAGCGGGCGCAGCCGTGGCGCCCGGCTCGGTCAGCCGGGCGCCACGACGGTGGCAAGGGGGCGTCGTTGAGGTCAGGTCAGGTCAGCAACACGGAAAGGCCCTCGACGCTCACCGGGGGCTTGGGAAGCCACGGAAGGACGGCCGGTGGGCGGGCAGAACTGTGCACCGCCACCTCGATCCACCGGTGCTCGGCGTCGGCGCGCCCGCGAAGCACCGGGTGGTGCGTCCCGGAAGCCGCCAAGGTGGCGTTGACCACCCAGGCCCACGGGTGCAGCCCGGCGCGCTGGAGATCCTGTTGCAGGGCGGTGGCCTCGTGCACGGGGACCGCCTCCGGGAGTGTGACCAGCACGATCCTGGTGTGATCGGGGTCAGCGAGCCGGCCCTGTAGCCGAACCGCAGCGTCGCCAACCGCGGCGCCGCCGGGACGCGTGACGGACGATTGCGCTCCGAACGCCTGGGCCGACTGCAGGAGCAGCAACGTGTGCCCCGTCGGTGCTGTGTCAACGACGACCCAGCGGTTTTCGGCCTCGGCGATCGTCTCCGCGAATGCGTGAAACACCGCGACCTCCTCGGTGCACGGAGAGCGCAGGTCCTCAGCCAGGAGGTCGAGACCGGCGTCATCCAGTCGGTCACGGGAAGCGGTCAAGACCCGGTCCTGGTAGGCGGCCGTCACAGCTCCCGGGTCGATCCGGGTGACCCGCAAGTTCGGCGGCGGATCCACCAGGACATCATCGACGTGCGCCGCGGGGTCGGTGGTGGTGAGGGTGACCGGCAGCCCCCGGGCCGCGAGACCGACCGCGACCGCAGCGGCGACGGTGGTCTTGCCCACGCCGCCCTTGCCCATCGTCATCACGATCCCCGGGCCAGCGGCAGCCGCGGACTCGACGAGCTCGGCGAGCGAGCGGAAATCGGTGCTGGCCGCGCCGCGAGCTGTGAGTGCCTCAGGCGCTTCGGCTATCGGTCCGAGCGCGGCCCGCAGCCCATCGATCCCCAGAGGGGCGCGAGTCAGGAGCGGCTGAACGTCGATGCTCCTGACGCTTTCCAGGCTGCGTGGCAAGTCGCTCAAGCTGTCAGCTTCACGGGCGTGGCGGGCGACGGCGACGGGATCGTCACCCGGATCGCCCAGCACGCCGTTCAAGACCAGCCGCTGGTGGGTCATGCCCAGCGCGGCGAGCTCGTGCGCGGCGCGCGCCGCTTCCTCGATCGCGGGCCTTTCAGGGCGTGCGACGAGCACGACAGTCGTCCGCGTGCCGTCGCGCAAGGCTGCCAGGCCGCTCGCGTAGGCGGCGCGAGCCTGGCCGAGCGACGACACCGGACCGACGCACGTGATACCGGTGGTGGTCGTAGTCAGGAACCCATCCCATGCGGCGGGCAGGCTCAGCAGGCGCAGCGTGTGACCGGTCGGCGCGGTGTCGAAGAGCACGTGGTCGTACGCGTCGAGCACATCCGGTCGGGTCAGCAGGGAAACGAACTCGTTGAACGCGGCCACCTCGACGGTGCACGGCCCTGCGAGCTCCTCCTCGATCTGCGCGACCACGTCGGGGGGCAGGACCCCTCGGTAGGGGGCGACGACTGTCTCTCGGTACGTCTCGGCCGCCGCCGTGGGGTCCAGGTCGAGCATGTCCAGACCCGGGACTCCTGCGACGCCGACCGCGGCGGTTGCGACGGCCTCGACGCCGAGGACCTCACGCAGATTGCTCGCGGGGTCGGTGGACACGATCAGGACCCGCCGCCCGGCATCCGCGAGGGCGACCGCGGTCGCGGACGCGGTCGATGTCTTGCCGACGCCGCCCTTGCCGGTGAAGAAGAGGAACGAGGTGGGTGAGGCGAGCAGGCCCCGTAGCGCAGTGGTCGCTCGCGTCTCAATCGTGGCGTTCGACATCGTCAGCAGCACCCGTCTCCAGGGGTGCATGCGCCACCGATCGGCAACACCGTCTGCTGCGCGGACGGAGCGGCGTGGATTCCGGTCCACTCGGCGAGCTCTTCACGCCGTGGGTAGCGGCCCGTCACCCGTACGGCCTGGTCGACGATCACCAGCGGGAGCCCCGCAGTTCCCTGCTCAGTCAGCACGCGGTTGGCGGCGGGGTTCTCGACGAACTTGCCGGGCTCCTGCGACAGGGTTGCTCGACTGACCTTGGCACCGTGGGCGGTGAGCCACTCGAGGTCGCGAGCGAACCGGCTCAGGGCTGGGTCGACATCGGACCCACACACGCCGCTCGAGCAGCACATCGGGGGGTCAAACACCTCGACGACAGGCACGACAACTCCTTGTATCGATGACAGCTGATGTAGCCACCATTGCATCAACTCATGTTGATATCAACTCAGGTTGATGTGTACTCTCGAGCCATGCCCACGACCGCCCACCTGACCGCGACCGAACTGGCAGCGGAGTTCGCGCTACTCAGCGACCCACTTCGCCTGCAGATCGTCCTCGCGCTCGCTCAGGAGCAGCTCTGCACCTGCCACCTGGTGGACATCACGGGCGCGAAGCAGACGACGATCAGCCACCACCTCAAGCAGTTGCGCACCGCAGGAGCGGTCGTCGGCGAGGCCGAAGGGCGATTCACCTGGTATCGACTCGCTCCCGGTGCGTTCGCCGCATCCTCGGGCGTCCTGCCGGGGCTTGCGGCGTTCGAGACGCCCCCCCGACTTCGGCTCGCGTGCAGCGACTGATCGGCACCACCTCACCGACCAAGGAGATCAACATGCAGTGCTTCGAGTGCGCCCGCGAGGGCGTCACGTCCACGTCCGTTGGCGTGTGCAGCCAGTGCGGCGCCGGCTTGTGTGCTCACCACGTCAATGTCTGCTCGGTGCCGGCACCGCGCACCGCGAGCCCGGGTCCAGCGCCGCGAGACCTGCCGCATGGACGATCGCTGTGCTGTTCCACGTGCGAAGCCGCAGGAAAGCGCCCGTCGCTGGTGTAGCGCCCGCCTGTCGCACTCGCGCAACTCCGTCCGGGTCGACGCTCAGCGCCTCGACCCGGACGGACCAGTCACCCCGGTCAGATCAGGCAGCAAATCGTCCAACCTGCGTGCCATTGTCCATCTGCCCACTTCCGGGACCCGCGTGCATGACGGGCTCTGCGCACGAGCACTCCCGGAGGGCAAGTGGTGGCCCTACGCAGCCTCAGAGAAGCGCCACTCGCGTTACCGGAACCGGGCCAGGCTCGGGTCGAGGCGCCTCAGTCCTCATCGGACTTCGGCTTGCGGGCGCGCACCACGGCGCCGTGCATGCCCTCGGCGACGGGGTGGGTGAACTCGATCTCGGCGTCGACGAACCCCGCCGCTGCGAGCCCGTGCAAGTACTCCGTCCGTGACAGCGCCCCGGCGATGCACCCGACGTAGGAGCCGCGCTCGGCGCGCTGCTCGGGGGTCAGGTGGTCCTCGGCGACCACGTCGGAGATCCCGAACCGGCCGCCGGGCACGAGCACCCGGAACGCCTCGGCCAGCACCGCCGGCTTGTCCGGGGACAGGTTCACCACGCAGTTGGAGATCACGACGTCGACCGCGGCGTCGTCCAGGGGCAGGTCCTCGATGGTGCCCTTGCGGAACTCCACGTTGCTCGCACCGGCCTTGGCCGCGTTGGCGCGGGCCAGGTCGAGCATCTCGTCGGTCATGTCGACCCCGTAGGCGAACCCGGACGCCCCGACCCGCCGCGCGGACAGCAGCACGTCGATCCCGCCGCCCGAGCCCAGGTCCAGCACCCGCTCGCCCTCGCGCAGCTCGGCGACCATCAGCGGGTTCCCGCACCCGAGCGAGGCCGCCAGCGCCTCGGCCGGCACCGCCGCCGCGTCGTCCGCCCCGTACAGCCCTGCGCCGAACCGCTCGTCGATCACCAGGTCCGTCGGCCCGCACCCACCGGCGGAGTCCCCGCCGCAACAACCCGCGTCCCCGGCGCCCTGCACGGCCGCCAGGGCGCAGCGGGCCCTCACCTGCTCTCGGATGTCCTGTGCCATCACTCCTCCTTCGCATCGATACCCGTCGATACTCACGAGCGTGGACCAAGACATCGATGGTTGTCAACATCGACATGCGTCAATGGCTGTTGCATGATGGAGGCATGGCTCTCGACTTGCTCCCGGTGACCTCGACGGCGTCGACGGGCTGCTGCAGCCCCGTGACCGGCTCGACGATGAGCGCCGAGGACGCCGAGCGCACCGCCCGCACCCTCAAGGCGCTTGCCGACCCCGCCCGTCTGCGGCTGCTGTCGATCATCGCCGCGCACGACGGCGGGGAGGCGTGCGTCTGCGACCTCACCGAGCCCGTCGGGCTCTCCCAGCCGACCGTGTCGCACCACCTCAAGGTGCTCACCGAGGCCGGCTTCGTCACCCGCGAGAAGCGCGGCGTGTGGGCGTACTACACGCTCGTCCCGGACGCGGTGCGGGCGCTGACCGCGCACCTCGGAGACCACCTCCTCGATCGGCCGGCCGCGTGACCACCGCGCTCACCGGGGTCGCCGTCGCCCCGATGCAGCCCGAGCACGCCCAGGCGGTGCTGGGGATCCACGCATCGGGGATCGCGACCGGCACGGCGACGTTCCAGTCCAACCCGCCGACGTGGGACGAGTTCGATGCCGGCCACCTGGCCGAGCACCGCTTCGTCGCCCTGGACGGCGACACCGTTCTCGGCTGGGTCGCCGTCTCCCCGGTCTCGGGGCGCTGCGTCTACGCCGGCGTCGTCGAGCACTCGGCCTACGTGGCACCCGAAGCCCGCGGCCGCGGCGTGGGCAGAGCGCTGCTCGACCACCTGCTCGAGTCCGCCGGCGCAGCCGGCATCTGGACCGTCCAGTCCGGTGTCTTCCCGCAGAACATCGCCAGCCTCGCCCTCCACGAGGCGGCCGGGTTCCGCGTCGTCGGCACGCGCGAGCGGCTCGGACTGATTTGTCGCGGACCTCACGCCGGCACCTGGCTCGACGTCGTGCTGCTGGAGAAGCGGCTGTAGGAGAACGCCGGCCAACGGCTTGAGCTCCGGCCGCCCGTTGCATCAAGTACAACATCGCTGCGCGCGCACCAAACGTGCTGGCCAACGGTCAATGGGAGCCGTGGCCGGCGCCGAGGACCGGCGTGTTCAGGCGGTAGTCGGCGGTGGCGAAACCTCGTCTGGATGCATATCGGGACGTACACTTGGCGGCGTCCCATATTGATGACCGTCGGTACTCCGGCACCGAGGGCGCCGACTTGGCTCGGCTCTTGTCAACGTGGCCGCAGATCCAGTCGACGCAGGAGCTGAGCGTTCAGGGCGACGACGATCGTGGACACGGACATGAGGATGGCCCCGACGGACATCGGCATGACGAAACCGATGGGTGCGAGCACGCCGGCGGCAAGCGGCACAGCGATGAGGTTGTAGCCAGCGGCCCACCACAGGTTCTGCTTCATCTTGCGGTAGCTGGCAGTGGACAGATCGATGACCGAGACGACGGATCGAGGGTCGTCGCTGGCGAGGATCACGCCGGCGGAGGCGATCGCGACATCGGTGCCGGCGCCGATGGCGATGCCGACATCGGCCTGCGCGAGGGCGGGGGCGTCGTTGACGCCGTCGCCGACCATCGCCACGGTGCCTCCCTCGCGCTGGAGCTCGGCGACCTTGGCGGACTTGTCCTCGGGCCGGACACCGGCGAAGACCCGGTCGATGCCGATCTCGGCGGCGACGGTGCGGGCGACGGCCTCCGCGTCGCCAGTGATCATCACGACGTCGACGTCGCGGTCGTGGAGCTGCCGGATCGCGGCCCGGGACTCCTCGCGGATCTCGTCGGCGAGCTTCAGAGCCCCGGCCGGGCGGCCGTCGACGAGCACATGCAGAATGATCGCTCCTTCGCTGCGCCATTGGTCGATGCCATCGAGCTCGTCGACACCGCTCTGGTGCAGCAGGCTGGGGCCTCCGACCTCGACGGTCCGGCCGCCGACGCGGGCGCGGACGCCGACCGCTGGGGACGAGGTGAACTCGGCGGCGGCCGGCACGTGCAGGTCGCTCGCGGCCGAGACGATCGCCTGCGCGAGCGGGTGCTCGCTGTCGGCCTCGGCGGCCGCGGCCAGCGCCAGAACCTCGTCGCGGTCGAAACCGGGGGTGGGCCGCACGTCGGTCACGGTCGGCTGGCCCTTGGTCAGGGTGCCGGTCTTGTCGAACACCACGGTGCTGACCGTGCGCATGCTCTCCAGGGCCAGGCGGTCCTTGACGAGGATGCCGCCGCGGGCGGCGCGCTCGGTGGCGATGGACACCACGAGGGGGATCGCCAGGCCGAGGGCGTGGGGGCAGGCGATCACCAGGACGGTGATGGTGCGGATCACGGCAGCGTCGGGCTGGCCGGCGATCGACCAGACGACGGCGGTGACGGCGGCCGCACCGAGGGCGAACCAGAACAGCAGCGCGGCTGCCGTGTCCGCCAGTCGCTGCGCGCGCGAGGTCGAGTTCTGCGCTTCGAGCACGAGCCTGCGGATGCCGGCCAGCGCGGTGTCGTCTCCGACGGCGGTCACCCGCAGCCGTAGGGCGGAGTCGGTGGCGACGGTGCCGGCGACAACCCGGTCCCCGGCGGAGCGCCGCACGGTGCGGGACTCACCGGTGACCATCGACTCGTCCATCTCGGCGGCGCCGTCGATGATCGCGCCGTCTGCGGGAACCCTGGCTCCGGGTCGCACGAGCACCACGTCGTCGACCGCGAGGTCGGACGGGGCGACCCGGACCACGTCGTTGCCCTCGACGCGCTCGGCCTCGTCGGGCAGCAGAGCGGCCAGGGAGTCGAGAGCGGAGGTCGTCTGAGCGAGCGAGCGCATCTCGATCCAGTGCCCGAGCAGCATGATCACGATGAGAAGCGCGAGCTCCCACCAGAAGTCGAGTCCGTGGGCGACGACACCCAGGGTCGCGAGCCACGACGCGACGAACGCCACGGTGATCGCCAACGCGACGAGCAGCATCATCCCGGGGCGCTTGGCGCGCAGCTCCTGGGCGGCACCGGTCAGGAACGGCGCGCCGCCCCAAGTGAACATGACCGTGCCGAGCACGGGCGAGACCCACGCCACCCAGGTTGCGTCGGGCAGCTCGTAGCCCAGGAGCATCGCGAACATGGCGCTGGCGGCGACGACCGGGACCGCGAGCACGAGCATGACCCAGAACAGGCGGCGGAACCGGTCGACGTGACCGGCATGGCTGCCGTGGCCTGTATGCCCCTCGTGGCCACCGTGCGCGTCCTGGTGGTCAGGCGGCACCGCTGCAGTCACGGTCGCGGGGTGCCCATGGTGCTCCTGCGTCGTCTGCCCGTCGGGCGTGTGCCCTCCATGTCCGTGGTGGGCCGTACTCGGTGCATCGACGGGCCCGTGCCCGGTGTGGTCCTCGAGGCTCATCGCGGTGGTCCTCTCTCGTGATCCGACCCGGAGTGGGGCTTCGCCCGCTCAAACGGCATACCCCCCGAGGGTATTCCGACTCCACGATGCATGTGTCTCGTCCTTGCGGTTCGCGGTCTGCGGTCTGCGGGATCGTCGGGTGACGAACCGCGCTCCAGGCACGCTCTCGGGTGTCAGGCGCGAAGCAGGCGGGCGATCGCCTGCGATACCTCGTCGACACGCTCGTCCTGCACGTCTGCGGACGCCTGCGCGGCTTGCGAGAGGCAGTGACGGATGTGGTCGTCGAGGAGTTGACGCGCGACTGCCTGGAGGGCACCGGATGCGGCGGCGATCTGCGTGAGCACGTCGATGCAGTACGAACCGCTCTCGATCATGGTCGCGACGCCGCGCACTTGCCCTTCAAGGCGGCGCAGGCGCCGGAGAACGGCCTCGTCTTCAGCCGTGGTCCTCATGGCGGCCTCCCGTCGGGGTATCGCCCGGCGCACACTGTGCGCCGGCGCGGGGGTCTCGTCCGCGCGTGTGCACGGCAACTCCTCCGCTGCGCGCGGGGGAACCGACTCGGCAGCAACGCTATGAGCTGGCCGTCGAGGCGCGCTCACGATGCGGTCAAGGTCTGATGAACGCGGTCGGGCGCGGGCTACCGCAGGAGCTCGACGTTGAGCTGCTGGCGGACCGCGAGCAAGGCGAGCAGCAGTGTCGTGATCAGCCCCGCAGCGGCACGCGCAGGCCGGCGGTCGGCGAGGTCGAGCCCGAGCCATCTGCTGGTCGCGGTGCCGGCGCACCACCGCAGCACAGCCAGCGCGGCCCCGGTCATCAGGATCGGGCCGAGCGGGTTGTATTTCCATGCTGCTGCGAGATCGCCCATCGCGGCGAGCCGCACGGACCGCGTTCCGCCGCACAGGGGGTCCATGACAGAAAACCAGCGGTGCAGCGGCCCGTGAAGGTCCACCGGCGGCAGGCCCAGCCAGGCCATCAGCCCTGCGGCCACTAGACCGAGCGCTGCGACGGGCGCGAGCGCCGGCCACCGGTCTCGCTCGTCGAGGCTGACGGTGATCCACGAGCGCGACGCCGGCGGGGTGGCGACGTGGGTCGGGCCGGGTGGCTGCCGCGGCGGGCGCCGGTCGCGCCGTCTCATGTCGCCGTGATGCTGGTCATCATCCCGGCGTCCTCGTGATCGAGGATGTGGCAGTGGACCATCCAGGTCCCGGGCTGCTCGAAGGTCACGGCGACGTCGACGTAGCTGTCCGGTGGCACCGCCACGGTGTCCTTCCACACTTCCCGCTCGAGGGCCTGGCCGTCGGTGGATAGCACCCGGAAGTGCGCGCCGTGCACGTGCATCGGGTGGTCCATTCGGTGCTGCCCGGCGTTGCGGAAACGCACGAGGTAGGTGCGCCCGACCTGCACGTCGAACGTCTCAGCGTCGGGGAAGACGTCGCCGTTGATCGTCCAGGCCATGCCCATGCCTGCGGACATCGTCATCGCGTCGGCGAGCACCATCTCGATGTCCGGTTCGCGGCTCAGCAGGTCGGGGTCGAGGTCGCTGGGTGCGGGCGGGATGAAGGGCGAGACGGCCGCGGGAGCGTCCGAGGCGGTGTAGTGGACGGGGATGGTCATTCCGTTGTCGCGCTCGTTGGTGATCGACAAGCCCGACCCCAGGTGGCCGACCGGGGCGACCTCGACGTCGTAGCGCTCGCCTGGGGCGATGCTGAGCCGGCGGGTGTTGTAGGGCTCGACGAGGGGTGCGCCGTCGGTGTGGGTGACGCGCACGTCGAGTGGGAACGTCAGGTCCTGGGTCTTGGCGGTCGAGGCGTTCACCAGCCGGAGCTTGGCGATCTGCCCGCCGGTGATGCTGATCGGCTCGATGTCCTGGCCGGTGCGGCCGTTGACGGTGTCGACGTCGCCGACGACCTCCATGTGACCGGTGGTGCGATCCACGACCCAGTCGTCGAGCACGAGGACCTGGTCGAGGTCGTAGCGCGCGTCCGCGGGTTCGCGGACGATGAACGGTGCATACATGCCGCGATCGACCTGGTCGCGCACCGGTCGTTCGTGTGAGTGGTACCAGTACGTTCCTGGGCGGGCAGCGGTGAACTCGTACCGGTGCTCTCGTCCGGGTTCGATCAGGATGCCTGGACCGTCCTGGTCGGCGGGCACGCTCATCCCGTGCCAGTGGATGTTGGTCGCGGTGTCGGTCGAGTTCGTGACGTCGATCTGCAGCCGCTGCCCTACGTCGACGACGATCGGCACCCCGGCCCCGTGGACGACTTCGCTTGCAGCGTCCGCGTAGAGATACCGTTCGACGGACCGACCACCCAGCGTCATCTCTGCGGTGGTGATGTCGAGGTCGACGACCCCCTGCGTGGTCGCTCCGGTGATGTCGTACCGGTCGACCGCGGGGAGATCGATGCTCTCCTGGACCGCGGTGTCTGCGGCGGGAGCCAGCGCACGGCTGACCGCGAACGCAGCACCGCCCGCGGCCAGGACGACGGCGGTCGTTGCGACGACGACAGGACGACGGCGGATCATGCTCGGGGTGCTCCTCAGGCGATCGATCCGGGGTCTGGGGACCCCTCGGCTCCCGTCTAGCGTCGCTTGTGTAGATCAAGCCGCTTCAGCGGCTTCCATGAAGTTTCGCTGAAGTTCCCGACGAGGCGGTGCGTGCGTCCACGACACACCGTGCGCGAGACGAACGCTCGCGACCAGCGACTTCGCCCGCCCTGCGGGGCGCCGTGCGGCGGTCTCGAGACCTGTTCGCACGCCAGGATTGCGCCGGTGGGCGATGACAGCACCGCATGGGCTGCCTAGCATCGTCGCGACCCAGGCGCCGACTGGGTGGGTCGAGCAGAACGCCGAGTCCTGCCGCTGCTCGACGACCCGCAGACCGCACGGGCAGGAGCGGGGGAACCAGGATGGACGGGCACGTCGTGCCCTTGGGGTGAAGCCGGTCTCGATGGACCGGCCGGGCTGCTCCGGCCCGAACCCGACAGCTCACCTCGCAGGCGGCAGGAGTCGTCGATGCCCGCACGCCCCTTCGCCCGAGCGCGCCACCGCGCGGCCGGGCGCAGCCGAACGCCCCTGACCGACGCACAGGCCGTGGCCGCCTCCGGTCTGTCTGCCGCCGGGCGCCGCACCGGAGCTGCCGTGGCGACGTCGGGCATGGTCGTCTCCCTGGTGGCAGCCCCGGCGTCCGCGGCGGTGCCCTCCCATCACGAGAGCCGGATCGCGCTGCTGGACACTGCACGACTCACGTCGGCGGCCAGAGCGGTGATCGAGTCCGGGCCGGTCGTCGCGACTCCGGCCGAGGCGACCTGGACGTTCGACAATCCCGTTGCTACGGCGGTAACGCCACCGCCGGCCCCCGAGCCGGAGCCGGAGCCGCAGCCCGAGCAGGCCCCGGCTGCGACTCGCAGCACGGCCCGGGACGAGACGCCTGCACCGTCGCCCGGGATCGGGGCGCCCGCGCCGGCCAGCGCGAACGGCAGCGCGATCGTCGAGGCAGCATCGAGCCTCGTGGGGGTGCCCTACGTGTGGGGCGGCACCACGCCCAGCGGCTTCGACTGCTCGGGGTTCACCTCGTACGTGTACGCGCAGGTCGGGGTGACGCTGCCGCGGACGTCCGCGCAGCAGCGGTACGCGGGGGTCGAGGTGCCGCGGGACCAGGCTCAGCCCGGCGACCTGATCTGGTCGCCGGGGCACATCTCGATCTACGCCGGCGGGAACCTGCAGGTCGATGCGCCGGTTCCGGGCAAGGCCGTGCAGATCCGCGAGATCTGGCAGACCTCGCCGGTGTTCATCCGGGTCGGCTGACGCCAGCGCTGTGCGGCGTCGCGGTCGCGCCGTACAGCGCTGTGCCGACGGGCGGCGTGGAGGTGCACCGTCGGGAGCTTCAGCTGTCGGCGGGATGGTGCCCTTCGTGCACGTCGCTGCTGGGGACCGTCGGCTCCTCACCGCTGATGAGCGGCCCGAGGACGAAGGTGGAGAACGCGAAGGCGATCGCGAAGAGCACGAGAGCGCCGGCTGGCAGCCAGAGCGACCCGCTGCGCCTGTGCAGCTTGACCAGCATGGGGACGGTGGCGGCCAGCCCGAGCACGCCGAAGAGGGCGGTCCCGCCGGAACCCGCGACAATCGCAGTACCGACCAACGGGCCGACGTGGTGCAGGACGTGCGGTGCCAGTCCCACCACCGCACCGAGCGCGCTGCTCGCTGCGGACCACAGCGCTCGGGTGCGGGATCGGGGGTTCGTCGCGTCCGCGAGCTGGGCAGGCGTGTCGACCGGTTCCGGTGGCATGGCCACCAGGCTCGACCCGGTGTGCTGAATGTTCCGTTCAGGGTTCATGAAGGTCCGACGAAGTCCCGGGCTGTGACTTTCTCCGGTACGTGGCGGCGATCTTCCGTCGCTCGGAGGCGGTGCCTAGTTGACGCCGATAACGAGGGTGCTGGCGGCCGCTTCAACGACGTCGCTAGTGATGGTCTGCAACTCGTTGATCTTCAGGACGCGTTCGATCTGGGGGAAGAGTCGCTCGAGGAGGCGGAAGTTGCCGCGGGTGATGCGGCTGATCGCGGCGATGGCCTGGGCGTCGGTGAAGTCGTCGGGGTTGACCGTCTTGCCGAGGGTGCGCCAGTGGCGTTGGAGGACGAAGAGCAGCTCGTCGTTGCTCAGGGGCCGGTACTGATGGGCGAAGCCGACGCGACTGTAGAACTGGGGGTAGTGGGTGAACTGCTTCTCGAGCCCAGGCATGCCGATGAGCATCAGGGCGATCTGGTCGCGGTCGTAGCGGTCCCGTAGGAGCTCGAGGGCGGTGGAGCTCAGGCGTTCGGACTCGTCGACGATGACGAGCTGGACGTAGTTGGTGGTGCGCCGGGTGCCCCACCGGTCCACGGGGATGCGGCCGGGGACCTCGAGGTGCTGCTGGATGCAGATGCTGGTGCGCGTGATGATCCGGTCCAGGTCTTCGCGCAGCAGCCGCGGGGTGGTCAGGACCCCGGGTGTGTACAGGGCGGTGCGATTCTTGGCCAGCGCAGCATAGATCTTGGCGTCGTCGTCGCTGCGTGGGCCCCAGTCGGTCAGCAGCTCGTGGGCTTGGTCCCAGTGGGCGTAGCGGCGTGCGGAGACGGTCTTACCGACCCCGGCCGGTCCGAAGCACATCCCGATGGTGCGCCCGCGCCGGACGGAGTCGGCGAACTCGGTGAACCGGCGGTGCTCCTTGGTCACGATGAAGCGTTCGCTCACCTGAGGTCCTCCCTGTAGACCTTGAGCCGCGCCACGCTCGGCATCCGCGGCGGCACTGGCCTGGCAGGGGCGTCGAGGGTGTGGGCGGCGACGACGGCGATCCGCTCATTGATGCCTCGGCGCACGGCGCGGCGACGGGCGTTGCGGGCGGCTTGGACGTCCTTGAGGCTGATCTGCTGCGCGTGGTGGTCCTGGTCGACGGCGGTGCACAGGAACTGGTCGTGGTCGAAGACGCGGATCTCGGTGATGTCTCTGGGGTCATAGCGGATGACCACGGGGCGCCCGACGAAGCCGGCGAGGGTCGGTGCCACGTAGCGCAGGCCCTGGAAGTGGATGCCGTCGCGACGCACCGTCCTGGATCGGGCTACGGTCAGCAGCAGCCCGTCCAGCGCCTGGAGGCTGTCGGGAAGGCGTGGCAGCCACCCGTCGGCGATCCACGCCGCCCGCGGCGAGACACCCAGTTCGCTGTGGGCCCGGTCGTTGTAGTCCAGGACGAACGCCCCGACCGCGGCGTCGAGGTCGGCCAAGGACAGGGCTGGCGCTGGCCAGCGCTCCGCGCCACTGCGGGGCAGGGTCGTGAGCAGCTCGGTGTTGACCGTGCCGAAGAAGCGTTCGACCTTGCCCCGGCCTTGGGGTCGCGCGACGGCGGAGTGGATCAGGCGGACGTGCAGGTCGACCGCGGTACGGGCCAGGTGGTCGCTGGTGAAGTCCCACCCGTGATCGACGTACAGCACCTCGGGGATACCGCACATCGGCCATCGCGGGTCGGTCTTGGGCCAGATCGCCTGCCGCCACGCCAGTGCGGTGTACATCGCCGACGGCGCACCGAAGAAGACCGTGTAGCCGCAGATCGCGCGGGAGCAGTCGTCCATCACCACGGTCAACCACGGCCGGGCCGGCTTGCCGTCCGTGCCGACGAGCACGATGTCCAGCAAAGTGTGGTCCGCCTGCCACATCGCGTTGGGCCGGTCCGCGGTCCGCCGTAGCGCGAGCTCGTACTTGTCCCGGTAGGAACTCGGTCCCTCGAGGGCGAGGGTGACCATGCCGGGGTCCAGGGCGGTGATGATCGATCGGACGACGCCGTAGGACGGGACCGGCCACCCGGTGCCGGCGCAGACCTTCACCACCGTTCGGTGGATTGCGGCGATTGGTGGGCGGGGTCGGGTCAGTCCGAGCCCTTCGATCAGGGCGATGAGTTCCGCCGGTAGGCGATGCCCCCCGGCGTCCGCCCGCGGCAGTCGTCCCAGGGCCGGCAGGCCGCCGGCGCGGTAGCGGGCATGCCAGCGTTCCAGCGTGCGCACGCCCAGGCCGTGGTGACGGGCCAGCGCGGCGAGCGGGACCTGGTCCTCGACATGTAGCCGCAGGATCCGCCACCGCCCGTCCGCGTCCACGACCGGCCTACACGGCGCTCGTGGCTCGTGACGGCGCCGCACCGGCGGGTGGGCGATTCAAGGCCCGGTAGATCGTGGTGCGGGAGACGCCGAGCACCTGACCGATCTGGGCGACGGTCATGTCCTTCTGCTCGTACATCCGCCGGGCAGCCCGGACCTGGTCCGCGGACAGCGCCGACGGCCGCCCACCGGTGCGGCCCCGTGCGCGAGCGGCCGCCAGGCCGGCGTTGGTCCGTTCTCGGATCAGGTCACGCTCGAACTCGGCCAGGGCCGCGAAGACGTGGAACACCAGCCGTCCGCCCGGGGAGGTGGTGTCGATCGTCTCCTGCAAGGACCGGAACCCCACGCCCCGGTCGGCCAGGACCCGCAGCTGGTCGATCAGGTGGCGTATCGACCGGCCGAGCCGGTCCAGCCGCCACACCACCAGCGTGTCCCCCGGGCGCAGCTGGTCCAGCAGCTTGTCCAGCTCGGGCCGGCGCTGCAGCGACCCGGAGCCGGTGTCCACGAACACCCGGTAACACCCGGCCTTCGTCAACGCGTCGATCTGGAGCGAGGCGTCCTGGTCGGTCGTCGACACGCGCGCGTAGCCCAAAATGTGGATCGCATCGCTTGGTGGCGTGCTTCTGGTAGCGGTCAGTGGCCGATGAGGAGGGCTTCTCTGGCGGCGTCGACGAGCTCTGGGGTGAGGATGTGGAGGTCGTTGATGGTCTGGACGCGTTCGATCTGGGTGATCAGGCGATCGAGGAGTCGGAAGTTGCCGGCGGTGATGCGGGCGATGGTGGCCAGGGCGGTGGCGTGGGCGATCGGGTCGTGGTCGGTGTGGTGCTGCGGGGGTAGGCGCGCTGTGAGGACAGCGGTGAGCTCGTCGGTGCCGAGGGGCCGGTACTCGTGGGCGAAGCCGATGCGGCTGTAGAGCTGGGGGTAGCGAGCGAGGCGCTTCTCGATGCCGGGCATGCCGATGAGAATGACGCCCATGTGGTGGCGGTCGTAGTAGTCGCGGACTTGCTCGAGGCCGGTGCTCTTGAGCCGGTCGGCTTCGTCGATGATCAGGAGCTCGGTGCGCCCGGAGGAGCGTGAGGCGTCGTAGAGGTAGGGGTCGACGAGGCCGAGCTCGGCGTAGTCGATGGCGTAGGAGATCGCTTGGCAGGCTCGGGGCAGGCCCTGGTCGATCTGCTTGATGGTCGCGGCCACCGTGGGGGTGTAGAACGCGGTGCGTGCTTCTAGGACGCGCGGCGGTACGGGTCCGACGGTGTCGGCGACCACGGACTGCCATTGCTCCCAGTCGTCGACGCCGGCGTATTTGCGGGCTGAGAGTGTCTTGCCTATCCCGGGTGGGCCCCAGCACAGTCCGATGTAGCGGTGGGTGCGCACGGTGTCGGCGAACTCGATGAACCGCCGGTGCTCGCGGGTGCTGTGGAAGGACGGGACGGGGTGAGGGTGCGGGGCGGCGGAGTTGACCTCGTCGAAGGTGCCGGTGAGGAACCGCCGGCCGTCGTCGTCTTTGCCGAGCACGGAGAGCTTCTTAGTCGGTGGCATACAGACGCAGTCCATGTCGTGGTCGGGGCTCAGGAGCCGGTGGCGGTGCTGTGTCGTCGGTGCTGCCTGCTGGTGGGATGTAGCGGGTGTCGCCGGGCAGGGCACTGGCGAGGGTGCGGTGTTGGCGGAGCTGGTCCTTGAGGTCGCGGCGGCGTTGGCGGCGGGCGGCTTGGAGCTGGTCGAGGGAGACTGACTCGGCGGACAGCTCGGGGGCGATCGCCCGGCACAAGAAATCGTCGTTGAAGTACACGCGGATCTCCCCGACGTCGCGCGGGTTGAAGCGAACGGTGACCTGCTCCCCGACGTAGGCGGCCAAGACTGTGGAGAGGTAGCGGGTCGAGGCGAACTGGATACCGTCGCGCTGGACCTTGCGGGTGGTGGCCGCAGTGAGCAGGAGCAGGTCGAGATCCTCGGGGTGGGCGGGGCTGCGCGGGATGAACCCACCCGCGCCCCACCGGACGGTCGGCCCCTGGTGGGTCTGCGAATGGGAGCGGGTGTTGTACTCGGCAACGACGTACTGCTCAAGGATGGCGTCGAGATCTTCGAGCGTCAGCGCCGGGGCCGTGACCGGGACGCCGTTCGTACCGTGCGGGATGTACCCGGGCAGATGCGGCAGGAGCTCAGTGGTGACGGTCCGGTAGAACCGTTCGATCTTCCCTCGACCCTGGGGCACCCCGACCCGGGAGTGGATCAGCCGGATGTGGGTGTCCAGGCAGACCTGCTCGAGGCGAGCGGAGGTGAAGTCCGAACCGTGGTCGCTGTAGAGGATCTCGGGCAGCCCGCAGACAGGCCAGCCCGGGTTCGCCTTGGCGTTGACGGCCTGGTGCAGGGCGAGCGCGGTCTGCTCGGCCGAAGGCGCTCCGAGGAAGAGGGTGTACCCGGCCACGGCACGGGAGTAGTCGTCTAGGACCACCGTCAGCCAGGGGCGCACCTGGGTTCCCTTGGCGTCGAGGATCGCCACGTCCAGGAGAGTGTGGTCGACCTGCCACTGCTCGTTGGGTCGCTCGGCCGAGCGCCGCAGCACCAGCTCGAACCTGTCCCGGTATCCCGCGTCCCCGTGCTCGGCCAGAGCGCGCAGCCCAGGATCGATCCCGGCGACCAGGCCCCGGACGCTGGAGTAGCTGGGGGCCGCCAAGCCGCGGTCGCGGGCGATGCCGGCCACGCGGCGGTGGATGAACGCCACTGTCGGAGCCGGCATTGCCAGGGCAAGAGCTTCGACTACCTCGATCAGCTCTGCCGGGATGCGACGCCGGCCATGATCGCTGCGTTGGCGCCGAGCGAGGCTGTGCGAGGTGGGGTCAGACCGGTAGGCGCGCGCCCAGCGCGAGAGGGTGCGCAGCGGGACACCCGCCTCGGCTGCCAGCCGCGTCCAAGGGACACCGTCGTCTTCGTGGCGACGCAGGAGAGCGATCTTGTCTGAGACCTCCCACCGCGCCGGCACGTCCCCTCACCTCACATCGGCAGTGCGTCTTGGGCGAGGTGGCGGTAGATCGTGCCGCGCGAGACGCCGAACGTCTCAGCGATCTGCTGGACCGTGTAGGACTTCTCGTCGTACATCGCCCGTGCCTGGCGCGCCTTGGTCGCCGTCATCTTGAACCGGCCCCCGCCCTTGCGACCTCGGGCCCGGGCGGCGGCAAGACCATCCTGGGTGCGCTCGACGATCAGGTCGTGCTCGAACTCGGCGATGGCGGCGAGCATGTGGAAGAACAGGCGGCCACCCGGTGTCGTGGTGTCGATGCCCTGAGACAGTGCCTTCAGACCGATGTCTCGCTGCTGGAGGCTCTCGACGACTTCCTTGAGGTTGCGCACCGACCGCCCGAGCCGGTCGAGCTTGGTCACCACGAGCGTGTCACCCGCGCGCAGGTAGTCCAAGGCATCGTCGAGCGCGGGCCGCTTGGCCAGCACACCCGAGGCGTGCTCGACGAACACCTTCTCGCACCCGGCTGCGGCGAGCAGGTCCGTCTGTCCGTCCGGATTCTGCTCCCGGGTCGAGACGCGCGCGTATCCGATCGAAGCCATGACCCGAATGTACCGCCAACGTTCCTCGCGGTACATAGGTCTCGGACACGGGCCGTGAGACACGACGCGCCGATCCCGAGCCCGGCCGGCCATGGTGTCTCATGGACGGTCGTTCCTGAGACGGCCGTGACATTCACTCAATTGTCGACGAGCGCGTGTTGGCCCGATGTGATCGATCAGTTGCCCTGCATGGCCGCACAGACGCTGCCGCGCGTCAGGCGCCGATGTGCGCTGTGCGCAGGGCGGAGACGGCCGCTTCGATCGCGTTGGGGTCATCGCCGATGTCGGGCGCGTGGGCGCGCGTGGAAGGGTCGAGTCGCCCTCCTAGGTGTGCGAGCTCGACCAGGAGCGGCATCGTCGCCAGTCCGAGTTCGGTGAGCGAGTACCTGCCCTGCTTGCCGCGGGCGGTCTCGGCCTTCGTCAGGAGGCGCTGGTCGACGAGGTCGGCCAGGCGGCGTGACAAGACAGGTGCGCTGATGCCCTCCTGACTGCCGGTGAGCAGCTCACGGAAGGACCGCCGGTCGTGCAAGGCGATGTCACGCAGGATCAGCAGGCGCGCTTCCCCTGGTACCTGAAGCTGTGGGGTGGGCACCAGGGCGCTCGTTCGCTGCACTTCATCGGCATGGTCCTGATGAGCATTTTCATCGTGATGCACATCGGTCTGGTGTTCTTGGTCCACCCCGAGTACAACCTGCCGCACATGGTCTTCGGTGTCACCGACACCGCCCGATACGCGCAGGCCTTCACCATCGCGATCGCCACGATCGTCGTCGTTATCGGCTTGTGGATCGCTCTGAGCTACCTCACGCTGGCCGACCGCCCGCGCTCCCAGCGCGTGCTCGTGGCGCTGACTGAGCCGATCCGCAAGGTCACCCTGAACTGGATGAAGCCCCGCATGGGACGCCAGAGTACTTACACCGAGAAGGACATCTCGGAGTTCCACTGGACCAACGGGCTCCCGCCGACCAAGGACGAGTCCACGGAGTGGCTCGCCCACCGGGACAGCGGCTTCCGTGACTGGCGCCTCGAGCACGGTGGTGAGCTGAGCGGTAAGACGCTGCAGCTGAGCCTGGGGGACTTGCGTCAGCTCCCGAAGACCGAGTACATCGCGGTCCACACCTGCATGCAGGGCTGGTCGGCCACCTCCAAATGGGCCGGCGTCCGGCTCCGTGACCTCCTCGAGGTCCTCGGACCTCCCCCGGAGGGTGCCAACTACGTGATGATCACCTCCCACGGCCTGGCCCAGGAGATGTGGGACCACCGGCCGCGGGAACCGTCCTACGCGGTGCTGGACCTCGACACGGTCGCCGAGGACGACACGATCCTGGCGTACGAGCGCAACGGGCACCCGTTGGAGGTGCATCTGGGCGCGCCGCTGCGGCTGCGGGTGGAGTCGAACCATGGGTACAAGATGGTCAAGTGGATCAAGTCCATCGAGTGGATCACCGACTACGCCGCGTACGGTGACGGTCGTGGCGGCACCCGTGAGGACGCCGCGATGCAGGCGTTCAACGGCCGGATCTGACAGGAGCAGGGCATGATCAGCACTATCTACACCGTCGCCGGCATGACCACAGCCGAGGATGCGCGGGCCATCAAGGACAGGCTCTATCTCGTGGCAGGTATCGGTGCCGTCGCCACCGAGATCATTCCCGACGGCGAAGCGCGCATCATCCTCAAGCACAAGGACGACGTCGAGCTGAACCGCTCGGCCATCGAGGCAGCCGTGCAGGAGGCGGGCGAATACACGCTCGCCTGACCATTACGGCTACCAATAATGAGACGAAGCACGTGCTTATTCGTCTCGGCGCATCTAGCATCACTTTCAGGAGGCAATCGTGAGCAGCGAACCCGGCTCCGCCGCATCGCACGGTGCATCCTCCCCGGTCAATTCGGCTACCGGCGCACCTGGCCGACGACGAGTCCCGCTGCGCTCAACCTGCGCCCAGCCCCATCACTGTCCATTGCCGGTACGCATGAAGGTTCTCGGCCAGGTGCCGCTCTTCGCCGGTCTGTCCCACGAGGATCTTGTCGGTATCGACCACCGCATGGTCTCGCTGTCCTGGGCTGAGGACGACCCGCTCTACACAGCCGGCGACGTGGCCGAACATCTCTACGTCATGGCAGCCGGGCGCGCCAAGGTCTCCCGCCCGACCCCGAACGGCCAGGACGTCGTCGTCGATCTCCTGGCCCCTGGCGACCTCTTCGGAGGCATGCACACCCTGGGCCAGCCCACCTACCCCGAAACCGTTCGCGCCCTGACCACCACCTGCGCGTTACGCATCGACACACGCGCTTTCCGCGATGTCATGACGCAACACCCCGAGGTCGCCCTACGGGTGGTGGACGACGTCACCGCGCTGCTAGCGCAAGCGCGTGCGGACGTCACCGCGCAATCCACCGCCACCGTCGCCCAGCGGGTAGCGACCACGCTGTTGCGCCTAGCCGAGAAGTTCGGCCAGGACAGCTCCTCCGGTGCCACATTGATCCAGTTGCCGCTGTCTCGCACTGACCTGGCCGGCATGACCGGCTCGACACCGGAGTCCGTCTCCCGGGTAATGAGCCAGCTCCGCAAGGACGGCATCATCGACTCCGGCCGCAGATGGACCGCCATCCTGGACGGCGACCGTCTGCTCGCCACCGTGGCCGCCAGTGCCTGAGGGGCGAGGACTCTCTCACGTCTGCTGCGGTTGATTGATGCACGTCATGGTTCGGTTCCTGGCCCGCTCGTAACGTCGTAGTCAGCACCCAAGAAGGGTGAGACCTCGTCAGAGAAGGAAGGAACACACCATGAGCACCACCGCTCCCGCCACCACCCACACGACCCTGCGCGCCGAAGGCTTCTCCTGCCCCTCCTGCGTGGCGAAGATCGAGAAGCGTGTCGGACGCCTGGACGGCGTCAGCGCCGTGAAGGTCCAGTTCGCCTCGGCACGCATCGAGGTCGACCACGACCCGGCCAAGGCCAGCGTCGAGGACCTGATCGCCGCTGTGGGCAGGGCCGGGTACGTCGCCAAGCCTGCCGCGTTCTGACGCCCGCCGCGCCAAGGAGAAGGACAGTGAGCGTCATGGCACAGGCGGCGCACCTGCAGCTGCGCCTGGGCGAGTTTTTCTGCCCCTCGTGCGCCACCGACATCAACCGGCACCTGAAGCGTCTTCCGGGGTGCAGGCCGTGCACATCGATCTGCACTCGCACCGGGTTGACGTCGACTACGACCCCCGACGCTTGGACGTCGAGGACATCCTGGTGACCGTCGGCGGTGCCGGCGTTACCGCAAGCGTTATCTCGGAGGACAGCTAGGACCCGCCTCCACTAGGGCGACCAGGGACGTCGACCGGTGCCCAGACCAAGCGCGAGCGCACTGCCCGGGCGTCATCCCGCCACCCATCAGGGCCGCACCGGGCCGCCGGGCCCGTCAATGATCAGCGGAAGCCTGCCCGCTGCATTCTCACGTGTGAACCGCTGGTAGACCCACGTCCCAAGAACTCAGGAGAGATTGCTATGAGCGTCAAGCTTCACCATGTCCCGCCGCGCCTGGCGAGCGGGGCCTTCATATTGAACACCGGAATCACTAAGCGGTCATTGCACGTCGACGGGGCAACGGGGCTGCGGGACCAGGCCGCCAACGCGTTCCCGTTCTTGAAGAAGATGGACCCGGTCCGCTTCGGGAAGGCGTTGTCGACCTTCGAGATCGCTCTGGGCACGGCGCTACTAGCCCCGATGGTACCCACCCGGGTGGCCGCGGCCGGCCTAAGTGGATTCTCGGCCGCATTGATGGCCGTGTACCTCAAGACGCCAGGGTTCACCCGTGATGACGGAATCCGTCCAGCGCCGGCTGGCATGGGGATCGCTCGGGACGTCTTCATGCTCGGTAGCGGTCTGGGCCTGATGGTGGAGGAACTGGCAACCAGGCGAACCTGACGGGGCCGTCCCGCCATGCGCGTGACACCCGGCCCCACGGGCCCCGCGGACTGGGGTGTGGTCATGGGCGCCCGCGGGCCGAGGCTACGTGGCTCGTCCGGTCGCATTCTGAGCCGGACCAGCTAAGCGTCACCGCCGATCAACTCGGCGGTGACGCTCTTCATTGCGCCAGCACGCTAGAGCAGCCCCGGCGGCGGTGCACGGATGGGTGTGCGGTTGATTGACGCCGGTCATGGTTGCCCGGTGCCGATCTTCATAACGTCGTTGTCAGCACCCCGAACTGGGGTTGGACAGCTACAGGAAGGTCGAACAGCTATGAACAAGCTGCAGCAGTGGTGGTACGGCAGGTGGGCGATCCCAGTGGTCTCCGGGGCGCTGATCCTCATCTCGTTCTTCGTGGCCCGCGGCCTCGGTTCCGATGCGTGGAGCAACGCCTTCATGGTGGCCGCCGCCGTGGTCGCGGGTACCCCGATCGTGACCAAGGCAGCCCGGGCGCTCATGGCCCGGGTCATCGGCATCGACCTGCTGGTCTCGGTGGCCGCGATCGGCGCGGTGATCATCGGGGAGTACTGGGAGGCCGCCGCGGTGACCTTCCTCTTCGCCATCGGGCACGCCCTGGAGTCCGCAACGCTGAACAAGACCCGCTCGGCACTGGCCGAGCTGGTGGCCGTGGCCCCAGACGTGGCCGTGGTCATGCGCGACGGCGTGCAGGTGGAGGTGCCCGCTGCGAGCGTGGCCATGGGCGAGATCGTCCTGGTCAAGAACGGCGCTAAGGTCCCGGTGGACGGCGAGGTCGTGGCCGGCACCGGCGCCCTGGACGAGGCCTCCATCACCGGGGAGTCCATCCCCGTGGAGAAGTCCAAGGGCGACCACGTCTTCGCCGGAACCGTCGCCAAGGGTGGGTTCCTCCAGGTGCTCGCCACCGGCATCGGCGCCGACACCACGCTGGCCCGCATCATCCACCGCGTCGAAGACGCCCAGGACGCCAAGGCCAAGACCGCCCAGTTCATGGACCGGTTCTCCGCCTGGTACACCCCGGCCATCATGGTCCTGGCCCTCGTGGTCGGACTCATCACCGGTGACGTCGTGCTCGGGCTGACCCTGCTGGTCATCGGCTGCCCCGGCGCGCTGGTCATCTCCATCCCGGTCTCCATCGTCGCCGGCATCGGCCGGGCCGCCAAGGACGGCATCCTCATCAAGGGTGGGGAGTACCTGGAGACCTCCGGCAAGATCACCGCCGTCGCGGTGGACAAGACCGGCACCCTGACCAAGGGCCGCCCGCACCTGACCGACGTCGTCGTCCTGGCCCCAGCCATGGATCGCGCCCAGGTGCTGACCTGGGCAGCCCGGGCCGAGGCCGGCTCCGAGCACCCGCTCGCCCGACCCATCCTGGAGGCAGCAGCCGCGGAGGGGCTGGCCACGTCGGGGCTGCCCGAGGTCACCGAGCCCGTGCCTGGCAAGGGCATCACTGCCACCATCGGCGGGCGCCGGGTCCTCATCGGCAACGTGGCGCTGCTGGAGCAGTACGGCGTCGCGGACACTGTTGGCGCCGGGCAGGCCGCTGAGGAGCTCGCCGCAGCGGGCAGGACGGCGATGATCGTGGCCGTGGAGGATGCGGTGGCTGGTGTGGTCGCGGTGGCTGATGAGGTCCGTCCCGACGCGGCGCAGATGGTCGCCCGTCTGCACGACGCCGGGGTGAAGAAGGTGGTCATGCTCACCGGTGACGCCCCGCTGGTGGCGAAGGCAGTTGGTGCGGCGACCGGGGTCGATGAGGTCCGCGCCGGCCTGCTGCCCGAGGACAAGCTCGACGCGGTCGCGGACCTGCAGCGTCAAGGTCACGTGGTGGCCATGGTCGGCGACGGCGTCAACGACGCCCCCGCCCTGGCAACGGCCAACATCGGCGTGGCCATGGGCGCCGCCGGCTCTGCCGTCGCCGTGGAGACTGCGGACATCGCCCTCATGGGCGACAACCTGCTCAAGCTCCCCGAGGCCGTCGGCCTGGCCCGGCGCACCGTGAACAACATGCGCCAGAACATCACCATCGCCCTGGTCACCGTGGCCGCCCTGCTGGCCGGCGTCCTCCTGGGCGGGGTGACTATGGCCATCGGGATGCTCGTCCACGAAGCTTCGGTCCTGGTCGTCATTATCAACGCCATGCGCCTGCTGCGCCGCCACCAGGACACCACCAGCGCCGTGGCGACAGCGCCGGCGCAGAGCACCACCACCGAGGCACAGGCAATGGCCCGCCGCCCGTAAGCAGCACCGGACCAGGACACCTCAACGCCAGCCGTCCCGGCCCGCCGCTGGAAATCAGCACTACCTCAGGAGGAAACACCAGGTGAGCACCGAAGAACACTTCACCATCGAAGGCAACATCGAGCACTTCACCATCGCCGACGTCGCCCAGGACAACCCCGACTTCCGCCGGGTGCTATGGACCGGTCAGCACGCCCAGATCGTCATCATGACCATTCCCCCGGGTAGTGAGATCGGTGATGAGGTCCACCAGAACACCGACCAGATCCTCACCTTCATCAGCGGAACCGGTCAGGCAGACCTCAACGGCCATACCCACCCGATCGAGGCCGGTGACCAGTGCGCCATCCCAGCCGGCACCCGGCACAACTTCCGCAACACCGGTGCTGAGCCGCTCGTGCTCTACACCGTTTATGCCCCGCCCGAGCACGCCGCCGACGGTGCCTACCCGACCAAGAACGAGGCCGACGCCGCCGAGGCAGCCGGGCAGGACGAGCCCCCCACCGCCTGACGAGCACACCAACCACCGGCTGAAGCGGCCGGCCAGGTCAGGGACCACACTCGGCTCGTTCAGCGACCAACAAGAAGGAAGAAGCAACCCCATGTCCAAGGTGTACGTATTCAATGACTTCGGTGGCCCGGAGAACCAGCAGCTGGTCGACCGCCCGGCCCCCCCGCCGGGCCCGGGCGAGCTGGCGGTCAAGGTCCGCGCCGCCGGCGTCAACCCAATCGACCACAAGATCCGCTCCGGAGTTCTGGGCACCGACCTACCGCTGCCGGCCCCCATGGGTCAGGAGGTCGCCGGCGTCGTCACCACCATCGGCGACGGCGTGGAAGGCTTCGCGGTGGGCGATGCGATCCTCGGTCCGGTCGCCCCCGGATACGGGGCCTTTGCCCAGGACACCATCGTGCGGGCCACCGAGGCGGTGGCCAAGCCCGAGGAGATCTCCTTCGCCGACGCCGCCACCATCCCCGTCGCAGCAGCCACCGCCTACGACGCCACCCACCAGATCGAGCTCGAAGCCGGCCAGACGCTCCTGATCCTCGGCGCCGGCGGCGGCGTCGGGCTCATGGCCGCCCAGATCGGCCGGGTCCACCAGTTCACCGTCATCGGCATCGCCTCGGAGACCAAGCGCCAAATCGTCGAGTCCACCGGGGCCACCTTCGTCCCCTCCGGGAAGGGCGTGGCCGACCGTGTGCGCGAGGTCGCCCCCGAGGGATTGGACCTTATCGTCGACCTGGTCGGCGGGGATGCCCTGCGCCAGGTCGCCGCACTGGCCACCAG
Organism: Cellulomonas sp. ES6; assembly: GCF_030053835.1. Taxonomy (NCBI): domain Bacteria; kingdom Bacillati; phylum Actinomycetota; class Actinomycetes; order Micrococcales; family Cellulomonadaceae; genus Cellulomonas; species Cellulomonas sp. ES6. The sequence goes on along the minus strand of NZ_CP125655.1, from coordinate 2,785,358 downwards.
CCCCTCGCGCATCATCTCCGCCGCCGACCCCGCGACGGCCACCGAGATCGGCGGCTCCGCCCTCGAGCGCACCAGCGAGGCCATGGCCAAGATCACCGGGGTCATCGAGTACGGCCTCGTCGACCCCCACGTCACCGCCCGCTACCCCCTCGAACAAGCCGGCGAGGCCATCGTCGCAGTCGAGACTGGCCACACCACCGGCAAGACCGTCATCGAGCCCTACAGCGCCTGACGCGGGCCGACCGGTAGCACCTGTGAAGCAGCCTTGCGCTACTGGCCCGTTGAAAGGTGTGCGCCTCGCCTCTACAGCCGCAACCCGCCTCGATATGGGTCACCAGGCTGCGGCGCGGCTGCTATTGACGGGAGAATCGCACCTACACGTCCCGCAGGACGGTGCGCCTGACGATGAAGGTTTGATGAGGTTTCTGTGGCGCGCCGCGTCAATGACTGAGCAGGTAAGGGACGCTACGGAAGGAAACTCGACCGCTGCGGTGGGGAGTTTCCGCATAGGGGTCGGGATGTACGGCGAGACAGGTATCTCTGAGGGGGTACAGGCGATCGGAGGAGACGGCGATGAGCACCATGCCGCATGGCGGGATGCACGGCCAGCACCACGAGGACACCCATACCGAACTGGGCCTGGATGCCCACACCGACGATCGCCTCGGCGGAGAAAGCCACACCCATGACCACGGCGCGGGCGGCTCTGATGGGCATCCCGGTCACGGCGCCGGCCACGATGTCCCCGGGGGCCACGGCGCCCACGGAGGGCACGGCGGTCATGGTGATCATGTGGCCCAGTTCCGTCGCCTGTTCTGGGTCATGCTCATCCTGGCCATCCCGACGGTGCTGCTCAGCGGATCCTTCGCCATGCTGCTGGGCTACCAGCTGCCTCAGGTTCCCGGCCTGGGCGCGGTTGCGCCGGTGCTCGGGACGGTCATCTACCTCTGGGGTGGTCGGCCGTTCCTGACCGGCGCCGTGGCGGACGTCCGCCGCCGCCAGCCCGGGATGATGTTACTGATCGGGCTGGCGATCACCGTCGCGTTCCTCGCCTCCTGGGGCGCCGCGCTGGGCGTGCTCGAGGCCGCGCTGGAGTTCTGGTGGGAGCTGGCGCTGCTGGTGGTGATCATGCTGCTGGGCCACTGGATCGAGATGCGCTCCCTGGCGCAGACCGCCTCCGCGCTGGACTTCCTGGCCGCGCTGCTGCCCGACGAGGCCGAACGGGTTCAGGACGGTGAAGTGGTGACCGTGGCACCGGCCGAGCTCGCCGTCGGTGACGTCGTCCTGGTCCGTCCCGGGGGTCGGGTGCCGGCGGATGGCGAGGTGATCGAGGGGTCCGCCGACGTCGATGAGTCGATGATCACCGGCGAGTCGGCTCCCGTTCGGCGGGGTGTGGGGGACCGGGTGGTTGCCGGCACAGTCGCGACGGACTCCGGTCTGCGGGTGCGGGTCAGCGCCGTGGGCCAGGACACCGCCCTGGCCGGGATCGAGCGGCTGGTTACCGAGGCCCAGGGCTCGGCCAGCCGGGCCCAGCGGCTCGCCGACCGGGCCGCGGGCTGGCTCTTTTGGTTCGCCGTCGGCGCCGCAGTCCTCACCGCGGTGGCTTGGACGGTGCTCGGCACCCCGGAGTTCGCCGTCGTGCGGGTGATCACCGTGCTGGTTATCGCCTGTCCGCACGCCCTGGGGCTGGCGATCCCGCTGGTCGTCTCGATCGCCACCGAACGCGCCGCCCGCGGCGGCGTGCTGATCAAGGACCGGCTGGCGCTGGAGCGGATGCGCACCGTGGACGCGGTCTTGTTCGACAAGACCGGCACCCTGACCAAGGGCGAGCCGGCGGTGGTCGCCGTCACCGCCGTCGACGGGCGCACCGAGGACGAGGTCCTTGCGCTGGCCGCGGCCGTGGAGGCCGACAGTGAGCACCCGCTGGCCCGGGCGATCGTCCGGGCCGCCCAGGAGCGCGGCTTGCACCTGCCCACGACCACCGGCTTCCAAGCAGCCACCGCGGTCGGGGTCAGCGCGGACGTCGACGGGGCTGCGGTCGCCGTCGGTGGCCCCGCGCTACTCGACGAACGCGGCGCCCAGCCGCTGGACGTGACCCACGACTGGTCGGAGCACGGCCGCACGGTCCTGCACCTCCTGGAGTACGACCGCATCATCGGAGCGATCGCCCTGGCCGATGAGATCCGCCCCGAATCCCGCCAGGCCGTTGACGCCCTGCACGAGCTGGGGATGACGGTGGTGATGATCACCGGGGACGCCGAGCCCGTGGCCCGCGCGGTGGCCACCGAGCTGGGCATCGACGACGTCTACGCCGGGGTGCGCCCGGAGCACAAGAACCACCAGGTGGCCCAGCTGCAGCAGCAGGGCCGCACCGTGGCCATGGTCGGAGACGGCGTCAACGACGCTCCCGCCCTGGCCCAGGCCGACGTCGGTATCGCCATCGGCGCCGGGACGGACGTGGCCATCGGCTCGGCCGGGGTCATCCTGGCCAGCGACGACCCCCGCTCGGTGCTCTCGGTGCTCCACCTGTCCCGGGCCAGCTACCGCAAGATGACCCAGAACCTGTGGTGGGCGGCCGGGTACAACCTCCTCGCCGTCCCCCTCGCCGCCGGCGTCCTGGCTTCGATCGGGTTCGTCATGCCCATGGCCGTCGGGGCCATCCTGATGTCACTGTCCACCGTCGTCGTCGCGCTCAACGCCCAGCTCCTGCGACGCCTCGACCTGGACCCCGGGGCTAGCATCGCCGCCCTGCACCCCAGCGACGAACCCGGGCCTACCCAGCAGCGAGAGCCCGAGCCAACGCGCCACTGAGCGCAACAGGCCTCGGGGTGATAGGCCTCGCCCCCGGTGGGGCCGAGGGCGCCCTCACTGTCGCATCACCCGCCGCTTTGTGGGAAGAAGCATGGCCGAGCCGTGCGGTCGGCGTAGGACAGTCGTACGTGCTCGGCCACGTACTCCGGCAGGGGTGCGGTGCGATTGCAGAGCCCCGGCGTGTGGGGGGATCGGACACCCTTGCTGTCGCTGAGCATCGCTACCAGGAGTCGGCGCAACTGTGGTCCGCTCCTCCGGCGGCGCGCCCGTCCCACACGCCCCCGCCAAGATTACCGGGCAGCTGCCTTCCACCGCTGCCCGACGCATCGAGCCGTGCTAACACCGTCCGGCTGGTAGCACCGCGAGCACCCTCGTCATCGGCGTCAGTTGATCCGGCCGCCACACAGCTCTGATAGAACCCCGCCACATAACGGCGCAACCCACACGTTCCTCTCGATAAGTAGCGGTGGTGTCCGGTGAGGGTTCCCCTTACGGGCATGCGATCTGGGCTGACGCCTGTGACCGAGTGTTCAGTGCGCGCTGTATAGTTCAGTCCATGCTGACTATTGCTTCGCGTCTCGACGTGATGAACCGCCTGGGTCGTGCACTGGCCGACCCCACTCGATCCCGGATCATCTTGACCCTGCTCGACCATCCCGCTTACCCGGCGGAACTGGCCCGAGATCTGGACCTGACACGCCCGAACGTGTCCAACCACCTGGCATGCCTGCGCGATTGCGGGATCGTCGTCTCCGAGCCCGAGGGTCGTCGGACACGATATGAGATCGCCGATTCGCACCTGGCGCAGGCGCTGACGGCACTGGTCGATGCCACCCTGGCAGTGGACGAAGACGCCCCGTGCATCGATCCCGCCTGCTCGCTTCCCGGATGCGACGCAGCTGGGGAGGGCGCATGATCCTCACCTCGGTCTTGCAGGCGATGGGCCTGTTCGCAGCGACCAACATCGACGACATCATCGTGCTCTCCCTCTTCTTCGCGCGAGGGGCAGGCCAGCGCGGCACTACCGCCCGCATTCTGGCCGGCCAGTACCTCGGATTCGCCGGCATCCTCGGTGCCGCGGTCCTGGTGACTATCGGTGCCGGAGCATTCCTGCCCTCGGCAGCCATCCCGTACTTCGGTCTCATCCCTCTGGGCCTCGGCCTCTGGGCCGCATGGCAGGCCTGGCGCGGAGACGATGACGACGATGACGACGAGGTCAAGGTTGCCGGCAAGAAGGTCGGCGTGTGGACAGTCGCAGGCGTCACCCTTGCCAACGGCGGCGACAACATCGGCGTCTACACCCCTGTCTTCCTCAGCGTGGAACCTCTCGCAGTAGTCGCCTACTGCATCATCTTCCTCGCGCTCGTCGCGGTCCTGGTGGCCCTGGCAAAGTTCGTCGCCACCCGCCCCCCGATCGCCGAAGTGCTCGAACGCTGGGAGCACATCCTCTTCCCCATCGTTCTCATCGGCCTCGGCATCGTGATCCTCGTCAGCGGCGGAGCCTTCGGACTCTGACGTAGCGGCAGCGATCCAAAGGGCCCCGACCGGGCGCACCCCTCTCGGTTCAGACCGCGACACCTACCTGCAGCCAGTCCTGCGTGATCGCGGCAACAAGACCGCCACGGAGCGCTGCAAAAACCCCGCCACCAAGCGAACGAAGCCACAGCCCGCGCCACTGAGCTCTGGCGGGTGTACCGGAAACGTTCGTATGCGGGATCCGCCGAGGAGCCGGCGACGCAAGGCGCTGTCCACGCTCTTGAACCTCCTTGCGTCGCCGGACGTCAGGCGCAGCAGCTGGTGGGCAGGTTCGAGCGAAACAGCCCGGCGGCGATGCGCAGTGCCTCGCTCATGGTGAGGTAGGGCGCCCAGGTGTCGGCGAGGTCGTCGACGGTAAGGCCGAACTTGATCGCGTACGTCGCGGCTAGCATCACGTCGCCGGCTCCGTCCAGGGCGGCGTGGACCCCGAGGACTTCGCGGGTCTTCGCGTCGATGACGAGCTTGAGGGTTCCGCGGGGATCCTGGTTGACCAGTGCTCGGGGAATGTCTTGGGCGCTTAGGACCCGACATTCGCAGGAGTGCCCCAGCTCCGTGGCGCGATGCTCGGTGAGTCCCGCGCTGGCGATCTGAGGGGTGGTGAAGGTGACACCGGGCAGGCCGCGGTAGTCCACCGTGGATGGCTCGCCCAGGGCGCCGGCGGCGGCGACGTGTCCGGTCTGCGCGGCCACGTAGACGTACTGCGGTCCGCCGGCGACGTCACCGGCGGCGAACACCCGCGGGTTGGTGGTGCGTTGGTTCTGGTCGACGACGATGAACCCGCGCTCGTCGGTCTGCACATCTGCGGCGTCCAGGCCCAGGTTGCGTGTGTCGGCGAAGCGGCCGGTCGCGACCAGGAGCCGCTGACCCTGCGCTCGGGTGCCGGCTGTCGTGGTGACCACGACCCCGTTCTCGGTGCGCGCGACCGTGACCGCGCGCTCCTCGACCACCGTGATGCCTTCGTCGTTGAACACGTCGCGGAGTACGTCAGCAACCTCGGGCTCTGTGTGCGGGGCGAAGCGCCCGACGAGGGTGACCTCTACGCCCAGGTGCGCCCACAGCTGGGCCTGCTCCAGCCCGACGTACCCGCCGCCGACCACGACCATGGATGCGGGCAGGTCTCGCTGCTCCATTGCGGTGGTGGAGGTGAGGTAGTCGACGTCGGCCATGCCAGGCAGGTCGGGGACGTGCGGCGCGGCCCCGGTGGCCACGACGTAGGCCCGGGCCCGTAGTTGGTGGTCGTCGACCTGCACGGTGTGCGCGTCGAGGAACCGGGCGTGCCCGTAGACGACGCGGAGGCCGTGGGCGGCCGCTACCTCGGCGTACTTGACCTCGCGAAGATGGTCGATGAGAGCTTGCTTCTGCGCGAGCAGCGCGTCCATGACGACCCCACCGGTGCTCGTTGCCACGCCGCGGAAACGGTTCACCGCGGCGCGGTGGCGCTGGTCTGCTGCGGCCAGCAGGTTCTTGCTCGGCACGCAGCCGATGTTCAGGCAGGTTCCGCCGAGGGCGTTGTGCTCGACGAGCAGGACGCTTGCCGCGCGGGAGCGGGCCTCGATCCCGGCGGCCATCGCTGCGCCTCCGGTGCCGATCACGATCAGGTCGTACTCGTCCACGGGTGCTCCTAGCGCGTCACCGACCGTGCCCACCTTCTAAGGGGGCCGACGGTAGACGTTCCACTGCGCGGGAAGGTCAAGGCGTAGGGTCAGCAGATGCGTATCGGTCAGCTGGCCGCAGCGAGCGGCGTGACGACCAAGGCCATCCGGTTCTACGAAAAGGCCGGAGTGCTGCCTGCGCCTGCGCGGCAAGCGTCGGGTTATCGGCAGTACGACCACGGCGCCATCGAGCGGCTCGCGTTCGTCAGGGCAGCGCAGGCGGCGGGCCTGACACTCCGGCAGATCACCGACGTCGTCTCTGCCCGGGAGAACAGCGGGCCGCCCTGTCAGCACGTCGTCGACCTGCTGGAGCAGCACGCCGGCAGTCTCGAGCGACGGATCGCCGAGCTGACCGCTCTCCTCGCACAGGTGCGGCGACTGGGCCACCGCGCGACCACCTTGGACCCTGCCCAGTGCCACCCGTCGCAGGTGTGTCACGTCATCCCGCTCTCCGATGGAGGAGCGCCGAGCTCCTGACCCGAGCAGGTCAGGCCCGACCCTCTCAGCCGCCCCTGGCCCGCATCCGGTGCGCTGCCCCAGCGCGTGGCATGGCAGCGGACGTACGGGCCCGGCCCCGCCGTTCCGGGATGGGTTCGGGCGGTGTCGGTCGAGGTACTCACTTTGGCGCCGGTCTCCCATCGCGCCGGGACAAGGGCGTCGAGGACCGCCGCGGTCGTGGGCTGCCAGAAGATCGAGGGTTGTGGCGGTCCGCGCTCCCGGAAACCGCGCCGGCGTTGATCGTCGACTCTGGGCGGAGATCGACCAGCGCGCAAGCCGGAAGGGCTAGAGCCCGAAGGCGCCGCCTTCGACGAGGATGACGATGCCCAGGCCGATAAGGACCAGCGGGAACAGCACGTGTTCCCAGCGCTCGAGGACCTCGGCGATGGGGCGTCGAGTTGCGACGTAGCGGGCGGCGAGGACGAGGACCGCGACAAGTGCGAGGAACACGACCGCGTAGGCCGCGATCGCGGCGGGGCCGACGGTGAGGAAGACGGGGACGTAGACGCCGATGTTGTCCCCGCCGTTGGCGAAGGTGACGGCGGCGACGGTCCAGACGGCGACGGCCTTGCCGGGGTCGTCGTCATCGTCGTCGCCCCGGTTGCGCCAGGCCTGCCAGGCGGCGTGGAGGCCGAGAAGCAGAGGGATGAGCCCGAAGTAGGGGATCGCGTCCTCAGGCAGGAAGGCGCTGGCGCCGATCGCGACGAGGACGGACGCGATGAGGATGCCGCCGAAGCCGATGTACTGCCCGGCAATGATCTTGGTGGTGGTGCCTGGAGCGCCGGCGCCGCGGGCGAAGAACAGCGACAAGACGATGATGTCGTCGATGTTGGTCACCAGGAACAACCCGACCGCTTGGAGGGCGGCAACTGCCAGGTCCATGGACACGCCTTTCGTTTACTGGGGTGGAGCAGCGCAGAGGTCGGTCTTGTCAGCGGCCGCTAGGGGCGCAGGCGTCCGATCCAGGGGAGGAACCGCCCCACGCGGGCGGCGTAGTGCGCATAGGCCTGCCCGTGCGCGGCGAGCAGGTGGGGTTCCTCGACGGCGCGGACCTGCATCTGGATGCCCGTGAAGACCACGACCAGGCCGGACAGGGCCACGACGTTCGCGGTGGTGAGGGCGAGCCCGTTGAAGGCGATGAGCGCTGCGGTGAAGATGGGGTTGCGCACGAGTGCGAACGGCCCCGAGGTGACCAGGTCGGTGCGTTCGGTCGGATCGACACCGATCCGCCAGGCGGTGCCCATGGCGAGCTGGGCCAGGTAGGTGGCCACGACGCCTGCGGCGGCCACGACGGCCGCTGCGCTCCGCAGGGACGGGGCGCTCAGGGCGGGGGCGACCTGGCCAAGGCCGAGGAGGTCGGCGACCGGTGCGGCGACGCCGACGAGGACCGACCCGGCGGCGCTGATCCGGTTGGCCCACCACTGCCGGCTGCCCACGGTGGCGGCGGCGAAGCGGAATCCGCTGTCCCCGGTGCGCCGGCGCTGCAGGGCCATGCGCCCGACCCCGGCGAGCAGAGCCCACGTGGCGAACAGGGCCAGGGCGACGATGGCGTAGCTGCTCACCGCGGCCCAGGCCCCGCGGTCGACGGTTTGACCGCGACGCCGGTGACGAAGTCGCCGAAGAACCGCGTGACGGCCGGTCGCGGCAGCGTGAAACCGATCCGTGCGAGCTCGGCGAGGAACCCCTCGGCGCTGAACCGGTCGTGCTCGGGGTGCTCGAGGAAGGTGCGGTAGGACCACCGCTGCAGTGCGTGGCGGGTCACCTCCTCGAAGACGAACTGGCCGCCCGGGCGCAGCACCCGCGCGACCTCGGCGACCGCGTCGCGCCAGGCCGGCACGTGGTGGATGACCCCGAAGTCGACCACCGCGTCGACAGCGGCGTCGGCGAGCGGGAGCTCGCACGCGTCGTCGAGCTGGACGTCGACCCGGGTCGCGTACCGGGCCAGGCGACGCTGGGCGCGCTGCACCATCGCCGGGGCCAGGTCCAGCGCGGTCACGTGTGCGGCACCCATCCGCCGCAGGAGCAGCTCGGTCCCGACCCCGCGCCCGCACCCGATCTCGACCACGTCGGCCCCATCGAGCCCGGCGCCGAGCCGCTGAAGGAGGGGAACCTCGTAGGCTCGCTGCAGCCAGGCCCGGGCCGGGTTGTTCATCAGCAGCGTCTCTGCCCGGTTCATCAGCACCGCACACCCTCCTCCCACGACATCGATCAGCGCGACGTTGTATCATCAGCACATGCAGATGATTGCCGCAAGTACTGATGTCGCGGGGCGCGCGGCGTTGGCGCCTGCCGTGGCGCTGTTCCGGGGCCTGAGCGACCCGACCCGGTTGGCGCTGGTGCGCCGGCTGGCTCTGGGCGAGGCGCGGGTGGTGGACCTGTGCGCCGCGCTCGGGCTTGGCCAGTCAACGGTCTCCAACCACCTCGCCTGCCTGCGCGAGTGCGGCCTGGTCGACTTCCGCCCGCAGGGCCGCGCGTCGGTGTACCACCTGACGCGCCCGGAGCTGATGGACCTGCTGGCCGCGGCCGAGGGGCTGCTGGCAGCCACAGGGAACGCCGTCGCGCTGTGCCCCACCTACGCAACCCTGCCGGTCGACGAGCACGACTCGACCCCGGCAACGAAGGAGAGGGCACGATGAGCGACGCGTGCGGCTGCAGCGACGACGAGACCACCCCCGCGGGCAAGGAGGCCGAGGAGCACGAGGCCGAGCGGCTGTGGGAGGTCAGCGAGCTGCGCTTCGCCGCGGTCGCCGGCGTCCTGCTCCTGGCAGCCCTGATCGTGGGGTCCGTGGAGCAGCCCACGGTCGCCCTCGCCTTGAACTGGGCCGCCCTGCTGGTCGGGGCGTGGACCTTCGTGCCGAGCACGCTGCGCCGGCTGGGCAAGGGCAAGATCGGCGTCGGGACGCTGATGACGATCGCCGCGATCGGCGCGGTCCTGCTGGGCGAGGTCGCGGAGGCGGCCGCGTTGGCGTTCTTGTTCTCGATCAGCGAGGGCCTGGAGGAGTACTCCCTGGCCCGCACCCGACGCGGCCTTCGGGCGCTGCTGAGCCTGGTGCCGGCGCAGGCCACCGTGCTGCGCGACGGCTCGCAGACGAGCGTGTCCCCCGGGGAGCTGCGGATCGGGGACGTGATGCTGGTCAAGCCCGGTGAGCGGGTCGCCACCGACGGGCTGATCCGCACGGGCCGGACCGCGCTGGACGTCTCGGCCATCACCGGTGAGTCCGTGCCGGTGGAGGCCGGGCCCGGGCAGACGGTGTACGCCGGGTCGATCAACGGCTCCGGTGCGCTGGAGGTGGAGGTCACCACCACGGCCGAGGACAACTCCCTGGCGCGGATCGTGCGCATCGTCGAGGCCGAGCAGTCCCGCAAGGGTCAGGCCCAGCGGCTCGCCGACCGCATCGCCAAGCCGCTGGTGCCCGGCGTGATGATCGCCGCCACCCTCATCGCCGTCGCCGGCAGCCTCCTGGGCGACCCCGGCACGTGGATCGAACGGGCGCTGGTCGTCCTGGTCGCGGCCTCACCGTGCGCCCTGGCGATCTCCGTGCCGGTGTCCGTCGTCGCCGCCGTCGGCGCCGCATCCAAGCAAGGCGTGCTGATCAAGGGCGGTGCGGCGCTCGAGGCCCTCGGCGCGATCCGCGGGGTCGCGCTGGACAAGACCGGGACCCTCACCCGCAACGCGCCCGCCGTGGTGGCCGTCGTCGCGGCCCCCGGACACACCGAGGACCGCGTGCTGGAGGTCGCTGCGGCCCTCGAGGCCCGCAGCGAGCACCCCCTGGCGCGCGCGATCCTGGCCGCCGTGCCGGCGCTCACCCCGGCGACCGACGTCGAAGCCGTGCCCGGCGCCGGCCTGACCGGCACCTTCGAGGGTCGACCGGTCCGGCTCGGCCGTCCCGGCTGGGTGCAGTCCGGCGTCCTGGCCGACGAGGTGGAGCGGATGCAGCAGGCCGGTGCCACCGCCGTCTTGATCGAGGAGGACGGGCAGCTGCTCGGCGCGGTGGCGGTGCGCGACGAGCTGCGGCCCGAGGCAGCGCGGGTCGTGGCCCAGCTGCGCCGCGACGGCTACCACGTCGCCATGCTCACCGGCGACAACACCCTGACCGCCACCGCCCTGGCCCGGGAGGTTGGCATCGACCAGGTGCACGCCGATCTGCGCCCGGAGGACAAGGCCGCACTGGTCGCCCAGCTGCGGACCCAGCGCCGCACCGCCATGGTCGGCGACGGCGTCAACGACGCCCCCGCCCTGGCGACCGCGGACCTGGGCATCGCGATGGGCGCCATGGGCACCGACGTCGCGATCGAGACCGCCGACGTCGCGCTGATGGGCGAGGACCTGCGCCACCTACCCCAGGCGTTCACCCACGCCCGCAGGGCCCGGCGCATCATGCTGCAGAACGTCGGCCTGTCCCTGGCGATCATCGTCGTGCTCATGCCCCTGGCCCTGACCGGGGCCCTGGGGCTGGCCGCGGTGGTGCTCGTCCACGAGGTCGCCGAGGTCGTCGTGATCGCCAACGGTGTCCGCGCCGGGCGCACCCGCCCCCTCCCGCACGCCACCGCGACCGGGTCGCCCGTGGCCCTCGAGCGTCCGGCACCGGTCGCCCGATGACCGCGACGACGACAAGCGCACGCCAGACCGGTGCGGGGGCCCCGGCGGGGCGCCGCGTCGCAGCAGGCCTGGGTGCCGCGCTGGTCGCCGCCGTCGACCTGAGCGCCAAGGCGTGGGCGGTGACAGCGCTGCAGGGCGACCGTGTCGTCCCGGCCGGCCCGGTCGATCTGCGGCTGGCCTACAACCCTGGGGTCGCCTTCTCCGTCGGGGCCGGCGCCCCGACCTGGCTCGTGCTCACCGTCACCGCCCTCGTCACGGCCGCGGTCGCCGTGGTCGCCTGGCGGACCGCCGCCGCCCCCACGCGAGGGCGACTGGCCGCCTTCGCCCTGGTCCTGGGCGGTGCCGTCGCGAACCTCGTGGACCGGGCCGGGGACGGCGTCGTCACGGACTACCTGCACAGCGGGTGGTTCCCGACCTTCAACCTCGCCGACACCGCCATCGTCACCGGCGCCGCCCTGCTGCTGCTGACCGCACTCCGCCGCCGTGCGCCCGACGATCGTGAGCCCAGTACAGCGGAACGCTCCCAAGAAGAGTGGTCAACATGAGAGTCGAGGAGGTGCCGGCGGGTCGGCGACACACGGTGCGCCCCACCCCCGGCAGGGCCCGCCGCACGGCGGTCCGGGGCCTGCTCTTCGGGACGATCGCCGCGATCTCCCTTGCCGGCTGCACGTCGGCGGTGACGGGGGGGTGGACGGAGGACGGCACCGAGGCCGGGTACGTCTCCGGGGATGGCACGGTGGCGATGTGGGATGCCGCGGATCGCGGGGAGCCCGTGCGCCTGGTCGGCACGGACTTCGCGGGCGCCGACGTGGACACCGGTGCATGGGCTGGTGACGTCGTGGTGATCAACACCTGGTACGCGGCCTGCCCACCGTGCCGGGCCGAGGCGCCCGACCTTGTCGCCGCCGCCACGGACTACGCCGACGAAGGAGTCCACTTCATCGGGATCAACGGGACCGACGACGCCGGCGCTGCGCAGCCGTTCGAACGCAACTTCCAGATCCCCTACCCCAGCATCCACGACGCCGACGGGACCGCGATCGCCGCGCTCCAGGGACGGGTGCCGGTCGAGGCCGTCCCGACGACCGTGGTGCTGGACCGGCAAGCCCGGGTAATGGGACGCATCATCGGGCGCCTGGACCCCACCACCCTGCGCGAGCTGATCGACACAGCACTGGCCGAGACGCCGTGAGCGGTGGGTTCTGGCAGGACCTGGCCAGCACGTTCCAGGAGACCGCCTTCTCCGGGCCGATGCTCTTGGCGGTCCCCGTGGCGACCATCGCCGGAGTCGTCTCGTTCGCCTCACCCTGCGTCATCCCGCTGCTGCCCGGGTACTTCGCCTTCGTCACCGGAATGAGCGGCGCCTCCACAGGCCAACGGTCCAGAGCCGTCCTACTGACCGGCGTCGCCCTGTTCGTCCTGGGCTTCTCCGCGGTCTTCGTCCTGCTCGGGGTCGCCTTCGGCTCCCTCGGCGTCGCGATACGGCCCTGGCTCTCGGTCGTCATGCCCGTCATGGGTGCCCTGGTCGTGCTCATGGGCCTGTCGTTCCTCGGGTGGATCCCCGGCCTACAACGCGAACGGCGCCTCCACCTCGCCCCCCGCCAGGGACTGCTCGGCGCACCCATCCTCGGCATCGTCTTCGGCCTCGGATGGGCGCCCTGCATCGGGCCCACCTTGGCCACCGTCCTGTCGTTGTCCCTGAACGAGGCCAGCGCCCTACGTGGCGCGCTCCTGGCCGCGGCCTACGCCGCCGGACTCGGCATCCCGTTCGTGTTGATCGCCCTAGGCGCGCACCGCTCCACCGCCGCGGTGACGTTCCTCCGTCACCACCGCGTCGCGATCATGCGGATCGGCGGGGGAATGCTGGTCCTGATCGGCGTCGCCCTGATGACCGGGCTGTGGACCGCATGGACCCAAAGCCTCCAAGGACTCATCGGAGGCTTCGTGACCGTCATCTGAGCTCTACCCCAGCTGCCAGCACCCGCCGAACGAACGGACACCTGCCATGCCCGCTGCCTGGAGGACGCGCCGAGCGCGCCCTACCACCCTCGCTGTCGCTGCCGTCGTGCTGGCCCTGGCCGGCTGCTCCACCCCCGCTACGGAGCAATCCGACAGCGCCGCACAACCTCCGAGCGTGCAGGGCCTGCCCAGCGACCATGTGCACGGTGTCGCGTTAAACCCGGCCGACGACAAGGTCTACCTGGCTACTCACGATGGCCTGTTCCGCTACGACGACACCGGTCCCGTCCGGGTCGGTCCGGTCATCGACCTGATGGGCTTCACCGTGGCCGGCCCCGACCACTTCTACGCCTCAGGGCACCCCGGGCCCGGCGTGGACATGCCCAACCCCGTCGGACTGATCGAATCCACCGACGCCGGCGAGACATGGTCGACCCTCTCGCGCGAAGGACAGACCGACTTCCACACCCTCACAGCCTCCGCGGCCGGGGTCACGGGCTTCGACGGAACCGCGGTCCTGAACACCACCGACGGACAGACCTGGACGACCCTGTCACCCCCCGTGTCCCCCTACTCCCTCGCAGCCTCGCCCGACGGGACCACCGTGCTCGCCACGAGCCAGTCCGGGCCCGCACGCTCCGCGGACGGCGGCCGAACCTGGCACGTGGTGCCCGAAGCGCCGCTGCTGCAGCTCACCTCCTTCGCCGACGACCAGACTGTCGCCGGAGTCGCACCCGACGGCAACGTCTTCCTCAGCACCGACGCGGGAGCGACCTGGGACTCAAGGGGGACAGTCGGCCAGGCACCAGAAGCAGTCACCGCACGCATCCAGCCGGACGGCCGGGCCGAGATCCTCGTCGTCAGCCAAGGTGCGCTGCTCCGCTCCCTCGACAGTGGGCAGACCTTCACGAACTGACGCTAACGCCGTGACGATGACCGACGACGAGCCGCCATCTAGGTCTAGAGAAGGACCGCCAGAAAAGTCGCAAAGCCACAGTCCCGGGCCGAGACGGGTGCACGGGAGGTCGGCGTCGGCGGCTGGTCACCACGCCCGAGCCGACGGCGATCAGTGCCGCGACCGTCGCCACCGCCACCGGGGCGTCCCGTGCGCGGTCCGCTGGTGACAGTGCGGTGCGTAAGGGGATCTGCGCAGTGAGGGTCTCCGCGGTGAACAGCGACGTCCGGAGGTTCATCGTGCCGTCGGGAGCGATCACGGCGCTCACCCCCACCGTGGACGCCTGGATGACGGCGCGCCCGTGCTCCACCGCCCGCAGGCGGGACATGGCGAGCTGCTGGGTCGACTGGGGGCTGCGTCCGAACGAGGCGTTGTTGGTGGGCACCGCGATGAACTGCCCACCTCGGACCACTGCATCACGCACGAGGTTGTCGTAGGCGACCTCGAAGCAGATCGCGGTGGCGGCCGGGATGTCGCGGTGGAGGCGGGGGGCCGGAACGGACAGGACCCCGGGCTTCGTCCCAGGGATCATGTCGATGCTGACGCGGTCCACTTCGGGGGAGAACACGCGGACCAACGCGCGCAGGGGGACGTACTCGCCGAACGCAGCCGGTTGCTGCTTGGAGTAGGACGTCAGGGGCCCCCGCCGGGGATCCCACACGACCATGTCGTTGTAGCGCCCTGCGGGGGTGTCGCGGTCTGTGCCGACCAGGATCGGGGCGTTGATCGCCGCGGCCCCCTCTTGCACCAGTGCTGCAGCCCGCGGGTCCTGACGCGGGTCGATGTCGGTGGCGTTCTCGGGCCAGATCACCAGGTCGACAGGCTCCGCTCCGGGCTGCGTGGCCAACGACTTGGTGCCCTCGACGTGGTTGGTGAGCACTCGCCAGGCCCGGGCGGCCCCGTCCGTGCCTGGTTCGGGCACGTTCCCCTGGACGACACCGACTCGCAGCGTCCCGGCTTGCGCACTCGTGTCCAGCGGCACGGCCGGTCCCACCAGCACCGCCGCCGCGGCCAGGGCCGTCAGCCAGACACCCGTGCGGACCTCGCCCCGGCGCCAGGCTGTCAGCGTCGCGGTCAGCAGGTACGCAATCAGCGCCACGGCGAAGGACACCAACGGCGCGCCGCCGAGCCACGCCAGACCCAGCAGCGGGCCATCGGTCTGCGAGAAGGCCAGCCTGCCCCAGGGGAAGCCGCCGAATGGCCAGACCGCGCGGAGCTGCTCCCCCGCCACCCAGACCGACGCAAAGACGACAGCCTGGACCGTCGTGCGGCTAGTCACCCAGCGCGCCCGCCTGGCCGCCGCCCAGGCTGCTCCCACCGCGGCGACGAGGATCGACTCGACAGTGGCCAGGGCGAACCATGCCACTGCGCCGGCGGCCTGCTGGGCCCAGGAGACGTGGACGAGGAAGAAGCTCAGGCCCCAGACGAACCACCTTGCGGTGACCGCGCGCACCGACTCCACCTCACGGTGCGCGGCAAGCAGCGCGACCCCGACGAGCGCTGCCGGCCACCAGCCAAGATCAGGGAAGGCCGCCGCGGTGATCAGCCCTCCGGCCGCGGCCGCCCCGAGCCAGCGCACTGAGCCTCCTGGACGCAGCGCGCGGGCTCGGGGCACCGGGGACGGGAGGACGGGCGCAGTCGCTGCGGGCATGTGGCGCGGCTGGTCAGGATGCGTAGGCGGCAGGCTCGCCGTCGAAGGTGGTTGCGCACTGCGTCGAGCAGAAGGAGAACGTCTGCTGCCGCCACTGCCGGGTGGCCGCCGCTTCCGCAGGATCGACGGTCATGCCGCACACCGGGTCGACCACGGGTGCCTGGGAGCTGGGGGTCATGGTGGTGTGCCCTTCGTGTTCGGCCGTCACGTGGACGGCTGGTTCGGCGTGCGGTGTGCTGGTGGTGCTGACGGCCAGGGCGCGCGGGGTGAACCGGCGCAGGCGGTTGGCGTTCGCGACGACGGACAGCGACGACAGCGCCATCGCGAGCGCTGCGAGCATGGGGCTCAGGAGCAGTCCGAACGCGGGGTAGAGCACGCCGGCGGCGATCGGGATGCCGATGGCGTTGTACCCGAACGCGAACACCAGGTTCTGGCGGATGTTTCGCATCGTCGCGCGCGACAGGTCGATCGCCGTGACGAGTCCCGTCAGCGATCCGGAGATCAGGGTGATGTCGGAGGACTCGATCGCCACGTCGGTGCCGGTGCCGATCGCGGATCCGACGTCGGCCTGGGCGAGCGCGGGCGCGTCGTTGATCCCGTCGCCGACCATGCCGACCACTCGCCCCTCGGCCTGGAGGCGTCGCACCTCGCTGGCCTTGTGCTCCGGCAGAACCTCCGCGACGACACGTGCGATGCCGACCTGGCGGGCGATGGCACCGGCCGTGACGCGGTTGTCGCCGGTCATCATCACCACGTCGATGCCGCGGGCGGTCAGGGCTGCGACCGCCTGGGCGGAGGTGTCCTTGACCGTGTCCGCGACGGCGATGACCCCGGCGGGCATCCGGTTGATCGCGACGAGCATCGCCGTCTTGCCTTCCGCGGCGAGCCGGCCGGCTTCGCGAAGCAGCGCACCCGCGGCCACCCCGTGGCCGCTGAGCAGACGCTCGTTGCCCACCAGGACCTGGGAGCCGTCGAGCGTGGCGATGATTCCCTGGCCTGTGACGGAGTCGAACTGCTGCGGGCGGCTCAGGCGCAGTCCACGCTCGAGAGCTGCCGCAACGATCGCGGACGCCAGGGGGTGCTCGGAAGCCTGTTCTGCGGAGGCCACACGTGCCAGGAGCTCGTCGGCCTGGAAGTCGGGAGTGGGCAGGACGTCGGTCAGCACGGGCGCGCCGTTGGTGATGGTGCCGGTCTTGTCCAGGACGATCGTGTCCAGCTTGTGCGCGGTCTCGAGGGCCTCGGCGGAGCGGATGAGGATGCCGTTCGTGGCGCCCTTGCCCGTGCCGACCGTGATCGACAGTGGTGTCGCGAGCCCGAGGGCGCACGGGCAGGCGATGATCAAGACGGACACCGCCGCGACGAGGGCGTAGACCACGGACGGCGGTGGCCCCACGAGGTACCAGGCGACGAACGTCCACACGGCTGCCGCCATGACCGCGGGCACGAAGTAGCTCGAGACCTTGTCCACCAGGCGCTGGATGGGTGCCTTCGAGCCCTGTGCCTCACGGACCAGGCGGATGATCTGGGCGAGCATCGTCTCGGCCCCGACCCGGGTCGCGACGTAGCGCAGGGAACCGGTCTGGTTGATCGTCGCGCCGATGACCGTGTCGCCCACCGACTTGGCCACGGGCATCGGCTCACCGGTGACCATGGACTCGTCGACGGCTGAGGCTCCCTCGAGCACCTCGCCGTCGACGGGCAGCTTCTCGCCGGGGCGGATGATCACCACGTCGCCGCGCTGCACGTCTTCGATCTCGACGTCGATCTGCGTCCCGCCGCGCTCGACGCGCGCGGTGCGCGGCTGGAGCCCGATCAGTGCCCGGATCGCCTCGCCGGTGCCCGCCTTCGCGCGTGTCTCCAGGAGCCGCCCGAGCAGGATGAGCGTGATGATCACGCCCACCGCCTCGTAGTAGACCTCCCGGGACTCCGCGGGTAGCAGACCCGGGGTGAAGGTCGCGATCAGGCTGAACCCGAACGCCGCGATGGTGCCCAGGGTGATCAGGGAGTTCATGTCGGCCGCGCGGTGGCGCAACGCGAGCCATCCGGTGCGGTGGATCGGCGCCCCGGTGTACACCATGACCGGCGCGATCAGCAGGAGCTGCACGAGCGGGTCGAGCAAGACCGGCGGCACCCAGGTAGCCCCGAGGAGCGTGGTCGCCATGACCGCGAGCAGGACGGGGGTGGTCAATGCCGTCCCGGCGAGCACGCGGTTGCGCAAGTCCTTGACCTCCGCGGCGCGTTCCCGGGCTTCGGTGTCGATGGCGCCCTGGACCAGGGGGTCGTGTTCGGGCTCCGAACTGCGGCCCGTGCGGTGGTCGGGCTCGACGAGGGTGCTCTCGGGGTCCGTCGGGTCGTCGACCACCCGCAGCGTGCCGTGCAGCATGTTCATCCCGCAGGCGAAGCCGAACTCACCGGACTGGGTCGGTATGAAGTCGATCTCGGTGACACGGTGCGCCGCGAGGGCGGCGTTCACTTTGAACTCGGGCAGGACCAGGCGCGAGGAGCAGTCGCCGGTCTCCTGGCGGTCGAAGCGCAACCGCACGGGCGTTCCGCGGACGACCTCGATGACGTCCGGTGAGTAGCCGCCCTTGACGACGATGGTGGCGACCTGTCTTCCGTCGCGGAGCTCGGCGCGGCTGCTGGTGCGCGGCCCGAAGAAGTACCACCCCAGTCCTGCTGTCAGAACGGCGGCTGTGAAAATCACGATCAACGCGACCATGGCTTGACCCCTTGGAAGATCCCGTAGCGGCCGGCCGCTCATTCCGCCGGCATCGGCCATACCCCCTGGGGGTATGAGTCGACACTAGATCGATGCTCCCTGCGATTCGGTGAGCCCCGGGTTGAGGTTGGGTCAAGAGCTCGCCCTCCCGGTGCCCCTGATCGAATCTTCACCGAGAGCCAACCGAGGCTTGGGCAGTTCTCTTCGACGCTGGTGCGGTGCGAGTTCCCCCCGATGCGGCGCCCTGCAGGTCCACCCGGTGACGGCTCGGCACGCCGGCATGGCGCGTCACCGCGCAGCTCCGCAGTCGGCGGCCGCGGAGGTCGATCCGGACACGCGTCCACAGGCTGCGGACCGCCCACCAGCTCGAGGGCGACACGCTCTGCCGAGCGATGCTGCCGACGACGCACTGAAGGCGGAGTCGTCAGCTCCTGGAGCGCCCGCGGCAGGGGTCCGCCGACCGCGGGACGTCGTATCGCGTTCCGCCCGCCGCGAGCAGGAGCGCGCCCGGCGCCGACGCGGAGCGGCCAAGGCCGCTGTCGCCGCCGCCGTCGCGCTCGGCGTGGCCGGGTTCGCCACCGCCTCCCTGGGTGGGGTGCAACAGGGCGTGGCCGGGACGATCGAGCCCATGCCCACACCGGCGGCCTCGGCGCCGGGCGGGCCGGGTTTCCCCCCGGCCCGCGTCGTAGAGGATCGGCAGGCGGCGGTGATCGAGGCCAGCGGCACGCTGCGCGCGGCGCAGGCCGTCAAGACGGCGGCCGTTGCGGCCTCGGTCCCCGCCGAGGCGACGTGGCAGCTCGACGAGGCGATCGGCGACCTGCGGGCCGCTATCACGGTGACTCAGGCGGCCCAACCCGCGGTCCTGGCGCTTCAGCCACCTGTGGCCCCCTCCCCGGTGCGGCCCCTGGATGCAGTGATCTCGACGCCCGGTGAGCAGGCAGAACCCGCGCCCACCACAACGGCGACCGCCCTGTCGCAGTCCCTGCCGGAGGCCTCCGACGCCGTGGTGGCCGCGCCTGTCCGCTCCGATGGTGGATCCGGGGCGAGCGTGGACGCAGCCGTGTCGCTGCTCCTGGCTCGGACCGACCGGGTCGCGGCGTTGACGGCCGAGCTCCAGGTCGTGACCGCGCAGGCGCAGGAGGCCGCGGTAGCGGCCGCTGCCGCGCGGGTGGCTGAGCAGGAGGCGGCAGCGCGCAAGCAGGCGCAGCGGACCTCGCTCGACCAGTACGCCAACGGCGAGATCCCGCTGAGCGCCTTGTGTGAGCTGGACTTCGCGCCCGGCCATCAGCAGCGTTGTGATGCCACGGAGGCGCTCGAGGGGCTGAACGCGGCGTTCGAGTGGGTGTTCTCGAGCGACCTGGTGGTGACCGACTCCTACCGGTCCTACGCGGCGCAGGTCGCCTGCCGGCGGAACAAGGGCAGTCTGTGCGCCACGCCCGGGACCTCGAACCACGGGACCGGGGTCGCGGTCGACTTCGGGGGCGGGGCGTCGTCGTTCGGGACGAGCGAGCACGAGTGGTTGCTCGAGCACGCCGGCGAGTACGGGTGGACCTTGCCGAGCTGGGCGCGCGCCTCGGGCTCGAAGCCGGAGCCGTGGCACTGGGAGTACGTCGGCTGAGCGCAGCCGGGGATACTGCCGGACGCGTCACTCAGGTGCCGAGCAGGACGAACGGCGCCGCGCGACCGTGGCGCGGCGCCGTTTTCCCTGCCGGCTGGGCGTCCTTCAGGGGATCCGCTCGTGGTCCTCGCGGGTCAGCCCACCGCCGGCGGGCGGCGTGGTTTCGTGGTCGTGGTCGTGGTCGTGGTCGTGGTCGTGGCTGGTGGGTCCGTCGTGCGGGCCGTGGACGTGCCCGTTGCCGCGGCCCATGAAGAACATCATCGCCACCATGCCCAGCGGGCACGCCAGCAGCAGCGCGTAGGGCAGTGCCCGGGACAGGTCCACTCCGAAGGCCAGGAGCAGCGCCAGGACGAGGGCCGCCCCGATCGCCATGTGCTTGAGGTGGTGCTTGATCACGTCGTGCTCCGATTCGCTCGCTGGTGCGGGACTGGGTCGTTCCCCATCGTGATCACCGGGGGTGAAGGTCAGGCCGCGGGTGCGGTCAAGGCTCGATCAAGGATCTGTCCCGGACGCAGAGACAGCGGCGCCACCGGCACGGGGGTGCACCGGTGGCGCCGCGATCGCGGGGCGGCTCACATGTCCGCGAGCAGTGCCTTCATCTCGGCGATCTCGGTGGTCTGGTCGGCGATGATCGTGTCGGCGAGCTCGAGGGCGTCCTCGTTCTGGCCGCGGTTGCGGTAGTCCTCGGACATGGTGATCGCGCCGGTGTGGTGGTCGATCATCATCTCCAGGAACATCCGGTCGAAGTCGGCGCCGGCGTCTTGGAGCTGCTGCATCTGGCCGTCGTCGGCCATGCCGGTGTGCTCACCGGAGTGGTCCATGCCACCCATGGAGTCGTCGGCCTCGGCCGGCTGCTCGCCCCAGGTCTGCAGCCAGGAGGTCATGAGGTCGATCTCGGGCTGCTGGGCGAACTGGATCCGCGCGGCGAGGTCCTGCACCGGTTCGCTCTGGGCGCGGCCCTCGGCGAGCACGGCCATGTCGAGTGCGCCCTGGTGGTGCAGGATCATCATCTGGGCGAACTCCACGTCGGCGTCGTTGTGCTCGACGGACGTTGCCGCCTTGCTGGTCGCGCCGGAGGGGCTCTGCTGGTCGGTCGAGGTCTGCTCGCCGGTCGAGCAGGCGCTGAGCAGGAGCCCGAGCGTGAGGGTCGCTGCCACGGCGGCGACGGCTCGGGGGATCTTCGGGGACATGAGGGTGCTCCTCGGTCGGCTGAGGGCTCGTCGCGTGCCGGGGGTCAGGCGACGGGCGTGGTCGTGCTGTTGGGCGTGGTGTGCTCGTCGGCGGTGGCGCCGCTGCAGCGGGTCCCCCCGCAGCACTCGTGGGTCGGTGCGGTCGTCTCGGCGGGGCTGGACTGGCAGCAGCTGTCGCTCATGAGGTCTCCTGTGGTCGGTGGGTGGTCAGCCAGGCAGCCGGGCCTGGACTTCCTTGAGCAGGTCCTGGGGCGCGAGCCACATGGACGGGTAGTTGCCGGACCACGCGCGTTCGCCGTCGGCGTCGACCAGGACGAAGCTGTGTCCGGGCAGCCCCTCGTGCATGCCGGTGCCGAGCGTCCCGTACTCCTCGGAGACGGTCCCGTCGTCCAGCAGGAACGGGGTGGTGACGCCGTAGGTGTCCATGTCGGCGCTGATCTGCTCGGCGGTGTTCATCACGATGGGCAGCACCGTGATGCCAGCCTCCGCGAAGGCGGGGTCCTTCTCGATCTCTCCCATCTGCTGCAGGCAGGACCCGCAGCCGGCGCCCTCGTTGAAGTACAGGACGACCGGCGAACCGCGGAACTCCGAGAGGGTGACACTCGACCCGTCGCTGGCCTGCAGCGTGAAGTCCGGTGCCGGCCCGAGGTCGCTGGAGGTCGTCTCACGTGCGCTGAGCAGGGCTGCGGTCACCACCGCGACCATCAGGACGACGATCAGCGCCGACGCGCCGGTCATGACGAGCTTGCGGCGCCGGTCGTGCCGGCGCTGGTCCTCGCGGACCTGCGCGAGTGCGACGGCCCGTCGTTCCCGGGCAACCTTGGCGGACGTCATCGTGCGGCTCCTTCGTGGTCGCCGTGGCAGCTGTTCTCGCCCGCGGCGTGCGGCTCGTGGGTGTCCTCGGGGGTGTTCTCGGCCGCGGGCGAGCTCGTGGTCCTGGAGCGTCGCCGCTCGGACAGGGTGCCCCAGACGAACAGCGCGGCCAGTGCCACCAGCCCGAGTCCGAGGACCGGCTCGGGAATGGGTGAGCTCCAGTCCTCGAACCGGGAGAACACCGTGGTCAGGCCCCGGCCGATCGCCGCCTGCGCCTCGGTCCCCCGGGTCATGTCGGGGCTGCCGGCGAGCAGGATGACGGCGACTCCCATGACGGTGAACCCGACCGCGACGGCGATGTTCAGCGAGTTCGTGACGAGGGTCCATCCGGCCAGACGCACACGCACGAGCTTGGGGCTCATCCACCGCCGGTCGCGCAGGCGGGCCTTGTCCCAGATCAACGCCATGACGAACAGCGGGAACACCATCCCGAACACGTACGCCAGCCCCAGGAGCAGCCCGCCGGCCGGCGACCCGGACAGGGCCGACAGCGTCATCACCCCGGCGAGGACCGGCGCGCAGCAGCTGGACGCGATGCCGGAGAACACCCCGAGCGCGTAGAAGCTGCCGGTGTCGCCGCGGCGCGTGTCCGGGGTGCGCAACGCGCTCGGCAGCGACCACATCCGCCCCGACAGGGCTAGGGCGGCCAGGGCGAGCATGAGGGCCCCGCCGGCGTAGTACAGGGGTGCGTGGTACTTGGCGATCGCCCCGGCGACCATGCTGACGCCGAGGGTGATGGGCAGCAGCACCGTGGCCAGCCCGGCCGCGAACACGAAGGTCAGGGGCAGCAGGCGCCAGCGACGGTTCTTCACCGCCCCGGCGAGGTAGCTGGGCGCCAGGAACACGATGCAGCAGGGAGCGAACAGGGCGACGCCGCCGGCGAAGAACGCGGCCAGGACGCTGCCCGTGGTCAGCAGCTGGGACCCCATCAGCGCACCGCCGCGAGGTGGACGTCGCTGCCGCGCTCGCGCAGCAGGTCCAGCAGGCGGCCAGAACGCAGCTTGCCCGAGCTCACGAACGCGCCGTCGAGGAGGACGAGCGGGCTCATCGCAGGCCGGTGCTGAGCGACGAGCCGCGCACCCTCCTCGGAATTGATCTCGAGGACCTCGAGGTCCAGGGGGACGACCTCGCGCAGCCGCCCGAGGGTCTGCAGCGCGGCGTCGCACAGGTGGCACGCGGGTGAACGGACCACCGTGACACGCGGGGTGGGCGCACCTGGGCAGGCCCCGGAGAACTCGAGCATGCCTCAACGGTGCCGTGCGGTTCTTGCGCGGCGGTCAGGGGTGCATTGATTTCCGATGAAGCCTCGAGGGTGCTGCTCACTAGGGGGTGGTGTTCCGGGGTGCGGCGGGAAGCCGGACGATGAACGTCGAGCCGTGGCCGGTGCCGTCGGATGTGGCGCGGATCGAGCCGTGGTGGGCGTGCACCAGCGCGCGGCAGATCGCCAGACCGACGCCGGATCCACCGCGGCCGCGATCGCGCGCGCTGTCCACCCGGTAGAACCGCTCGAAGACGTGCTCCAGGTGTTCGGCGGGGATCCCCTCTCCGGTGTCGGCGACCGTCAGCTCGACGGTGTCCGGCGCGCTCGGTGCGGCGCGCAAGGTGATCGTCCCGCCGGCTGGTGTGTGCCGCACCGCGTTGACGACCAGGTTGTCGAGGACCTGGGCGAGCCGGACCCGGTCGACCCGGACCGTCCCGGCGCCGGGGGCTGCCTGCACCTCGATGCTCACGCCGGCGGTGTCGGCGCGTTCGCGTCCGGCCAGCGCCGCGGCGTCAAGGAGGTCGGAGGCCGGGACGTCGGCCAGCTGCAGGTCCAGCTCGCCGCTCTCGGCGCGGGTCACCGCCGCGAGGTCGCGCGCCAGGCGGTTGAGCCGTTGAGCCTGGTCGTGCAGGACGGCGACGGTCTCGGTGTCGAGCACGCGCACCCCGTCCTCGATCGCCTCGATGTACGCGGCGATGGTCGCCGCCGGGGTCCGCAGCTCGTGCGCGACGTCGGCGATCAGCCGTTCGCGCAGTCGCGCGTCATCCTCTAGGTGCGCGGCCATGGTGTTGAACGCGGCGGCCAGCGTGTCGAACTCGGTGCCGATCCCGGGCAGCGGGACGCGCGCGTCGAAGCGTCCGGCACCAATCTGCGCGGCGGCGCGGGACATCTGCGCCACGGAGCGTCCGATGCGGCGGGTGAGCAGCACACTGACCGCCAGCGCGGTCACGCCGGCGACCACGATCGCCAGGGCGAGGGCGATGGTGCTGGCTGACTGGAACGCCTCCTCGATGTGCAGGTCGGCGAGCTCGTGGTCCTGGACGCCCGCTTGCAGCAGGTGCTCGTGGAACAGCGCGGGCCCGACGAGGGTCGCCACGATCCAGGCGGTGACCGCGGCAGCGAGGAGCACCAGGGCGATCGAGACCAAGAGGCGACGGCCGAGAGTGCCGGGGCCGATCGCGTCGCGGGTGTTCATCCGGGGCCCATCCTGTAGCCGACACCGCGCACGGTGCGCACGAACCGCTGTTCCTGTGCGGTGTCCCCGAGCTTGCGGCGCACGTGCAGGACGTGGACGTCGACCAGGTGCTCGTCGCCGACCCAGCCTTCACCCCAGACCGCACGGATCAGGGCAGGTCGCGAGAACACGATGCCCGGACGTGAGGCGAGGGCCGCGAGCACGTCGAACTCCAGGCGGGTGAGAAGGGCGCGTTCGCCGTCGACGTCGACCTCGCGGGCATCGAGGTTCAGCCGCAGTCCCCCGATCGAGATGACGCGCGCGTCCGAGGCGGGCACGGCGTCCGGTGCGGGTGGTGCCGGGTGCCGGGGTCGGCGCAGCATAACGCGGATCCGCGCGACCAGCTCGCGCGGGCTGAACGGCTTGCTCATGTAGTCGTCGGCGCCGACCGACAGACCAATGAGGGTGTCGACCTCCTCGCTACGCGCGGTCAGCATGACGACGTAGCAGTCGGAGAAGGTCCGCAGCTGCCTGCACACCTCGATACCGTCCAGGCCCGGGAGCCCGAGGTCGAGGACCACGACGTCCGGGTCAACCTCGCGCAGCAGGGCGACGGCCTCGGTCCCGTCATGGCAGAGCGTGACCTCGAAGCCCTCGCGCTCGAGGTAGCCGCCGATCACGGCGGCGAGCGGCTTCTCGTCATCGACGACCACGGCACGCAGGGCGACAGGAGGGTTCATGCGGGCCATTGTGTCGCCGGCTTCGAGCGAGAGCGTCGCACCGGTCGGTGGCTTCATCGAACCTTGATCGAACGTTCGAGCCGGTCACGGCCTGCTTGATCCAACGTCAACCGACTTCGCGGGGTGCTCTCAACCTGACCGCGAGACCGTGGCCGGGCCGGCTCCCCTGTCGGCGAATCCCGACGACAGGAAGACCCGACGTGCGCCCCGTCCTGTTCAGCATCTTCGGCCTCGACATCCAGACCTACGGCGTGAGCAAGGCCGCGGCCGCGCTGATCGCCGCCTATCTGCTGGGACGGGGGTTCACCCGGTTGGGGCTCAAGCGTGACAGCGCGCACTCCCTGGTGTTCTGGGCCACGATCTGGGGGTTCGTGGGCGCGAAGGTCTACTTCCTGCTGGAGAACGTCGACGACCTGAGCTGGCACCATCTGGGCGGCATGGGGTTCACCTGGTACGGGGGGCTCATCGCCGGCGTGGCGTCCGCGCTCGTCGTGATCCGCCGGCACCGTCTGCCGCTCGGGCAGGTCGCGGGGGCGGCGGCGATCCCGCTCACGGTCGCGTACGGCGTGGGTCGTCTGGGTTGCTTCCTCGCCGGTGACGGAACCTACGGCAGGCCGAGCGACCTGCCCTGGGCGATGGCCTTCCCGCACGGCGCGGTTCCCAGCACCGTGCCCGTCCACCCGACCCCGCTGTACGAGACGATCGCCGCCTTCGTGATCGCCGGGGTGCTGTGGTCGGCTCGCCGATGGCTCCCGGGTGCCGGGTTGTTCGGGGGGTACCTGGTGCTCAGCGGTCTGTCCCGGTTCGCCGTGGAGTACCTGCGGGTCAACACCCCCGTGGTCGCAGGGCTCACGCAGCCGCAGCTGTGGTCGGTGCTCAGCGTGGCAGCGGGCGCCGTGATCGTGCTGCTCTCGCGCCGCTCGAACCCGCCGCGGCCGATCGAGTCGAGCGACGACAGCGACGACGCGGCGCCTGCGGTCGTGCGCTAGTAGCGCAGCGGAAGCCCCGGTGCGCTGAGCCGCCCCACCGCTCTCACATCGCGTGGCTGTGGCCGTGGCTGAGGCTGTGTCGGGGAACGGTTGCGCCGGTCGCTGTCACGACCACGACGGCGATGGCCGTCGTGAGCGGGATCGCCAGGACGAGCCCGACGGAGGACACCGCGGTGCGCACGATCTCGGCGGCGAACTGCCCGCTGGTCAGGGTCGAGAGCAGCGGCAGCTGGTAGATGAGCAGCAGCAGCAGGACCGGCAGCGATGCGCCGGTGTACGCGAACGCGATGGTGTAGACCGTGGAGGCGATGTGGTCGCGCCCGATCCGCATCCCGCCGCGGAACAGCTCGAGCCGCGTGGCGTGCGGGGACGCGGCGCGCAGCTCCCAGACCGCCGAGGCCTGCGTGATGGTGACGTCGTTGAGCACGCCGAGGCCTGCGAGGACGAGCCCGGCGAGGAACAGGCTTCGCAGGGAGACAGCGCCGACGTCGCCGAGTAGCTGCGCCAGCCGGTAGTCGTCCTCGCTGGTCACCCCGGACAGGTGCGCCCATCGCGCCCCGAGGGCGCCGAGCCCTGTGGTCAGGGCCAGGCCGGCCAGCGTCCCGATCAGCGCGGTGGAGGTGCGCAGCGAGAGCCCGTGCGCCAGGTACAGCACGGCGGTCATGATGACGGTCGAGGCCGCCAGCGCCACGACGACCGCGTTCTCGCCGGCGAGCAGCGCTGGCAGGACGTAGACGCCGATCACGGCGAACGCGGCGATGAGGCCCAGCAGCGCCCTGGCTCCTCGGTAGCCGGCGACGAGCACGATGGAGATCGCGAAGAGAGCCAGGAGCGCACCGAGCGGCAGGCTGCGCTGGAAGTCGTGCCACGCCCACACCTCGTCGTCGGTCTGGGTCGCGGGATACCACTCCACCACGATGCGGGTGCCCGCGCCCACGTCGTCCGGGGTCAACGTGGCGGTGGCCCAGATCTGAATGCTCCGTCCGGCCTGCGGGCCGCTGGTCACGTCGGCACTGACGCGCAGGCAGGTGACCGTCTCCGGGATGCTGCCGTCCGGTCGCTGGTCCTCGACGGTCCCCTGGCAGCTCTCCTGGGCGGTCCCGGTGACCACGGCCGTCGGGTACTGCACCTCGACGGGCTCGATGACCCGCGCGGTCTGGCGTCGTTCACCGGGCCAGGTCGCGGCCATGGCTGCCACGGCCAGCACCAGCAGCGGGATGAGCACGGCGCTGACGACGACCGTCAGCCGGTTCCGAGGGCGACTCACAACTTGACCCCATCCAGCCCCGGGTCAGGCGCCCGGCGGCGGGCACACGGTAGGGAGCCGCACCCGGTCACCGGCCGTGCCGTTGGTCCCGGAACCGGCCATCTTGATCAGACCTTCATGCCGCGACCGCGAAGACTTGACCGCGCGCCGAGAGGCTTGAGGGCATGCGGAGCAGGAGTCGACCGGTGAGGAGCGCGGGGGGATGTGGTGGTGCCAGATGAGTGCCCTCGGATGGGTCGTCATGGGCTGCGTGTGGGTCGCGGTCGTCGCGTTGGCGGTGTGGGCTGTCTCGCGGTTGTTCCCGTCCCGCGCTGCGAGCACGCCGCGTGCCGCGCTCGATGAGTGGCTGGCTTCGAGTGAGATCGACATCGACCTGTACCGGCGCCTGCGGGCGGATCTCGACGCAGCCGCCTCGAATGCCCCGGTGAACCGATGGTGATGGTCGCTCGAGAGCCCACCTGCAGGGCAGCATCTGGCGCCCGGCGCACTCGCCAGCGCAGGTTCGCGCCCGCCGGGTTCGCCGCGGCCGCGGTGCTCACGCTCACCGCGGCTCTCGCGCCCGTCGACAGCGCGGCCGGGGACACCCTCGACGACAAGCAGCGCGCCGCTCAGCAGCGCGCCGACGCCGCAGAGCGCCAGTACGAGCTGCTGCAGGAGTCGGTCGAGGAGCTCTCGGCGGATCTCGCTCAGGCGGTGCTCACCCTTGAGGAGACGAAGGCGCGGCTTCCCGCCGCGCAGGCGGCACTCGACGCCGCGACCGTCCAGGCCGATTCCGCCCAACGCACGGCCACTCTCGCGCAGAGCAGACTCGAGGACACCGTGGGTCTGCGCGAGACGCTCCAGGACGAACTGGACACCGACGCCGCGCGCCGCGCGGAAGTCCGCTCGACGATCGCACAGCTCGCCAGGAGCGCCTACCAGGGCTCGGGATCGACCGCGGCGCTCGAGGTCGTCGTCGGCGCGGCGAGCCTGGAGGACTTCGTCGACCGCGCGGAGACGGTCGCGACCGCACAGCGACTGCAGAGTCGTGCGCTCGAGGAGCTCGTCGTGCTCGAAGCGAACGCCCGCACAGGTCAGGCCCGGCTGGCTGCCGTCGTCGGCACCCTGACCGAGATGGAGGCGGCGGCCGAGGCGCAGGCGGAGGCTGCTGAAGCTGCACGAGCCGAGCAGCAGACCCAGACCATCGCACTGCAGCAGGCGGTCGCAGACCAGAGTGCCGCAGCGCAACGCATCGAGGGCATGCGCGGCCAGGCGCAGGCGGAGCAGGCTGCGGCCGACTCGATCCGCGCGGCCGCCGAGGCCGAGATCGCGCAGATCGCCGCGCAGGAGGAGGCGGCGGCGCGGCAGCAAGCGCCCGCAGCACCGGTCCACCCCGCTCCGAATCCCGCCCCCGGGCAGGCGGCACAGCCGGTCGCACCGCCCGCGTCCAGCGGCGTCTTGTTCTCCAACCCGACCTCGATCGACCCTATGTACGTCACGTCGAACTACGGCATGCGCCTGCACCCGATCCTCGGGTACTACCGGCTGCACGCCGGCATCGACCTGCGCACCTACTGCAACACCCCGCTCTACGCCCCGCGCGACGGCACGGTCCAGTGGTCGGAATGGCGCAACGGCTTCGGGAACCAGGTCATGCTCAACTACGGCACCGTGAACGGGCAGTCGCTGATGAGCAGCTCGAACCACCTGACCCGATCTGTCGTGTCCTCGGGCCAGCAGGTTAGCCGGGGCCAGCTCATCGGCTACTCCGGGAACACCGGGCTGTCCGGGGCGTGTCATCTCCACTTCGAGGTGTACGTCGGCGGCAAGACCGTCGACCCCGCCCCGCTCCTGGGCCTGCGTTGACCACATGAACCGCCCGTCGATCCGACCCAGCCCGAGGAGTCCCGTGTCCACCACGCCGTCTGACCTGCCCGTCATCACCGTCGTGCAGGCCCCCGCGTGCCACTTCTGCGACGACGCGAAGCACGCCCTGACCGCC
Organism: Cellulomonas sp. ES6; assembly: GCF_030053835.1. Lineage (NCBI taxonomy): Bacteria > Bacillati > Actinomycetota > Actinomycetes > Micrococcales > Cellulomonadaceae > Cellulomonas > Cellulomonas sp. ES6. The sequence goes on along the minus strand of NZ_CP125655.1, from coordinate 2,755,884 downwards.
ATGTCCCAGCAGACCCCGCTCGTGATCCGCGTCGTCGACATCGACAGTGACGAGGGGCGCGCACTCATCGCCGGGCACCGGCCGGCGATGAACCCGCTGGTCCTGCTCGACGGGCAGTACTTCTCCTCCGGCCGTCTGCCCCGCAAGAAGCTGGCGAAGGCGCTCCGGGACCGGACCGGGTCACCGACCGCCTGACGCGTTGAACGGACTCCTGACGGCCGGACCTCCTCGTTGGCTCTGGCTCTTCTTGACGATGCCCACATACCCGGTCCAGTCACGCCCGGCCCGGCGAGCCCATCTCACCGAGGCGGCGATGCTGAGTCCAAACAGGTCGTGGAGCACGGGTGCGGGCAGGTCGGCGGCGAGCCCGATGAGGGCTGCGTTGCGGGACTGTCGCACCGAGATCCCGTGGCGCCGCAGGCGCTCAGCGAGGCCTGTGTAGGTGACGTGGCCGCCGGCGCCCCTGCCGGGGAACAGCCACTCCGGACCGCCCGCCCTCGACTCGATCAGGGGTGTCCCCCTCGACGCCACGTCGGCAGGCAGCTGCGCGAGCATGCGCCCGAGCCTTGGCGGGACCTCGATCAGGTGGCCGCCCGCGGTCTGGCGGAACCCGTCGACGGAGCCCGTGCGGGGGTCGGAGTTGAGGTTCGACTTCGTGAGCTCGGCGATGCGGATGAGGGGCAGTCCGTAGAGGAGCAACATCGCGCCCGCCGTCGCGACGTCGACGGGGATCGTCCGGTCGGTGAGGCACCGTCGCAGTTCAGCCCATCGCTCGTCGTCGGTCAGCACGATGGTCGGCTCACGTGCCTCGGGATAGGTGACCGCCAGTTGGCGTGGGGCGAGGCGACGCCGGCCGGCCCAACGCAGGAAGTCCCCGGTCGCGCTGCGCTGGTCGCTCGTGACGTCGTCGAGCCAGCGGTCCAGCGTGGCTTGCTCCAGGGCGTCCAGCTCGGCGCCGTTCTCGTCGAGCCAGACGAGGAAGGCGGTCACCGCCATCAGGCGCGCCCAGACGTTCCGGAACTGGCTGTAGGTGAACCTGCCAGTCTGCTCGTAGCGCCGCCGCGCGCGTCGTAGGTGCCACCACGATGCGTACGCACGCACGAGCGCCCTGGTGCTCGGCGCGGACGTTGCCGTCACCTTCTCCAGCACGACGTCGAGCCGAGCGATGGGGTCGTGCCGTTCGGGAAGGACTTCGAGGTCAACGAGCATTCGACGCAGCGACCACACTTCGCGTTCGTCGAAGGTGTCGAGCGAGTCGTGACTGACCTCGATGCCCTCGTCGAGCAGGCTTCGCAGCACACGGGCGCCCCCGCGCGGGTTCGTGAGCCAGCGCATGACTGAGCGAGGTCGGCGGCACGCGCGAAGTGCGTGAGTGAGCGCCGCGACCGGCGTCCCGGGCGTCGCTGGTCCGAACATCGTCGTGAGCTGGTCGCTGACGGCGCAGCGCACGCAGAGCAGGTTCTTGTACGGCTCCTCGGAGCCACCACAGCGTGGGCATGCGTAGGAGTAGCGGGCGCTGCCCGAGCAGGGGCCACAGAGCGTGGGGCTCAGCAGGCTGACCGATGGGGCATCGGGGTGTCCGACGAGCACGCGGACCTGCGAGCAGGAGTCGCATGGAGCCGCGTTGCGGCGGGCGTGCGAGTAGCACGGGTGGCAGACGGGGCCGACGGGCCAGCGGGCTGCGGACAGGCGGAGTTGACCGCACACAGGACAGTGGACCGGCGTCCGCACGCATGGCTTCGTGGCTGCTGACGCGGAGCCCATCAGCCGAGGTCAGGTCGACGAATCCGTGTCCGTTGGACGGCGGGTCCCGGCCCGACCGGTCCCGACGACCGGGTGCCGGTCTTGGCGACCTGCTCGTCGACGGCCACCACCTTGATGAGGTCGTTGGGTTGACATCCGAGGATGTCGCAGAGCGCCGCCAGAACGTCCATGCTGAGTCGTTGCGGGGTCGACGTGACGAGCCGGTAGACCTGCTCGCGGGATAGATGGACACCGCGCTCGGCGAGCAGCGGAACGAGGTCCGTCGTCGCGAACAGTCCGCGCTCGGCCATGCGCAGCCGCAGCTCCCAGGCCACGCCCATCTTCTTGATCACGAGTTTCCTTCCTCGGGGTCGAGCCACAGGTCGGGCTGGTGGGCGTCGATCGCCCGGCGCAGCAGGGTGTTTCGGTAGGCGTCCGAGACGCCGGTGTAGATCGCCGTGGTGGCGGCGTACGCGTGGCCGACCTGCTCCTGGACGAAGCGCTCGGGGTAGTCGAACTCGACGAGGTGCGTGACGTACGAGTGCCGCAGGCAGTGAAGGTCGAGCTCCTTGTCCAACCCGGCGGCATCGCGGGCCTCGGCGAAGGCGTCGTTGATCCCTCGCCAGTCGAGGCGGCTGCGACGTTCGGTGGCCCACAGCGCCGCGTGCTGCCCGGGATCGAACCTCGGCCGCACCTCCTCCAGCCACTGGTCCAGGACTGGCACTATCCAGTCCATCTCGGGGACGAGCATCACGGTGCGCCGCCGCGGCGTGCCTCCGCGCTTCGCCTTGCCCCAGCGCACGTAGAGAGCTCCGAACTGGCCGAAGGCGGGCACCTTGGGGTTGCGTCGCAGGTCACTCAGATCCAGCCCCCACGCCTCACGGCGCCGGAGCCCGTAGGCGTAGACCGTCTTGAGGATCGCCGCGTCCCGTTGGGCTGCCAGCGCGCCCTTCCGCTTGCGTGCGCGGACTGCCTCGACGATGTCGTCGGCCGCGTCGAACAGGCGTTGGACCTCTTGGTACGTCAGGGGTCTGCGTCCCGGGGCGCCTTCGTACGCGCTGGTGTGGGTGACGGAGTTCCACTCGTCGATCACCTGCTGCGGGGCCTCACCGAAGCGCTCCAGGCAGACCGGCACCCACCCGTAGCGCGGGTCGGTCAGGTACTCGAGGAACATGCGCAGGTCCGCCGTGTACGCACGGATGGTCGAGGCCGCGGTGGCGCCGGACTGACCGACGACGAACGCTTCGACCTCGGGAGCGGTCCACTGCCAGGGGTACAGATTCGAGAATTCGATCATGCGCCGGACCATTCGGACTCGGTGCGAGACGGTGCTCGCTTTGAGGAACCGCACGCGCTGCTGTCGCGCCCAGCCGTCGAGCATCGCGTCGGTGACCGAGGTCTCGGGGTGAAGGAGGCCGACGCCTTCGACGAGCACGAGGCGCGCGGCGCCTGCGGGGGCTCCAGCAGTCGCGTCGCTCACGGTTGCATCTAACACAACATTGAGTCACCAACACAAGGGGCGCTTGTCACGGCGCCGGCCGCGGCTCAGACTGCGGAGCTGATCTACTGATCTACCCGTTGGCCGAGGGTGGGGAAACCTCACCCGGATGCAAGTCTGGACGTTCACGGACGTAGCGCAGCGGGTGACGAAAAGACCGCCCCGACCACGCGACGTCCGCGGAGACCTCGACGACGACGGGCTGCACGCGGGTGAGCGTGACGGGTTCCCGGTTGGCACCGAACCCGTTCACCGTGGCGGAGGACACCACCTCCGGCCACGGGTGGTCGTCCGGGTCGCCGGCGGTCAGCACGCGTGCGAGCTCGCGCGCGGCGAGCGGGGACAGCGGGACGGTGCGCCCCACGATCTTCAGGGCGCCGTCGATCGGTAGTCCGGCCACGACGACCGACGGCCGCGCGAGCGGGCCGACCACCGCGGCGCACACGACGTCCAGGACGCTGCGCTGCTTGACCTTGAGCCAGTCGCGCTGCCCGCCGCGGTAGAGCTGGTTCGCGCCCTTGGCGACCAGGCCCTCGATGCCGGCGACGGCCAGGTCCCGGAACCATGTCGCGGCGACCGCCTGGTCCTGGGTGATGGGCGACAGCGTGAGCGGCGGCCGCCAGGTGCTGCCGAGCTGCTCGAGGCGCGCCCGCCGCTGCGCGAACGGTTCGCCGCGCAGGTCGACGTCGCCGGCGGCGAGCACGTCGAAGGCGACGAGGTTGGCCGGCTGCTCGCGGGCGAGGCGGCCGGCCGCGCGTGGGCTGGCCACCCGGCGCTGCAGCGCGGCGAAGTGCAGCCGCTCCCCCGCCCACACGACCACCTCGCCGTCGAGGACGGTTCCGGCGGGGACCTGCTCGGCGACCGCCGCAGCGACGTCGGGGAACGCTGCGGTCAGGTCGGTTCCTCGGCGTGACCACAGCGTCGGGCCTCGGTCGGCATCGACCGCGGCCAGGATCCGGTACCCGTCCCACTTGGGTTCCCAGGACGTGCCGCCGGGCAGCGATGTGGTCTCGTCGAGCGACTCCACCGCGCGCGCCAGCACGACGTCGACGGGCGCTCGCACGGCGCCGCCTCGGCCTCGCGAGATGTCGGGTGTCATCCGGGCAGCATGCCCGCCGCGGGTCGTGAACGCACCGCAGCCGGGTAGCCCGATGGAGCCACCCGGCTGCGCCCGGCGATCGCTTCTACCGGCTGAGCGACTTGTCCTGCTGGCGGCCCTGCGGCCGCGCCCGCCGGGCCTTCGGAGCGCTCTTGCCGCGCACGACCGCCTCGTTCGCCGGCACCGCCTGGGAGGCGTCGGAGATCAGCCGGGCCTCCTTGGCCTCGGCGCCGACGCCGGCGGCGTCAAGCCGGGCGGCGAGCTGCTGGCGGCGCTCGGCGGAGTCGTACAGCACGTCTGCGTCACGCTCGAGCTCGACGCGGGCCGCGGCTCCCTCAAGCGGCTCGGCGAGCACTGCACCCGCCGTCAGCTCGTCGACGCGGGCGGCCGCCCGGGCCGCGTCGCCGTCTACCGTCGCGCCGGTGCGCGCACGCCAGGTCTCCACGAACCGCTCGCGCGTGCGAGCGTCTTCGCGCGCGTCGTCCGAACCCATCAGAGCCCGGTCGTGGCCGGCGAGCAGAGCAGGGTCGTGCTCCTGCGCCCACTCGCGCGCGCGGTCGTACTCGGACCGCCGCTCGGCCGCCGCGCGCACCTCGGAGACCCGGTCGGCGCGCACCTGCTCGGCGAGCTGTCCCGCGTCGACGCCGTGACGCTCTCGCACCTGGTGCTCGATGAGCTGCGCGGCTCGGTCGATGTCGGGATCCTGCTCGCGCCAGGCCTGCGCCGTCTCCCAGACCCGGGCGATCTTCTCCGGCGTGGCGGTCTCCCACCACTCCTGCCGGTCGACCACGGCGACGTGCGCGCGCGCCGCGGCGCGCTCGGCGTCGTACCGGGCCTGCAGCGCTCGCGCCTGCTCGTGGCTGGCGTGCGCAGACTCCTTCGCGCGGTCCGCGATCGCCTGCGCGATCTGCTGGCCGGCGTACCCGGCCGCGGTGATGGCGGTCCGCATGCTGCCGCGGATGGCCTCGTCGATCCCGTCGCTCTCGCTCATGTCCTTCTCCCTCGTGATGGCTCCTGGTCCCCCGACTGGTAGCCCTCGAGGCCGGCCGCGGCCGCCGGCGTGCGCCTACCCGCGCGTCACCGCTCGATCCCCTCGTCCCGCTGCGCGGCGGTGGTGCGAGGTCGCGGCTGCAGCGGGTTCGGCAGGGGCGAGCGCAGCCGCACCGCGGCGCCGCCGGTCGCCTGCTCGACCGACAGCGCGCCCGGGACCGCTCCGGGCCGCCCGCCCGCCGGCGACGCCACACGCGTGGCGACGACAGCGAGCCGCTGGCGCACCGCCCACTCGGTCGCCGCGGCGGCCTGGGCGTGGCGCATCGCCTGCTGCATCTGGAACAGCACGTGCAGCGTGTTCGCCAGCTGCCGGACCATGTACGCCTGCGAGGTGCGCGACTGGCCCCCGTCGGCGGCCACGAGCAGCACCCGCGACAGGCCGAGGATCGCCGGCGTGGTGACCTGCTTGCTCGCAGCCGCCCCCGCGCGGACCTGGGCGTAGCGCGCGAGCGCGTCGGACGCATCGGCCAGCGGCCCGGGCTCAGGCTCGGTGCGCAGCGACCAGGCCGCGAACGCCCCCGAGGTCTCCCGCGCCACCTGCGTCCACGTCGCCGTGTCGTCGGGCGCGACGCCGCGCAGTCGCTCGTTCAGCTCGCCGATCTGCTCGGCGTACTGCTCCCACAGCTGCGGGTCGGGCGCGTCGACCTCGACGCCGGGGCGCACCGGTCGCTGCCCGCGGCCGGCCGCGGTCCACTCGGCGACCGCGTCGGTGGCCGCCTGCGGACTGTCCGACCACGTCGACCGAAGGCGCGGCAGGGTGAGGTCCTTGGCCAGCGTGCCGCCGCCGAACCACACGGGGCTCTCCCCCGCCGGCGGTCGCAGCGCGACCGAGTACCCGAGCACGACGTCGTCCCGGCCCGCGGCGTACCGCGGCCGCGCGAGCAGCCCCTCACGCCGCAGCCGCCGCACGAACTCCGCCTCGTCCCGGCTCGCCGTCGCCGAGGCCCGAACGCGCCGCGCGACGGTCGTGCGCTGCGTGTCGCGGACGCTGCCGGACGCGGCGCGACCGAGCTCCGCCGGCCGCACGCCGCGGCTGCCGAGCCCGAGGTCGCGGGACTCGAGGACCTGCAGCCCGTACGCCTTCTCCAGCCGCCCGGAGATCTCCTGCGCGCGCCGGAAGTCGTTCCACGTCGGCGCCTTCGTGCCGTCCTCGCGGACCAGGTTGACCGCGATGTGCACGTGGTCGTTGCCCGCCTGCGAGACGCCGTGGCGGATCGCGACCCACCGGCACGGCGCCTTGCCCGAGGCGTCGGTGAACCCCATCTGGCGCACGAAGTCCTCGGCGATCTGCGACCAGGTGGTGTCGGGCAGCACGCCCTCCTCGGCGCGCAGCGACAGCGAGCAGTGCCACACGTGCGCATCGCCGTAGCCGACCTTCACGCGCTGCTGACGCTGCTCGCTCCACTCGTACAGCGGTGCGTTGACCTCGGTACCGAACACCCGGCTGGGCGCGTCGAGGTGCTTCGCGATCGCCAGCGCCGACGCGCGGTCCAGCTGCTCGTCGGCGTGCCACGCCATGAGCGCGGGATCACCCGCGACGACGTGCTGCTCCCGGTGCTCGTTGTGCCGGCCGTCCCCCGCCAGGTACACCAGCAGGCCGGGCATCCGCCCGCCCCGGGTGACGTTCGGCATCACTGCGCGACCACCTCGTCGACCGCGCGCTCGATGCGCGGGCCGAGGACCTCACGCACGTACCGCAGCGTCGCCTCGAGGTCCTCGTGCAGCTCGCCGGTCGCGTTCGTCGCCCGCGCCATCTGGTTGACGTTGTTCGCGACCGTGCCGAGCAGCCGGCTGATGCCGAACAGCTCCGCGGCAGCCTGCCGCCGCTCGGTGATCGTCAACGGCGCGTCGTCAGCCGGCCCGGCGTGCGCCGCCAGCGTCGACTCCACCAGCAGCCGCGGAACGCTCACCCCGTGCTGCGCCGCCAGCGTCCGAAGCCGCAGCTCCTCCTCCGGCGTCGACTTCACCACGAAGCGGCCGCGCCGGCCTCCCTCGACGTTCTCCCGACGCGCACGACCGAGCACGCGAGCACGCCCGACACCGCGGTGCTCCCCCTCGCTCATGCGTCCTCCCAAGCCAGCGCAGCGACCCCGCACCCGCGGGGACCACACGAAGTGTGCAGCCTCCGACCGCGAAAGGTCGAGAGGCCAAGCCACTTAGGGCACCTAAGTGTATAGCTTGCTCCGTCTGGGGCTCCGCTGGGTGGGTGACGCGCGGCTGCGCGGCACGGCCAGCAGAGTGACGCGAAGCGTCGCCGCCACCGCGCCCTGGCGGGCGCGGCTACGCTCGCCAGCATGGCGAGCCTCAGCACCGACACCCAGACCTACCGCGACAAGCTGCGCGCGTCGATCGACGCGCGCATGTCCCTCGTCGAGGGCCTCGCGGCCGCAGCCGCGAGCCGCGACGCCGCCCGCGTCGCACTTGACGCGGCCGAGGCGGACTACGCGCGCGAGTACCGCGGCGCGATCAGCGCCGGGTGGACCGAGCGCGAGCTGCGCGACGCCGGCCTCGCCGCGCCGACGGCCGCACGCGCCACCGGCACCCGCCGCGCCGGACGTTCGCGCGGCGCGAGCGCGACGCCGGCCGCCGTCCCGCAGGGCGGCACCGGCGAGGTGGGCGAGCCGCTCGCCTCCTGAGCCCCTCGCCCACCTGTGGACGGCCCGAGCTCCACCGCTTCGCGGCTCCGCCCGCCCACAGGTGGACGACGGGACCCACAGTGCGCCCGCACACAACCGCGACCGTCACCACGAGCTGAACGGTCACGCTCCGCAAGTCGCGGATGTGCACGGGCTTCCGGTCGCCGCACGCGGCGACCCGTTCGGACCAGTCGGGGGACCGGGAGCCGAACAACGAAAGGCAGCAGGAGGACCACCATGCCCATCAGCGACGAGGAGCGCGCGCAACGCGCCGCCGACGCCGCCCGCATCCGACACTCCAGCGAGATGGAGCGCGGCGGCACCGACCCCGCGGTCCGCGCCCTGCAGGACCGCTACGTCGCCGGCGAGATCACCGCCGACGAGCTCGCCTCGCTCACCCGCGACCTGGTCGTGCGGCAGGCCCACGAGTGACTCACCCGTGGCAGACCGGCGACGAGCGAGAGCGGTGGCACGGCTACCTCATGCCCGACGGCCGGACGCTGCGCAACCTCGTCGGTGCACGCACGCCGGCCGAGCTGCGCTACATCGAAAACGCTCTCGTCGAAGCCCGCGCGCTCGGGCTTCGCGAGCACGCGCTGCCGGCGACCTACGACCTCGACGGCCTGCGCTCGATCCACCGCCACCTGTTCCAGGACATCTACGCCTGGGCCGGCGACGTCCGCACCGTCGAGATCCGCAAGGGCGATGCGTTCTTCGCACGCGTGGACCGCATCGAGCCCGCGTTGCGCGACGTCGCTGACTTCCTCGCCGCCACCGACCACCTGCGCGACGTCGCGCCGGCCGACGTGCCCGGCACGCTCGCCGACGTCTACGCCGTCGTCAACCAGGCGCACCCGTTCCGCGAGGGCAACGGTCGCACCCAGCGCGAGTACCTGACCGCGCTCGCCCGCGAGTCCGGACACCACATCGACTGGCTCGCCGTCAGCGGCGACCAGAACGACTACGCCAGCCACGCCGCCCGCACCGGCGACCGCGCCCCGATGCGCGAGCTGTTCGAACGCGTCGTGTCACGCGCCGGCGCACGGGACTTCGACCCGCACGCCGCCGAGGCACTGCGCCTGGCGAACCTCAGCCGCATGCCGACTCAGCTCCGAGAGCGTCCGACGACCGTCGCGCGATCAGCGCCTTTGACACAGCCCGCGCCGGCGCTCGAGAGATGAGCGCGCTCACTCCGCCGGCAGAACGGTGTATCCGAAGTACACGTAGCCGTCGGACGCTCCGTCGAACCGATGGTGCGGGCGGTCCGCGTAGAGACGGATCGACACGTAGGTGGACTCGCCAACATCCTGCTCCGCCGCGGTCCAGGCGAATGTGACGTCCTCACCCTCGGACTCGTCCGAGAACGAGCGAGTGCCGAACGTCCAGCGGAGACGCGCGCCCTCAGGGTCGGTTGCTCGGCAGTTGAACGTCACCGTGTCTCCCACCCGGATCGTCGTTTCGGGCCCCGACCACTGCCCCGACCCCTGGCGCGTCGAACCGAATGAGTCGGTGACAGACTCCAGCGTCGGCCAGTACCGAGCGGCCTCGTTCATCTCGCTCCTGTAGATCGCGATCCGGTTCCTCAGGTACCCGCCGATCCCTGCAGCCAGGTGCTCCTCGAAGGGCAGCAGGGTTCGAGTGTGCGCGACAGCGTTCCGAATCGCGCCGAGTCGCTCCAGGTCACGCTCGAGGTGGCTGCGCTTGGGCCCGATCACTGCGCTGAACCCCTGATCCCAGTTGCGGTAGATCACCCGCGCCAGTTGGGTCAGCTCGGTGTAGTCGAGCAGGTCGCCCCCAGGCCTCACGCCTCGTCGACGGGCGCGGTCCTCGTCGCGTCGCTGCTCGATCCTCTGGACCGTCTCGGCGTCGAGCTGAGCCCCCCACCCGTCCCCAAGGATCAGGCGAACCAGGTCACGCAGCGCCACCTCAGTGCGTGCGATCTCGGTGTAGGCGTCGGGCATCTCAACGCTCCATCTCCGGTCGGCCCGGCGCGGCACCCGAACCGCGCCGGCCGCGCCCGCGGTCGGCAAGACGCGCCGCGTGCGCCGCGGCGACGTCCACCAGGGCGCCGTTGGACCCGCGCGCGAGCGCGGACTCCAGCTGCGGGGCCTGCGTGGGGTCGGCGACCCGGTACACCTCGAGCCGGCCCACCGCGGGGCACTGCTCGGCGAGAGCGCGAGCGACGCCCTCGCACACCGACTTGCCTGCGAGCTCGGGCGGGAACAGCGCGCGGGTGTACTCGCTGGGGACCCACCGGCCGCCGAGGCCGGTGGCGCGCTCGTCGGCGAGGAACTCGCGGGTGACGTTGCGCCACCGCTGCTCGACGCGGGCCGCGGAGATCTCGTAGGTCGTCTCGACGTCGACGACGCGCACGCGGTAGCCGGCCGCCTCGAGGTCGGCGGCGAGCGAGAGCGCCGCGCGCTCGCTCGACAGGACGGTGTCGACCACGATGTTCAGCCCGTCGGCGATCGCCTCCGCGCGCAGCTGGCGCGCCAGAAGCGAGGACTCCTCGTGCACGAGGGACGCCAGCTCGAGCGGCGCGAACCGTTCGCCGGCGGCCTCGAGCTCACGGACGCGGTCCGGGACGAGGAAGTCCCGGTACGACCCATCCTCGAGCGCGGTGCGCAGCAGCGCGTGCTTGAACTCGTCGGCGTCGACGACCAGCCACTCCCCCGACCGCTCACCCAGGATCGCCCGCTGCACGGTGGACTTGCCCGCCCCCGGTGGGCCGGCCAGCACGATGGCCTGCTTGTCGGCCAGCACGCCGGCGAAGCGTTCGCGGTGCGCGTCGACGAGGCGGTCGTGCAGCTCGCCGCGCGCACCGCGCGGCTGGTTCGGCGTCCGGAACCAGGCCGGGTTGTTCACCGTGGCGTTCGGCCCGTCAGCGGCCAGAGGCCCGCCCGGACGTGACAGCTCGCGGACCAGGTCGCGGTGCCGGGTGACGGTGAGGTCGTCGGGCCGGCTCAACGCTCCAGCTCGTCCTGACGGGCCAGCACCGCGTCGTAGGTCGCGGTGTCGAGCAGCCCGTCACGGCGCGCACGCACGACGTCCTCGAACGTGCCCGGGTCGTACGTCAGCCAGTCCACGCCGTCGCCGGCGTCGCGCGGCGTGTAGGGCCACCGGGCGAGCTCGTCGACGAGCACCTCGCGCGAGATCTCCCCCGCGGCGTACCGCTCGGCGATCTCGTACGGACTCCCGCCGTGGAACCCCTCGGGGACCGGCGGCGTCGAGGACGCCGCGCTCATCGACTTGCTGATGGCCGGCTGCGTGACACGCAGCTCGCGCGCGATCTCCGTCTGAGAGACCCCGAGCTCGCGAGCCTCGGCCAGGTCACGCAGGTAGTCCAGCTGCGCCAGGTGCACACGAAGCCGCGACCGGCGCGCCCGGTCGACCACCTCGCGGTGCGGAACCGTCGTGCTCATCTCGCCCACCTCCTATAACCAAGGTTATACCCGTTGGTCGTTGTCGCGCAGCGCTTCTCGTTCCCCCGTTCGCGACCCCCGCACATTTACCTGATGCGACGACTGACCCGCCGGAAGCGACCGGCACGGTGCGCCGCGATCGCCGATCGGCGGCGGTCAGAACTGGAGGAACGATGAGCACCCAGCGGCCGCGACGGAACCGGCACCACGACCACGACCTGATCCCCGACGGTCCCGAGCTGTGGTGGTGCGCCGACTGCTGGGTGCACGTGCGCCGGCCCCGGCCGATGTCGGCGCCGGCGCCTACGCTGCGCCGGTGATCATCCTCGAGGCCATGGCCGAGACACTCCCGCCGGACCACACCGGGGCCGACCCCGACCGGCGCACGCTCGAGCTCGAGGCACGGGGCGAGACGTACGAGGCCGCCCGGGCTGCGCTGGATGCGCAGGTCCCGGGCGGCCATCGTCTCGTGTGGCTGCGCAGCCGCTAGGCGGCCAGCCCTTGGGTCACCAGCGCACGGCGCCGCGGCGCCGGTCGCGGGTGCCGCGCGGGTGCGGCCGGACGGCCGGCACGCAGGCCGTCGCGGGGACGCGGACGACGCGCGCGCCGGACCGCTGAACCGGGCCGGCGGGCCGGCGGGTGGTGGTGGTTGTGGTCGACGTGTTCACAGGGCGTGCTCCTCGGGGTCGGCGGCGCGGTGATCGGTGACCTCGTGCCAGGGGGCGGTGTCGGTCCAGGCGCCGAGCTGGCTGGGGACGGTGACGGTCTTGGCGTTGGCGCGCACGACGGCGTACCAGCGGCCGCGGATCCGCACGCGGTCGCCTGGCGCGACGTTGTGCCGGCCGTAGTCGCGGGTGGCACCGACAGCGACCTGGTCGACGCGCACCGTGCGCCAGTGCTCGAGCTCCTGGGTCAGGACGGTGACCTGGTCGACGAGCGCGCGCCGCACGGCGCCCTGCGCAGGCGGGACGGCGGTCCCGTCGAGCGGGCTGGTGTGCCCGTCGAGCTCGCGCTGCAGGCGGCGCAGCTCGGCCTCCTGCCGGGCGATGCGCCGAGCGACCGTGCGCGGGCTGTACCTGCTGCCCGCGGCGGCCGCGGCGACGCCGGCGTGGGTGTTCGCCGCCGCGGCGGCCTGCTCGGCGGCGATCGCCGTGCGGGTCGCGGTCTCGGCCCGCTCGAGCGCGCGGCGGTGGCGACCCTCGGAGTGGTGCCCGACGAGGATCGGTTGCCCCAGAGGCGGCAGCTTCGCGTCCGCCTCGTCGCCGGCCGTCCACGCGGCCGCGGCGCGCACGTCGGCACGCTCGGCCCGCTCGGCGAGCGTGGCCGCGCGCTCCCCCATCCGTTCGAGCCGGTCGGCCTCCACGGTGGCGAACTCGCGGCGCCGGTCGTCGACGTCGACGTCGACCACGTGGCCGGCGCGCTCCAGGTCGACGCGGGTCGCCTCGATCAGCTCGCGGCGGGCATCCTTGTCCCGGGATCGGGGCACGTACCAGGTGCCCCGATCCCGCCACCAGCGCCAGCCGCGGGCCGTCAGGATGCCGGCCGTGCCGTCGCCCTTCGCGGTGCCGGCGATCAGGGTCCCGTCGGCGTGGCTGTGGGTGATGGTCAGCGCGCTCATGCCCGGACCTCCCCGCGGGCGTCCGCGACGATGACGTCCTGCCAGCACTGCCCGCATCCGACGCCGCCGACGACCTTGCGGGTGTCGCGGTGCGTGCAGGTCTCCCGCACGAGGCGGGCCATCGGGTGGGACTTCGTGAACCAGGCCGGGCGGGCCGGCGCCCTGGTGGCCACGGTTCCGGATCCGGTGGTGGCGGTCTGGCGTGCGAGCTCGACCGCCGCGGCGGCTGTCAGCGTGCCGCCTGCGACCATGTCCTGCACCTCGCTGGGCGTGTCCAGCAGCTGCAGCCGCTCGCGCACGGTGCTCAGCGACCGGCCGGTGCGCCGGGCGATGTCGGTGAACTTCACGCCGTCGGCACGCAGGTCGCGCATGACCTGGGCTTCCTCGAGCGGGGTGAGCCGCTCCCCCAGACCGGCGGCGAGGATCAGCAGCAGCTGGTCGGTGCGGGTGGCGGCCTTCGCGGCCACGCAGGGGACAGCCTGCCGGCCGGCGAGGTCGGCGGCCGCGTAGCGGCGCCGGCCGTCGATGATCGTGAGGCCGCCGCGCTGGCGAGGCGTGACGATCAGCGGCTGGAGGACCCCGTAGAGCTTGATCGACTCGGCGAGGTCCTCGATGCCGCGCAGCCGCGACGGCGGGTTGTCGGGGTTCGGGTACAGGGCGTTCATCGGCACCATGCGCGCGTTCATCGGATCACCTCGACCGCGCCGGTGCGGTGCAGCTGGCGGTGCCGAGCGGCGGCCTCCTCGACGTCGGTCTTCACGCTGTTCGCGTAGGTGTCGGTGCAGTGCGCGCACCACATCGCGTAGCGGCCCGCGTTGCCGGGGACGGGCTGGACGCGCACGCGCGGCCGCTCGACGATCCGCTCGAGGCGCGCCTTGGTCTCGACGTCCAGGTCCTCCCAGAGCGCGACACGCTCGACGTGCCACTCGGCTGCCTCGTGGCCTGAGGGGCGTAGGCACCTGCGCCGGGTGGAGCCGCAGGAGGGGCAGACCGGCCACGGGCCGGGTGCTGTGTGGGTGGTCATGGTGGTTCCCTTCATCGCAGTGCGGCGGCGAGGTTCGCCGCGCGCAGGTTGGTGAGCTGCTCGAGCAGCTGCTCGGTGGTGGCGGTGCTGTGCGCGTCGAGTGCGGCCAGGTGCGGCAGCACACCCAGGACGGCGCGGGCGTGGCGCAGCAGGCCCGGGTCCGGCAGGCCGGCACGCTGGGCCTGGTAGCTCTCGGCCGAGCTGCGGTACGGGTCGACGGGCTCGGGCCCCTTCCTCGCTCCGGAGCGCTCGGAGCGGATCCAGTCCTGGTGCGCGGCCTGTGCGGCGTCGACGTCGGCCGCGCGGTCCTGGATCCACTCCCAGATCGCCGTGAGGCGCTCGGGGCCGGCGACGGGGGCGCCGGGGCAGTTGAGGTCGTGGTCCCAGACGAGCGCCGCGAGGGCCGGCCTCAGGACGCGGCCGCCGAACGGCCACCACGGGGCGACCGTCCGCAGGGTCGCCGCATCCTGGGCCGACCACAGGGCCCGGTTGACGAGCAGGTCGACGACGTCGGCCTCGGCCGCCGCCTGCAGGTCGCTCATGCCCTGCTCGCGTTCGGCAGGTCGCGGGCGGCGGCAGCGATCCGGTCGGGCCGGTACCCGGACCAGTGCGTGTCGGCGTCGATCACGACGACCGGGGCCTGCAGGTGCCCGAGGCTCATCACGTAGTCGCGCGCGTCGGCGTCCTCGGTCAGGTCGACCAGCTCGTAGGTGACGCCGGCCTTGTCGAGCGCCCTGCAGGTCGCGGTGCACTGCGGGCAGCCCGGCTTGGAGTAGACGGTGGGCACCACGGTGGCCGGCTCGGCCTCAGCGAGGTGCGCGGTGTGCTGCGCGCCGATCTCGACGCGGCCGCTGTGGTCATACCGGTGGCCGCACCCGCACTCCCAGCGGTAGTCGGTGAAGGCGTTGAAGCGGCCCGTGCCGTCGACCTGGCCGCCGGCCCAGATCGGTTCGGGGCTGCACTGGCGGTTGGTGGTGGTGGTCATGGTGTCCTCCTGGTGTCTGCGAGCTGCGCGCCCGGTTGGTGATGGCTGGTGCTCGGTGCGGCTGGCCATCGCTTCGATAGCCGGAGGCCCATGTCGCAGAGCTGTGGGGGTCAAGGGCCCGTCAGACCAGGGCTTGGACCTTGGTGCGGAGCACCGTCCCCGACCGGCTACGTCAGGCGATCGGCCCTTGACGCCCGCGGCGGCGCGACAACGATCAACCGGCTCGGATCGATGGACCCCGCTGGTGACCCGCCCGCTGGCCGGACCACGGCCGGCCCTGATGCGTTCGTCGCCGGGGTGCGGGGCCGGGGCCCCGCGGTGGGGTGCGCCGCCCGCGGCGGCCGCCGGCCCACCGCACGCCCTGGGTGCTCTCGGTGAGCCCGTGCACGCCCTCGCCGGCGAGAAGGCGGGCCGCTGTGCTCGAGGTGAGGGGCGCGGGGGTGTGCGGGCGCCTGCTGGGTCCCGTCGTCCACCTGTGTGCGCCAGCGAGCCGCGCAGCGAGGGAGCTCGCGGCGTGCCCAGGTGGTCGAAGGGCCGCCCACACCCTGCCCAGTACGCGACCTACGGGCCGGGGTCCGGGGCGGGGCCCCGGGCGGGTGGCCGGCGCTCGATGCGCCCGGTCACCCGCGCACCGCCCGGAGACGGGCGGTGCACGGGCGCTGCGGTCAGTCCTCGCCGGGCAGCATGATGGTGAAGACTGGCTCGCCATGGTCGCCGGGGCCGATGTGCAGCACCAGGTCGGCGTGCCGCGGCTGCGTGGCGTGGGGCTGGTTCGGCACGCGCAGCACACGGAACGGCACGCGGTCGGTGTCGCTGGCCCGCTGGGCGTAGAAGCGGGCCATGGTGAGCACGTCCCAGAGGCGCCCGGACTCGTCTTGGTGGGCGCCGTGCTCGGCGTTCCATTCGACGGCGTCGCCCCAGGCGCCGGCGGTCAGCGCGACCGGGCAGCGGAAGCCGGCTTCGGCCGCGTCGGTGGTGACGTCGTGCAGGACGTCGTCGGCGATCGCCCGGGCGCGCGTGTAGACGTGGATCAGGGGGCCGAACAGGTCGGTCAGGTCGCACACCGGTGCGGCGCCGGGCGTGGCGCTGGTGAAGGTGCGCTGGGCGACCCATGCCGCGAGAGCGGTCACGTCGTCGGTGTCGAGCCGTTCGGCCGCGTCGCGGCCCTCGGCGTAGTCGCTCGGGTCGGTGTACCGGCACACGGTCCACTCGGCGTCGGCGAGACCGTCGGACACGACGATCAGGCCGGCGGCGGCCGGGACCTCGATGGCGAGGTACGTCGGCGTGTGCTGCACGCCTGCGGCGGTCAGCGCCCGGCATGCCCGGGTCAGCGGGTCGACGTCGATCTCGGCCGGGCCGGTGGGGTTCTGCATGGTGGGGCTCCTGTCTGTTCGGTGGCCCTGGGCGGGCCGGTGAGCGCCCCGTTCTTGGGGCCTCACCGGCGTCTGCTACCGGCCTGGGTGGGTCGCGATGGCCAGCAGCCCGGGCGCGAGCTCGCGCGCCTGGCCAGCACTGCGCGCCGTAGGCGCGGCCGGTCAGCGTCGCCGGGGTGCGGGGCCGGGGCCCCGTGGTGGTGTGCGGCGCTCGATGCGCCCGCACTCCGCCGGGGGGCTGGCCCCCTGGTGCCCGGCCGGGGGGAAGTCGGCCGGGCACGCGGGTGGTCAGGCGGCCGCGTCGACGTCGACGGGGCCGGTGGTGATGGCGTCGGCGATGGTGTGGGCGGCGCGCAGGACGTTCGCGGCGGTCGACCGGATGAGGTCGGTGTCGGCGTCAGCCCATCCGGCGACGTAGCCGATGGTGTAGGCGCCGGTGTCCAGGCCGAGCAGGCCGGCGACGACGTAGGCGACGGACTCGGCCTCGGTCTCGTAGGTGCCGCGGTGCTGCTGGTACTCCCCCGGCTCCAGGTCGCCGTGCAGGAGTGCGTGGGCCGCCTCGTGCAGGGCGGTCTTGGCGGCCTGCGCGGGCTCAAGGTCGGCGGCGATGACCACGCGCCGGCTCTCGTAGTGGGTGTACCCGCGCAGCCCGGTGGGCAGGGTCTCGTGCTCGACGGTCCAACCGTCGGCGGTGAGGTAGTCGCTCACGGCGGCGAAGACGCCGAGGTCGTCGGCACCGGTGAGGGTCTGGGTCAGGGCGGCGCCGTCGGCGGCGTCGGGGTCGACGGGGTCGGTCTGGGCGATGTCGAACACCGACAGGATGGGGAAGTAGACGCGGCGGCGCTGCCCGGTCTCGTCGGCCTCGGTGAGGTCCTCGGGGGCGTCGGTGTCGTCGGTGATCTTCTTGGTGGCGTACCCGAAGATCCGGATGGCCTTCTCTCCCTTGCGGACCTGGCGGCCGCGGGCCTGCCACTGGCGGAACCCGGCGACGCGGGTCGCGGCGGGGTACTGCGACCAGATGAGGATGAGGTTGTTCAGGGAGTAGCGGTGGAAGCCGCGGGTCAGGTCGAGGAACGCGCGCCACTGGTCGGTGTCGCGCAGGGTGTCGACCTTCTCGGCGATGCTGGCCTGCAGGGCGGCGGCCTGCTCGCGGCGCTGCTCGGCGGTCGTGGTGGTGGTGACCTTGCGGGTCATGGTCTGCCTCCCGGGGGTTCGAGTCGTTGGGCCGGTGAGCGCTGGGCTTGCCCGGCCTCACCGGCTCGCGCGAGGTGCCGCGCCGCCCGCGTCGGGGCCCCGCGCGGGGCCGGGCGGGTGTGTGGGATCGCATGCCGGCGCGCAGCGGCGGTGTGGGATCGCTCACGCCCGAACGGCATCGGGTGGGGTGCGGGCGGGGTGGTACCGGCCCTTGGTGAGCCGCGACGGCCACGAGCTCGCGCCGAGCTGCGCGCGGGTCGGGTGCTGCGCGCCGTAGGCGCGGCCGGTCAGCGTCGCCGGGGTGCGGGGCCGGGGCCCCGGGCGGGTGCCGGCGCTCGATGCGCCCGGCACCCGCGGCTGGCCCGGCCGGGACGGCCGGGCTGTGGTGGCCCGGCCGGGACGGCCGGGCTGTGGTGGCCCGGCCGTCGCGGTGGTGGTTACTCGTTCCAGCCGTCGTACAGCTCGCAGGCGCGGCCGTGGCGGCCGGCGCCGTCGGGCATGCACGTGCACTCCTGGTCGTCCTGGGTCGCGGCGACGGTCAGCGGGTCGTGGGCGGCCTGCATGAGGGCGGTGACGGCGTCGCTGAGGCCGTCCACGCGGTGCTCGGTGTACGGCTCGATGTGGTCTGCGTCGTCGTAGGCGCGCACGAGGAACGTCGGGGTGGGCCGCGGCGGCACGTCGACGGCGACGGTGTAGCGGGGGCGACCGGAAGGCCAGTTCCAGCGGGCCTGCGCCTGCTGCTCGGCGGTGGCGCGGACCTGCCCGCCGGCCAGACCCCGGGCGTCGGCGTTGCGGGCGATCTGGGAGCCCCACCACGCAGCGACGTTCTCCGCACAGCGGGCCTGGACCCAGTTCACCGCGGCGGCCAGCGAGACGAAGCGGTGCACCTGGGAGTCCTCGACGTCGACCGACCCGGCCCACTGGTCGGCGGTGTACTCCACGACCTGGGTCGTCTCGCCGTCCTGGGTCAGGCCCAGGACGCCGTCGCCGGGCAGGTGGACGGTGGCGACCATGGTCATGCCGCCGGTCTGCTCGATGGTGACCGCGATGCCGCGCACCGCGAGGGCGGTGGTGATGGCGGTGATGCCCTGGGTGTCGGCGGCCTGCTGGCAGTCGGTGTCGTAGGTGGTGGTCATGGTGTCCTCCTGGTTGGTCGGCCGGTGAGCGCCCGGTTCCTCCGGGCCTCACCGGTAGGCGCGAGGTATCGGGCCCCGGCCAGGGGTCCCCGCGCGGGGCCGGAGGGTTGTGACGTGGCGCATGCCGAGCGCAGCGAGGTGTGGGGCAGGTCAGGGCCCGCAGGCATCGGGTGGGGTGCCGGGGTCTGATACCGGCCGAGGCGGGCCGCGATGGCCACCAGCTCGAGCGCGAGCTCGCGCGCCCGATCAGCACTGCGCGCCGTAGGCGCGGCCGGTCAGCGTCGCCGGGGTGCGGGGCCGGGGCCCCGTGGCGGGTGCCGGCGCTCGATGCGCCCGGCACCCGCCGCACGCCGGCGCCGGTTCGGGCCTCGCGCCGGGGTCGTGGCCAGTAGGTTCGCGGGTGGGCCGCTTCACCCTGCGGTCGCGGTCCACCCCCTGGCCCCGGCCCTGGCTGCTTCGTTCAGCCAGGGCCGGGGTGGTGTGGGTGCTAGTCCTGGTCCTCGTACTCGGCCAGGTCGAGGGCGTCGGTCGCCCCGTCGGCGTCCTCGGTGTCGGGCTCGTCGTCGCTGCCCGGTTCGGCCTCGGCGGCGGGCTGGGTCTCGTCCGGCTCTCCGGTGGGGGCCTCGCCGGTGGGGGTCTCGTCGGTGGGGGTCTCGTCGGGCTGGGTGCGGCCGTGGATGGCCTCGCGCTCGACGTCGGCCAGGGTGTAGCCCCAGGACTCGATGGCGGTGAGGTACCGGGCGACGTGCGCGACCGGGGACCGCCACGTGTGGTCGTCGGTGGCGTCCTCGATGGCGGCCAGGGCCACGGTCAGGGCGATGATCTGCTGCCGCCCGGGGGCGGCGGCGTCGAGCGCGTCGCTGATGGACTGCCGCCCGCTGTAGTGGTCGGCGTGGATGCCGAGCAGGTCGCGGGCCATCTTGTGCCCCTCGCGGGCGGCTCGGACCAGGTCGTCGCCGCGGTGGGTGATGACGTACCCGAGCATCGCGGCCGCGCCCTTGGGGGCGGACTTGCGGGCGGCGAACGTGGCCAGCCACTCGCGCCGGACGGTGGTCGCGGACCGCCAGGCCTTGTTGCCGTCGATCACGCGGCGGCGCTCGGCCTTCTGCTCGGCGGTCATGCCGCCGTCGGTGGCGGCGACGGGCAGGTCGTAGGACGGCACCTTGTGGCCGTGGGCGGGGAAGTCGGTGCACACGTAGTAGGTCACCGGGTCATCGGACCAGCCCCGGGTGCCGACGTAGGCGGCGTGCCCGGGGCACGCGGTGTGCTCGGCCGGGGCGATCGGGGTGCGCCCGTCGTCCTGGCGGAGCCGGGACAACTCGCGGACCTGCGGGTCGTCGTAGCCGGGTGCGGCGTCCAGGACGGTGATGCCGGTGGCGGTCAGGTCCTCGATAATCCGGGCACGCTCGCGCGCGGTCGCGAGGTCGTCGCGCTCCGCCTGCGCCTCGTGGGCCAGGCCGTCGGGGTCGTTCAGCGCGACCTCGGTGAGGCGGGCGACGATCTCGGGGTGGTCCTCGAAGGCCGCGATGGTCGCAGCCTGGTCGATGGTGAGCCCGGCGGCCAGCACCTCGCGGGCGCGGTCGCTCTTCGCGACGCGCAGGGCGGTGGTGACCTCACGCTTGGTACGCCCGAGGCGTCCGGCGATCTGCCCGGCGCTCATGCCGAACTCGAGCGCCATCTGCTCGTAGCCCGCGACGCGCTCGGCCTCGGTGAAGTCCTTGCGCTGGTCGTTCTCGATGATCTGCTGGACCAGGCGCTCCGCGCCGGGTCCGGCGTCGATGATGCGAGCGGGGATGGTGGGCGCGTTGGCGGCGACCGCGCCGAGGGTGCGGCGCTTGCCCGCGCGCACGTGCAGCGCGCCGTCGCCGTGGCGGACCACGAGGATCGGCATGAGCACGCCGTGCTGGCGGATCGAGCCGACGAATCCGGGGGTCAGGTCCACGGACGCGTCGTCGCGGACGTTGGTCTCGATGATCAGGGCGCGCGGGTCGAGGTGCGCGAACTCGGTGCCCGGGGTGACGTCCTGGGTGAGGTCGTGGTGCTCGCTGTGGGCGATGACGGTGAGCGTGCCGTCGTGGTTGGTGGTGGCGATGGTGCTGCCCTTCGTCATGGTGTGCCTCTCGCTTGGTGGTGGCCGTGCCCGGTTGGGTCGGCCGGTGAGCGCCGGGCTTGCCCGGCCTCACCGGCAGGCGCGAGGTATCAGGCCGGGAGCTTCGGGGCCCCGCGCGAGGGTGGGCGGGTGTGACGTCGCGCATGCCCGAGCGCAGCGAGGGCGTGGGCTACGTCATGCCCGAGCGGCATCGGGTGGGGGGCGGAGGTCTGATACCGGCCGGGATGGGCCGCGTGGTCGACCGGGTGGGGGCCCTGCTGGGCGCTGGTGGGGGCAGTGCGCCGTAGGCGCTCGCCTGACACCGCGGCGCACGGAGTGCGCCGCGGTGGGCTGTGCGCACCCGGGGCATGGGCTGCGGGTGGTGAGGCGAGCAGCTAGGAGCCCCGCGGGCGACTCGCTGCGAGGGACGCTCGGGGCGGCAGGCGCGACGTCGCGTCGATCACTCACCAGGTGCCGGTCTACGGCCGCGCCGTCGCGGGAAGACTGGATCGCCGACTTATCGAACCGCTCGCAAATATTCGATCAGAGGTTATTTACCCCTAGAACTAGTCCCACATATCTCTCAAGAGACTTAACATGCTAGGAGTCTTGAGAGATATATGGGACTACCGGTCACAACTGACCGGTAGTCATATTTATATGTGCGAAGTGCTCATAACTTAGTTGTCCTGCATAATCGTCCCGGCGGGCGTTTGCCCTGGTCAGAGGCTTGCGGCTGCGGTGGGACCGCACCTTGCGTCCTCGGCCGGCGCCCTGCGAGTCAGGCGCCGGTCGGCCTCGGCGAACTTCGCTGGAGGAAATCGCCCAGATCAGTTGCCAAGAACAGCCTCGGACCTCTACGGTGAACGACGAAGGCCACGGCGGATCCGGGGCTTTCATCGGACCCGTCGTGGCGATTCGAAGTGCTTGGTAGGCGCCTCGATCGTACTGCCATCCCGCCTGGGAGCGGTAGAGCCGGTGGGACGGTCGAGGAGAGGAGCTGGGCATGACCGCGATGGTCACCTGGAGGGGCTGAGCGGCCCTAGGCCGCTCGTGGTTGACGAGGGGGCCACCCGCAGGGTGGCCCCCTCGTCGCTCCCGGGTGCGGTCGGCCGCCGGCGTGTCCGGGGCACGGTCGCGGCCTGGGCGGCCGGCGCCCCCAGGGGCGCCGGCAGGGGCCGGCCCGCGGCCGGCCCCTGAGGGTCGGCGCGGGTCAGCGCACCGGGTGGGTTGGCGCCTCGCGCGTCAGCGCGTCCGCATGGGCTCGTCGGGGCGGCCAGCGGCCGACCGGGAGAGTTGTGGCGCGTAGCGCCGCCGGTGGGCGGGGCGCGTGGTCACGATCGCGTCCGGTTTGGGTCGTTGGTGTTGTCCACAGATCGCGGGTCGGGGGTGGTGCGTGGGCGGCGTCGTGGGTCAGAGTGAGTTGCCATGGACGTACACGCGCAGGTGGTGGAGCTGCTGAGCACGACTGGGGTTCTGGACTCTCGGTGGAGGGACCCGGAGCTTCGGGTGCCGCTGGATCGCGATGACGCGGTGGCGGTCGCGGATCTCCTGGCACGTGAGGGGATCCTTGGCGAGAGGTGGCCTCCGCTGGCGGACTCGCGCGCGTAGGGCAACCCGGGTCGGGGTGACCCCCCGATCAGGTCGACCAGAGCGCCCGGGACGCGCCGTCGCACCCCCGAGATCCCGCATCGCGCTGCTCCGCTGGAGCAGAAGGTCCCCGCGCTTCTCCAGGGGGGCGGCCGCGCGCTCGAGGCGCGCCCGGCTGCTTCGGCGATAAACCGCGCGGAGAGGTCTTTGTCGTCGGTTTATCGAGGGAGCGTGTCGTGAAGAGGGAGCGGACGTATCTGCCCCCCAATCCGGGAGGCTCTTGCGGCGCTGGGTGCGCTGATCGCGGCCGCGCGGCGTGAGCTCGGGTGGACCGCGACTGACCTTGCGGGGCGTCTCGGTGTGCAGCCGGCGGTTGTCTCCCGCATTGAGAAGGGCGTGCCGGGTACCGCGGTCGGGACGGTCCTGGAGGCCGCGGTCGTCTGCGGGGTCCCGCAAGGTCTCCAAGTCGGAGAACCGGCCTTCGACGACTACGGACGCGCCGGGTTCGTCTAGGTGTGGGCCTCGGCGGTGACACGCCGGTGGACCTCGCACAGACCGTCGCGGGCGGGGTGTCGCGCATCGCGGCCGCTGTCCCACTACTGAACCACCGACCCCGTGCCGGCGGCGTGCACCACGACGTCGACCGCCCATCCCGGTGTCGGTGGTATGCGCTGAGCGACCGGAGACGAGTTTCTCGACACGCTCGCGCGCGAATGGGCCCAGGTCCTGGTGCGCGTTCGGGTGATCGGCCTTCGATTGATGACGGGACCCGCGTGGTTGCCAGAATGCGACGTGGTCCGTCGCTTACACCTCGGAGCCGGCCGATAGCGGACTCAGTAATCGAACGGGTTGGGTAACTGGTCGACCTCAAGCCTCACGCCGGTCGGTAGGTATCGGCAGACCTCGCTGAAGAGATCGGCGATGCCTGCGTGCCTGAGCTCACCCTCGAGTTCGGCCAGCAACGGGATCAAGTACGCGACGTCGCGTGCGGCGTACGTCACCTGCTCCTCGCTCAGCCGCTCCGCGCCCCAGTCGCTCGTTCGGACGGCTCCCTTCTCCATTTCGACATCGAGGTATCGCTCGACCAGAGAAGAAAGGCTGTGCTCCTTGCGGGGCGCTTGCGGGTACAGCAACTTGTGCGCCGTCTTCGTGCACCGCACGTTGCGGACAACCGCTCCCCATGTCTTGTACAGAAAGCGCAGATCGAACGGTGCGAAGTGGAACACCTTTGTGACACGGTCGTCCCGAAGGACGCGAATGAGGTTCTGGGGAGCTTCGGCCCCGGGGCGGATCAGGATCGATCCTGTCCGCAGCGAGTGAACCTGGCACAACTGCAGCGAGTCGTCGGCCCAGTCGAGGCCGGACGTCTCGGTGTCGACCGCGATGATGGGCGAGCTCAGGAGGAGCTCGGCTAGTTCGAGCGAGAGGTCGCCAGCGCAGATGACGCTGGAGTTTCCAGTTGGCTGCGGCACGCAGGGTCACCCCTCGGTGACAGCAGGGTCCCAGGCGTGGCCGGGATCGAAACGGAACTCGTCGTCAACGGACGCTTCGAGCGCCACGACCAGACGCAGGTGAGGTGGCGCGTCCGGTCCGTTTACCCGAAGCACTCGCACGTGAGCCGCGTCGCCCAGGCGCCCGACGGCGGCGGTCAGCACCTCCGGTACGTATCCGACTGGAACGTCGTTCGCGGTGATGAGGATAGCATCCGGGGAGGCGGGATTGCCTGGCTCCGGAAGCAGACCGAGCACCGACCCAGCCTGCAGATCAGCAAGAGCGGACTCCTGCTGTGCCCCGCTTACCGTGATCGGCCCGGCAGCCACGTGAAGTTCTTTTTGCGAAACCCAGCGCACCCCGTGGGCGAGGAAGGTCGCAGTGGCGACTCCAGCGTCAACGCAGGGCATAGGTAGGAACTGCAGAGTGTCACCTTCTCGGACACCACCGGAGCGAACGATCTGCTCCCAAGGGCTCGATTCGTTCGGGGTCAGACCCAGACGGGACAGGTATCGCTCGTAGCCAGGCCGCGACGGATCCATTACCCGCTGAGCGAATAGAGGAAAGAGAAAGTCCGAGCGATAGAAGCGAGATGTGTCCCGCAACCCGGGAAGCGGCCGGAAATCCACCACCTCAGCCGACCGACGGGTGTAGCAGAACTTGTAAACATCACCATCGAAAGAAAGCCGACCGACGGCGTCGATTGCACGGCTCTCGGGGTTCTGCCAGAGCACCAGCAGGTCTCGACGCGACAGCGTCCGGGCGGGCTGCGTCAGCACCTCAGATGCGGTGATCGAGCTCATCGCGCAGCCTCCTCAGGTTCATGTCGAGCAACTTCGTAGCCATCGTACGGGCGGGGTCCGACAACGCATCGCAGGCCGCATCCATCACCGCTGCGCACACGTCGCTCAGGTCGAGCTCCATCACCCGATCGCGCCAGTAGGCCTGCGCAGTGGGAGTCGCGAGCGACAGGCCGTGGGCAGCGGCCGCGACCAGCGTGATCGGCTTTGTGTCCTTGCTGTGCTCGAACCGGTGCGCCGTACCCTTCACGGCGAACCGCTCGAGTGCTCCGGGGTCGGCTGCCTTGGCACGGCGGGCGTCATCAGTGAGGTTGTAGCCGAGGCCGGAACCGTGATCGAAGGACGGCGCGAGCATCGTGGGCTCATCGCCCGCAAGAGCCGGTTCGAGCACCGCCCAGTTCTGCTCGTGCCGGTCTCGGTTCGCGATGAGCGCGTCCAAGCACAGGTATCCGGCGAAGGTATCGTAACCGTCGAGCCCCGCGAGGTGCTCGGCACCAGGCGGCTTGGAGACGCCGCGTAGCGAGTCCCGGATCTTCTCCAGGCTGTGCCCTGGGCGCTTCACCGACTCCCCCGACCTCCTGGGGCGGTACTCCTCGAGGCCGAGCTGGTCGGGCACCCAGATCAGGCCCTCACGGATGTCGTACCGCTTGGGGATCACGGTCCGCGAGATCGAGCCCTCACCTCGGGGGCCGCAGCACAGCCGGACTTCCGCACATGGCACGCCCAGCACCGCGGAGACCATCGTGGCGATCAGTTCCGCCCAGTCCTCCCCGTCGCGCCTGCCGTCGTCCTGTACGCCGGCGGCCTTGTAGAGCCAGCGGATCCTGTTTGGGTCGCGTAGCCACACGGCGTCTTCCGAGGACTGGGTCTCGTCGGTGAGAACGTCCCAGCCGGAGCAGTCGACCCGCTCCCACCAATCGAAGTTCACGCTGCTCCCGATGCTCGACCCTGCCCCTGATCTGCACGCTCGACGGCAATCTAGACGGTCGGCGGGGATGCCGGGTGGGAGGTTCCCCCGTGCGGCGGGTATCGGCGGCGCGTCGGTCCGCGCTTGCCCGCGCTCAAGCGGACCGGCCGCGGGTCGCCCGGCCTGCTCGAGCGGGGCGGCTAACTCCGGCCAGGCGTGGAGCGCCTGAAGCCGGAGTCGCGGGCTCGTCGATGCCGAGACCCAGCGGCCGTCTCCCGTGGGTTCGCCCGGCCCGGCGGCGCGCGTCTCTAGTGCGCCCCGTTTGCGACCGCATCTCGGACCACCGCCCAGGTTCATCTGCTCGGCGCTGAAATGGCCGCGTGACGCCGGTCCGAAGGGTAGCGGTGGAAGCCGCGGGTCAGGTCGAGGAACGCCCGCCACTGTTCGGTGTTCCTCAGGGTGTCGACCTTCACGACGATGCTGGCCTGCAGGGCGGCGGCCCGCCCGCGGCGGCGCTCGGCGGTCGTAGTGTGGTGGAGATCTTGCGGGTCATGGCGGTCCTCGTCGCCTCGGGCGGGGTGGTACCGACCCCTGGTGGGCCGTGACGGCCGCCGAGCTCGGCGCCGAGCTGCGCCGGGGATCGGGCTAGGCGCCGGGCGGCGTCGTGGGTGTTGGCGGACAGTTCGAACACCACGACGACGCACTGCTTGGCGCCGGTGGCGGTGGCCAGCCCGAAAGGCGTCGGGCGGGTGCGGCGTCCGGGCGTCGGCGGCGGCCTCGCGCTTCGCCTCACCGATCGCGGCGGCCGCGGCGCGGGGGCTGGTCTCCGTCCGCTGTACGTAGGGCTCGGTGTGCTCGTGGTGGGGGCATGCAGACGGCGAAGCACACCGGCGAACTCATCGAATGTCCACCGCGCCGGGCAGAGCCCTGGGGCCTCTCAGCGGACGAGGACTCAACAGGCCGACCAGCTTCGTGGGGCCGTCACGCGCAGCACGGTGCAAGGGTCGGCGTTGAACCTGTAGCACCGTCGTGGGTCGCACGTCTTGCCGTCGAGGCTCTTGTGGACGGCGTTGAACGCCCGGATCCGGTGTGCCTTGGCGATCGGCAGGCCCTCGTTTGGTCAAGGGGTGATGCGTGATTGGTCAGTCTCCCGGATCGCCCCGAGAACCGGGCCGCTCCGCCGGGATCGTCGGGAGCGACGCTTCCTTGAAGGAGCCCCGCCGGCACCGCCGTCTGACATGCGGCCCTCGTCACCACCAGGAGCTCCAAGGCCCAGCGCCGCAACTCACACGCACACCGCCACGGCAGCGCTAGCATTCGACTGCTCGCAGAGGAGGACGCTTGTGCATTCCGTGATCGAATACGTTCGGATCGAGAATTTTCGTTCCATCCGGACTTTAGCCATGACCGGACTCGCCGACTATAACGCCATCGTAGGCCTGAACAGCGCAGGAAAATCCAACGTACTGCGAGCCCTGAACCTGTTCTTCAACAACTTCGTCGACGAGTCGGAGGAGCCGCTTGATTTCAGCGAAGACTACAGCTCCTTTGCCCCCTCGGGCAAGAAAAAGCGCGTTGCGGTTACCGTTGGAATCTCGCTTGGCCCCAATTTCAAGGTGCCCCGCCAAAAAGAATTCGAGACTCGTCACCGCCTAGAGTCGGTCGTCTACATTGAGCGAGTCTGGAATTTGGCGCGCGACACCCAGGCCAATGAGGAATCATTCCAATTTGGCCCCGACCTCACGTCCATGATCGACGCGCAGCCAGAAGATCTGTCGGCCATCCTGGCCTATATTCGAGCGGTGCGGTTCGTGTACATCCCGAACCACACGCGCCCCGCTGATCTGATTCGCCAGGAGTTGGAGCCGCTACGCAGCACGCTCGTCGCCCGCCTGAGGTCGACGGTCGCGTACAAAGACTCGAACGTCAACGATGTTCTCGCGGAACTCGGGCGTCTGGGCGACCGAATGTTTGGCGACGTCTCGAGGCGGCTACAAGCCGGCCTCCCTGACACGTCCATCTCGGCGACTCTGCCAGACGATTTCGCAGACCTTCTATTCGACGTAGGTGTAAGTGCAATTTCCAGCGGGAGAGCCCGAGCGCCCGAGTACGAGGGCTCCGGCGCCCAGTCCTTTATGCTTCTCCATATCCTGGATCTAGCCGACCGGACCCGCAGGTCTGGCGGTTTTGGCTGGGTGCAGGCCAGCGTCTGGGCGATAGAGGAGCCCGAGAGCTTCCTTCACGCCGGACTGCGAGCACAGTTCTCCACCGACCTCTTTGAGTACGCCGGGGACCCGCGACGACAGGTCTTCGTCACGACTCACCAGGATGAGCTCGTCCGGGTTGCCCGCCACGCGTGGACCGCAGCGAAGCGCCCCGACGGCGACACCGGCCTTACCAAGGCGAGTGCAAAGGATGCGCTTCGCGACGCAACGAGGCGTGAAATTACATCATTTCGGCACCCCCTGTTTACGTCGACCGATCGCCCGATCGTGATCGTCGAAGGGCGCTACGATGCCATCTACATAAAGGCCGCAATTGAGTCCTTGGAATTGCGGCCGCGCTGGCGACTACTGTCCCCTCAAGATGCTTTCGGTGACGAGGTCGGCGGCGACTCTGTCCTCCCGTACATACAATGGAACTCGGCAGTCGTAGAATCTCGTCCCGAGATTGCACCAATCATCGTCCTGCGGGATTGGGAGGCGAAGGACGTGACCAAGTACGACAAGCATCTCAGCGGCCACCCTTACTCCCGGGCGCTGATCTGCGATGCTTCTCTAGTCAACCCAGACCTCGACGAATCATGGGTGGGAATCGAACGCTACCTTACCTCCGACAGTATTAGGGCAACGATTCCTTCGACCCGAATCGGCCTGGAGTCGTCTGATCCCGAGTCGCGACTGACAATCAAACGGGCCGCACTCGAAGAGTTCAAGTCCGCCCTCGCCAGGCGCGTTGCGGAGGGGGAGGACCCTGGCGACCACTTGCGGTCACTGACCCGCTGGCTGGACGAGCAAGTCGAGTCGATTGTGAATGAGATTCCGTCCCGGGCTTTTGTTGACTCATGATCCAAGACCTGAGCATCGACGACCCGCCGTGTCCGGTTCCGCGGCCGGATCAGGCTGCGGCCAGTCCCGGAGCGGACTTAGGTGAAGCCCCGGTCTGGGGCGAATCCCTTCTCTCTGAGGGGCTCCGCGTAGTGGACGTGAACCTGCGTCTCGGCTGCGTGCGACGCCGGGAGGATGCGAATCACGTCCTACCGCGGATCAGGGGTCGCGGGATGGGCAGGCGAGAGCCGGGTCCAGGCGGCGACCGGCCTCGGGCCGAGTCGCGTCCGTGCCCGGTTGCGCACCCTGCGTGTTAGCAGCTGTGGCCCCCGTCCGCGGTCAGGAGGGAGCCGATGGCGTTGCCATGATGACTGGCTCGGATCCGCGCGCCGTTCCCGCTGGAGATCATCGAGGCCCTGCCCGAGGTGGTCCAGAACGACCCGGACATCCGGATCGACCCGGAGCTCAAGCTGGGGCCGATCGTCTACCCGGACCGGGTATGCCGGTCTGTGTGGCAAGAGCAACGCGGGCCTGCAGGTGTCCTGGGGCAACGTGCTGGCGAACCCCGCGATCCGCGCCAAGTCGATGGCCCTGGCCATCCCGAACACCGTGAGCTGGCACAGCGCCTGAACGGGTCGCCGGGGTGTGCGTGCGAGCGTGGCCGCACCGCCCCGGTGGGCACGGTGAGCGCGGGCTAGCCTGGATGAACGCGGACCTGGACCAAGGGGGCACGGTGAAGCGCTGGATCGGCTGGGCGGCGGCTGTGGCGGTGATCGCCGGGCTGTGGGTGGTGTTCATGTTCGCCTCGCAGCTGCAGCAGTGGGTCGCGCTCGTGTGGGCGATCGGGCTGCCGACCGCGGGGATCGTGACCTTCGTACTCGCGAGGCGCCGTCGCAAGCGGGTCGCGGAGACGCTGCGGCCCTATGGCCCGGACTTCATCACCTTGCAGGACGAGTTCCTCGGCCGCCCGCACACCGCCGGCACCGCGTGGCCGGACGACCGGCCGGCCCCGACCCTCATCGAGGATCCGCACGCGAACCCGCGGCCCTCTCCTGGGCGCCGGTCCGAGGGGCGGCCGTGAGGGCCTCGATCTCGACCTGGACCCGCGCGAGGGCAGCCTCGGATCGCCGCAGGTGCGTTTGGAGCCTGGCCTCGAGCAGCTCGACGATGAACGTCCAGCTCGGGACGGAGTCCTCGCGGAGGTACACGTGGCCGGTGGGCGCGCGCACGGCGCCGGGTAGAAGGTCGTCCTCGGCGAGCCGGCGCAGGATGTCCGCCTGGACGCCGCACCGGCGGGCGACCTCCGAGAGCTTGAGGGTGGCGACCTCGTCCACGATCATCTAGCGAGGCTACGGCGCCGGCGTGCCAGAGGGCGGGGATTCACCCCCTCGTGCACCCCCTGACAGCACGTTTGGCGGGAGTCGAACAGGTGTTCGATTCTTGCTCCATGGTGGACCGGGTCCCGATGCGGGACATGGCGCGGCAGGTGCCGGCGGGGGCGATCGCCGGCGACCGGGTCACGCGACCCGATCAGGCGCCGCGGGTGCGGGCGTGGATCGTCGACGGCCGGGGCAGGGACGTCGAGGTCGACGGTGAGGCCGTGGCTTGGACGCCGCGGGTCGTGCATGTGCACTACCTCGACGATCACGGCCGCGAGGGCTGGGTGTGGGTCTGGGCCTCGGCCGTGACGAGGCGACCGTGAGCGATGGCTACCCCGCCGTCACTTCCCGAGCTCCGGCGACGTGGGCAGAGCGGCCACACCGGAGTCACGCGTCAACGCGGCCGCTTACGCGCGAGAACGCCGTTCCGGTGGTCGCACGAGCCGCGGGGTCCGTCGATGCTCGGTACAGACGTGCGGAGCCCCGAGGCTCGTGCTGCTGGACTGACGTACGCCGTGCGCGCGGCCTGACGGTCGCCTCGCGCCGTGCGATTCGTGTCCGGCAGCCGACCCGCACGGCGGTCTCAGGATGGCCGCCGCCAGTGCCGCCCCCCGCGTCGACTCCCACCGCTCGGTGCAGCACGGCTGCGGGCGGAGGTCTGCAGCGCCGGTTACGCCGAGCCGGTCGGCGGGGGCAGATGCACTATGGAGTCGGGGGCCGGCTGATCGCGGAACGCAGCGCCCGGTCGATGAGGTCAACCATGGTCTCGTCGTGCTCGGAAAGGTAGCGGTCCACGTCGTCGCGCAGGGTGATCTCGAGCTTTGACGAGAACGGTTCCATGCGGCGTCGTCCGCGCGGCCGGCCCGGCCCGCGACGGGGCGCGACCGGTGAGGAGACCGGTTCCGGGCTTGTCGGCGTGCGCGTTGCGGTGAGCTCGGCGACGAGGTCGCCTGCCTTTGCTGCTTTGGTCAGGACGCCCCGACGGCCCTGCTGCTCCCCGTTCACGCCGCCTCCTCACGGATCCAGCGTGCGTGCTCGCTGTAGAGCAGACGCATGACGGCCGCTCCGGCACCCTTCAGGCCGGTGATGGGTGTGTGGGTGCTGTTCGAGTCGGTGACGGCCGCGCGGTGTGGGAGCAGCGGTGCTCGTACCGCGGTACCGAAGGCGTCGTGCAGTTCGGTGATGCGTCGGCTGTGCTCGTTCGTCCTGGGGTTGCTGACCTGGTTGATGAGGATGCCTGCGAGTCGGAGCCCGGGGTTGAGCTGGGGGTTCTTCCGGACGGCCTGGACGGTCTGCAGGTACTGGCCGACGGCTGCGACGGAGAACGACTCGGCTTCGGTGACGACGATGACCTGGTGGGCGTAGATCAGGGCGTTGAGGGTGAGGCGGCCGAGGGCGGGCGGGGTGTCGATGAGGACGTGGTCGTAGCCCTCGAGCTCAGCCGCGCCCCATGCAGCAGTCTTGAGGCGCAACTCGGGGGCGATCATCGACTCCGCTTCGATCCGTGCGAGCTGGGTGCTGCCGGGGACCGCGTCGATGCCCGTCCAGGACGTCGGGACGATGGCCTGACCCAGGGTGCCGGGCTCACTGGCGCTCAGGACGTCGAACATGTCATATTCCCCCGCGGCTTCGAGCGTGAGGGTGAGGTTGGCCTGCGGGTCGAGGTCGAGGACCAGAACGCGCTGGTCGGCGGCTGCGAGGGCGTCGGCGATGCCGAGTGTGGTGGCGGTCTTGCCGACACCGCCCTTCTGGTTGCCAACGGCGGTGATCGTGGGTGTCATTTCGGTGCTTCTTTCTGTCTTGACGGAAATATGGATGGTCGGGCGTCCGGGTGTACGGCTGTCCGGGGTGATGAATGGACGGGCGGTCATCTGTCCACCTACTCATTCGGCTGCGTCGGCAGCATTGGGATGGCCGGATGGAGGGACATCAGCGCGGCCTGGCGGATGTCTTTACGTCTTGACGGATTGACCGCCGGATCTAGAACAGGAACACCGGGACGCCGTCGTGCACGGTCCAGACGTACTCGCCTCTGATGACGGGCTCTGCGGCGTCGAGTGCGATCGCGGCGAGGAACGCGCGGGCGGCGGCGACGCTCGCTGCCGTCGCGGCGCCCTCGTCGAGCGAGGTGTCGTGGGTCCTCGCCAGCTGGATCGCGACGACGGAGGGCAGCAGGGCATTGCCAGGTCGGAACATCGGCTCGACGTGCGCGTCCACGAGGTCGGCGAGGTCGGCCGGGCCGTACTTGTCGCAGATCGTGATCGAGACGATCGGCGCGGCGGCGTCACGTGCGGCGTGGGTGATGGCTTGGGCGACGTCGAGGGCCGTGAGGAGGTCGGTGGCGCTGCTCATGGTCGTTCTCCATGGTCGAGCCGGCGGGTTCGGCGTGTTGGTGGATGTGGCGGCTCAGGCGGTCCGTCGGGTGGGGCTAATCGGTTGAGATTGGACGTCCCAGGCGGCGACTCCGGGCAGGAGGCCGCGCCGGCACAAGGCGCATCGGTGCTGACCCCGGGGCTCGCCGTGCGGGCACGTCTGCGGTTCGAGAGCGGCGAGGGCGTCGTGAGCTCGTCGGGCGTCGCCGCACTTGGCGCACGGCGGCGGGATGGCGACGCGCTGGTGCTCTGCGCAGCGATCGAGCCGGGCCCTCGGGGGCGGCTGGTTGTGGATAACCGCTGGTGAGGTTCCCGACGGGGGTGACCCCTGGTTCTTCTTGGGTGGTTCTAGGGGTGGTTTGTCTGAAGACAGCTTCACCCCAGACGTGCGCTGTCGTTCACCCCAGGCCGGCGCCTGAGGTGAAACGTGCTTCACCCCAGGATCGGGCTTTTCCACAGGCTGGGGTGAAGCGGCGTTCACCCCAGGGCTAGGGTTATCCACAGGTTCGGTCTTCTGGGGTGAAGCAGGGTTCACCCCAGAGCCCGAGTTATCCACAGCAACGGCCTCGACGGGGCCGGTCTTGGGGTGAAGGAATTTCACCCCAGCCTGACCTGCGGTTTCGTTGCCGAGCGGGTCGCTCGCGGCACAGCCGGGGGTGTCGTCGGGGTTCATGACGAGGTCGTAGACGACGGGACGGCGGTTCGCCGGCAGGTGGTCGACGAGCTGCTGGTCGCCCGGTCGCATGAGTCCGTGCTCGAGGAGCAGCCGGAGCTTGGTGTGCACGGTGCGGGGGGTGCAGCGCGCGTAGCTGGCGACGGTGGCGACCGAGGGCCAGGCGGCGGTGCCATCGTCGTTGGCGTGGTCGGCGTAGGCGATAAGCACGAGGTGCGCGACCGGGTCGTTGGGGGGCACAGGTGCCTTCTTCAGCGCCCACACCATCGTGAGGATGGTCATGACGCACCACACGGCCCCTGTGCCCGAACATCCGGTGCTTTGGCGGCCAGATAGATGATCACCACCCCACCGTTGCACATTGCACCATCGATGTCCACACCGCAGTGGGCGCGTCGCGCACCTTGACGGACCGAGGGCACGTCGGGGATCATCGGTGCATGAGCATGGAGCACGTGCCCGCACAGACGGGCAGCATTCCGCCCCTCACCCTCGGGTGGCGCCTCCAGATGTCGCTGCGCCAGGCCGGGATCTCGGTCCAGGAGATGGCCGACGAGCTTGGTATGGCTCGCAACAGCCTCAGCCGATGGATGGCCGACCGAGGCACCCCGCCTCGCGCCGCGTTCGTGAAGCAGTGGGCGCTCCGCACCGGCGTGCCCTACGTCTGGCTCGCGACCGGGGAAGCAGAGAACCCCCGCCCGGTGGACCCGGACGGGGGTTCGACTGCTGATGACGTGCTGTGCGCCCGGAGGGACTCGAACCCCCAACCTTCTGATCCGTAGTCAGATGCTCTATCCATTGAGCTACGGGCGCCTGGCCCGAGGGCCGCAGACGAGGATACAGGTCCCCCGCCCCTGGCCCAAACCGGCGCCCGGACCCCACCGCCGGCCACCCCGGCGACGGCGGTCCCACCCCCACCGCCCGGTCACACAGCGGGCGCAGATTCAACACCCGGAACGCGCCCGCCGCCACCTGAGTGCCGCCTATGGTGTCCGTGCAGGTCGTGGCAGGCGTACGCCGCGGCCACTGGACGCCTGGCCCCGGCCGGCTCCGGTCACCGCTCCGACACCAGGGGGACACGATGACCCGACCGACTCGCACGCGCCTCGCGCTCGTGACCGTGAGCGCCGCGGCTCTGCTGCTGGCGGGCTGCTCCGGCGGCGGCAACGGCGGCAAGGGCGGCGGGTCGTCGGCCTTCGAGTGGGAGGCGGGGCCGCTGGACGAGTACCAGTCGCGCATCTACGGCTACTCGCTGGACGCCGACGAGCAGAGCCAGGAGGAGCTGCAGGCGGAGTCCGACAAGCAGAACCGCCGCGTCGAGGAGCTCGTGGCGTCCTGCATGCAGGAGCAGGGCTTCGACTACCAGCCGAACGTCGGCAACACGGGCACCGTCTACACCGGCGACGACCTGGACGTCGAGTGGGGTACGCGCGAGTTCGCGGAGCAGTACGGCTACGGCATCAGCACCGACCCGTGGGGCAACGAGGACGTCCCGGTCGAGGACGGCGCGGAGTACGTCGACCCGAACCAGGAGTACGTCGAGTCGATGTCGGAGTCGGAGGCCGAGGCGTACAACGAGGCGCTGTGGGGCCCGCCGCAGGACTACGTGGAGGGCGAGGAGCCGCAGGAGTACGACTGGACGCAGGGCGGGTGCTACGGCGCCGCGCAGCACGAGGTGTACGAGGGCGGCGTCGAGCTGGACGAGTTCAGCGCGATCGAGGACGAGATCGGGACGTTCTACGAGTCGGTGCAGGCGGACCCGCGGATGGCGGACCTGCACGCCAAGTGGGGCTCGTGCATGGCGGACGCCGGCTACGACGGCATGACGAACGCCTACGAGTCGCAGCAGCCGCTGTACGACGAGTGGAACGAGCTGCAGGGCTGGGAGGACCCGGAGTACCAGGAGCAGGTGGAGTCCTGGGACTGGGAGGCGGACCCGGACGGCCCGCCCGCGCCGGAGCCCGACGAGGCCGCGGTGAAGGCGTTCACGGAGAAGGAGATCGCCATGGCGGTCGCCGACTTCGACTGCCAGGACAAGACGAACTTCCAGGAGGAGGCGATGAAGATCGACCACGACCTCCAGCAGCAGTTCGTCGACGAGCACGCGGACGAGCTCGAGGCGTGGGCCGAGGCCGCGACCGCGGCCCGGGACGCCTGACGTGACGGCGGGGCAGCCGGGCACGGACGTCGCGGTGCCGCCGTTCCCCGAGCCTCCGGGCGACGGCGGTGCGGGTGCCGGCGACGGCGCGGCCGGGTCGGGACGCGGCGGCGCGTTCGGGCGGTGGTGGCGCGGCGGCAACCGCACGCTGCCGGTGCTGGGGGCCGTCGCGGTCGTGAGCCTGGCCGCGGGCCTGGGGCTCAGCCGTCTCATCATCAACCCGGCCGACGCGGCCG
This sequence comes from Cellulomonas sp. ES6, assembly GCF_030053835.1. Lineage (NCBI taxonomy): Bacteria > Bacillati > Actinomycetota > Actinomycetes > Micrococcales > Cellulomonadaceae > Cellulomonas > Cellulomonas sp. ES6. Next base: position 2,720,364 of record NZ_CP125655.1, on the reverse strand, counting down.
CCCGCACGGCGCCGCCGCCCGCGGGGCCCATCACGGTCCCGGTGGAGAGCCGCGAGCTGAGCAACGACGTGACGATCCGCGGCGACGTGGTGTTCGACGACGCCGCGGACGTGCGCGTCGAGACGTCGGACCTCGGCGAGCGCGCGGTCGTCACCGGGCAGGTGCCGGAGGTCGGCGCGACGTTCGACGCCGGCTCCGTCGCCCTGGAGATCGCGGGCCGACCCGTCATCGTGCTGCCGGGTGGCCTGCCGACGTACCGGACGCTGCGGGTCGGCGTCTCCGGGCCGGACGTGGTGCAGCTCAAGCAGGCGCTCGGCCAGCTGGGCATCGACGCCGGCGACCCCGCCTCGGACGCGTACGACGCGGCGACGGCGCGCGGCGTCGAGGCGCTCTACCAGCGCGCCGGCTACGCGGCCCCGGCGCCGTCGGACGAGGAGGCGGAGGCGCTCAGCGCCGCCGAGCAGGGCGTCCGCTCCGCGCAGGCGGAGGTCACCGCCGCGGAGACCGCGCTGGCGACGGCCGGCCGGGGCGGGAGCGCGGCGGGCGACGTCGCGCAGGCCGACGCGGACGTCCGGCAGGCGGAGCGGGCGCGGGACGTGGCGCGCGCGACGCTCGCGGACCGGGAGGCCGCCTGCGGGGCGCCGACGCCCTCGCCGGAGGTCGACTGCAGCTCCGCCGGGCTGCTGCAGGCCCGCAACGCCGTCGCGGACGCGGAGGACGCGGTCGGCGTGGCCGCCGCACGCCGGGCGCAGCTCGACGCCGCGCCCGACACGTCCGGGGAGCAGGCCTCCCTGACGTCGGCGCGGCAGTCGCTGACCGACGCGCAGAAGGCGCTGACCGAGGCGCAGGAGGCCGTGATCACGGTCCTGCCCGCCAGCGAGGTCGTCTACCTGGAGACCCTCCCCCGCCGCGTGGACGCCGTGTCCGTGCAGCGCGGCGGGACGGTCGACGGCACGGTCATGAGCGTGTCCGGCGCCAAGCTGGAGGTCGTCGCGAGCGCCGCGAAGGCGGACGCCGCGCTGCTGGAGGTCGGCGCGACCGGCACGGTGGTGGCGGGCGACCTGGAGGTGCCGGTCACCGTGACCGAGCTGCGCACCGACGACTCCTCCGGCGGGTCGGGCGGGTCCGGCGACGACCAGGGCGGCGGCGACGGCGGGTCGGGCAGCGGGAGCAGCGCGGGCCGCACGACGGTCGTGCTCACCCCCGGCGACCTCACCCCGGAGCAGGTGGCCGAGCTGCAGGGCAGCAACGTGCGGGTGACCATCCCGGTGTCGTCCACGGGTGGCGCGGTGCTGGCGGTGCCGCTCGCGGCGCTGACCGCCGGCCCGGGCGGGGAGTCCCGCGTCGAGCTGATGGGCGACGACGACGCGACCGAGCTCGTCGAGGTCGAGACCGGCCTGGCCGCCGGCGGCTACGTCGAGGTCACCGGGGTCGACCGCGACCTCGCCGAGGGCGACCTCGTGGTCATCGGGTCGTCGGGCGAGCAGGACGACCCGACGGCGGACCCGACCGCCGGGTCGGACGGGTGACGGCCCTCGACGTCCGGGCCCCCGGCGCGGACGAGGCGCCGGCGCGGCCGGTGGTCGAGCTGCGGCAGGTGGCCCGCGTGTTCCCGGGCGAGCCGCCGGTGCACGCGCTGCACCCCAGCGACCTGCGGATCGACGCGGGCGACTACGTGTCGATCGTCGGCCCGTCCGGGTCCGGCAAGTCCACCCTGCTCAACCTGCTGGGCCTGCTGGACCGCCCGACGTCCGGCGAGTACCTGCTGGACGGCGTCTCCACCCGCACCGCGTCGGAGGCGCAGCGGTCGGCGCTGCGCGGCGGGCGCATCGGGTTCGTGTTCCAGGCGTTCCACCTGCTGCCGCACCGCACGGTGCTCGACAACGTCCTGCTCGCCACCCTGTACAGCGGGGTCCCGCGGGCCGAGCGGCGGCAGCGGGCGCTGGCGGCGCTCGACCGCGTGCACCTCGGGCACCGGCTCGGGTTCCGGCCGCCGGTGCTGTCCGGCGGCGAGCGCCAGCGCGTCGCCGTGGCCCGGGCCGTCGTGACGTCGCCACACGTGCTGCTGGCCGACGAGCCGACCGGCAACCTCGACACCCAGAACTCCGCGGGCGTGCTCGACCTGTTCGACGAGCTGCACGCCGACGGGCTCACCCTGGTGGTCATCACGCACGACGCCGCGGTGTCCGCCCGCGCGCAGCGCCGCGTGCGGATCGCCGACGGCCGGCTGAGCGAGATCGCCTGATGGCCCGCCCCCGCCTCCGCCGCCACGCCGCGACGCCCCCGGCCACCCCCGGGGACGGCTCCGCGGCGGGTCCCGCCGCGGGCGCCGGCGGCGCGGCCACCGACCTGCTGCTGCTCGACGCCGACGCCCGGCCGGACGGCGACGAACCCACCGGCGTCCCGGCGGGCCGCACCCGCCCGCCGCGCTCCGACCGGTTCGGGATCCGCGACCTCGTCACCGAGGCGGCCGCGGGCATCGACGCCCGGCCGGGGCGCCTGTTCCTCACGATCCTCGGCACGGTGCTCGGCATCGCGTCGGTGGTCGTGACGATCGGCCTCGCGCAGACCGCCGCGGGGCAGATCGCCAAGCAGTTCGACGCCGTCGCCGCGACGCAGGCCATGGCCACCGCGAGCACGACCCGCACCGCCGACGGGTCGCAGCGGGCCAACGCGGCGCTGCCCTGGGACAGCGACGCGCGTGCCGAGCGTCTCAACGGCGTGACGGCGGCCGGTCTCGTCGCGTCCGTCGACACCGGGGACGCCACCGTGACCGCGGTCCCCGTCAACGACCCCAGCCAGCCCGAGCCGGTGTCACCTCCCGTGCTCGCCGCCTCCGGCGGGCTGCTGGACGCGATCCGCGGCGAGGTCGTGACCGGCCGGTTCTTCGACGCGGGCCACGACGCCCGCGCCGACCGGGTGGTCGTGCTGGGGTCCCGCGCCGCCCAGCGGCTCGGCGTCTCCCGGGTGGACCGCCAGCCGTCGGTGTTCATCGGGGACCGCTCGTACACGGTGATCGGCATCGTCGACGGCGTGAAGCGCCGCAGCGACCTGCTGGAGGCCGTGGTGCTGCCGCTCGGCACCGCCCGCGCGGACTTCGGGCTCCGGGCGCCGGAGGAGCTGCACCTGCGGATCGCGGTCGGTGCCGGGCCGGTGGTCGGCGAGCAGGTGCCCGTCGCGCTCAACCCGAACGCCCCCGAGGCCGTCAGCATGCAGGTGCCGTCCGGCGGCTCCCGGGTGCGCGAGTCGGTGCAGGCCGACGTCAACACGATCTTCCTGGCGCTCGGCGGGGTCGCGCTGCTGATCGGCGGCCTCGGGATCGCCAACGTGACGCTGCTGTCCGTCATGGAGCGCGTCGGGGAGATCGGGCTGCGCCGGGCGCTCGGCGCGCGGCGGCGGGACATCGGCCTGCAGTTCATGCTCGAGTCGGTCGCGGTCGGCCTGCTGGGCGGGCTCATCGGGGCGGCGCTCGGCGTGGCCGTCGTCGTCGTGGTGTCCGCCGCGCAGTCGTGGACGCCGATCCTCGACACCGCGGTGGTGCTCGCGTCCGCGGCCGGCGGCGGCGTCATCGGACTCGTCGCGGGCATCTACCCCGCGCTGAAGGCCGCGTCCGTCGAGCCCGTGACGGCGCTGCGCGGCGGGGTCTGACCCACCCCGACCGCGCCGCCCACGGCGGCACCGCGACGTCCCGGACGGCACACCCCCCGCCGTCACGTCCTGGGCCGTCACGCCGGGGCGGTGAGCTCCCCGCGCAGGATGCTGTCCCCCGAGTGCGCCGGGTCGCCGTCGTCCGGCTCCGCGGAGACGTCCACCACCGGGTACCGCGAGAGGTCGAGCCCGGCCGGGATCGCGAACCGTCCCTCGTCGCCGTCGAGCAGCCCCAGGCTGACCAGCCCGGTCACGTCGCGGTCGAGCAGCCACACCTCGCGGAACCCGTCGGCCTCGCCCCCCTCGAGCCGCACGACCAGGGTGCGCCGCCCCTCGGCGTCCTCCTCGACGACCGCGTCGCCGCTGGCCGCCCAGCCGGGCAGGGCGTCGAGCACCGTGCTGGCGACGACCTGCTCCTGGTCGCCGCGCTGCAGGCCCGCCACGACGAGCCCGCCCGCGGTCCCGCCGACGACCAGCCCGACGGCGGCCACGGCCAGCAGGGCGCGGCGGGTGCGACGGCGGGGCAGCGGGACGACGGCGGCGCCGGGCGCCGGCTCGGCGTGCGGTCCGACGGCGGCTGCGGGTCCCGCGTCGGCGCCACGCCCGGCGCCGGCCACCGCGTCCAGCTCCGGGTCGAGCCCCAGCTCCTCGCGCACGTGCTCCCACACGCCGGCCGGTGCGGGCACGGGCGCGTCGTCGCGGGCGGAGCGTCCGACGGCGGCGGCCGCCGACAGCGCGGCGAGCTCGCGCGCGCAGTCCGGGCACTCGCCGAGGTGCGCGCGGTCGGCGGCGTCCAGCGGCTCGCCGAGGGCGGCGAGGGCCAGCAGGTCGGGGTCAGTGTGCCGCACCGTCCACCTCCAACCGGTCGCGCAGCCGCAGCAGGCTACGCCTGATGTGGCTCTTCACCGTGCCCAGCGGCAGGTCGAGCCGCCGGGCGATCTGGTCGTGCGTGAGGTCCTGGTAGAACGCCAGCGCGAGGATCGTGCGCTGGGGCTCGCCGAGGCGGTGCAGCTCGTCCGCGACCACGATGCGGTCGGCGACGGCGGCGACGTCGGGTGCCGTGCCGCGGTCGGCGGTCGCGGCCACCGCGCGCAGGTCCCGGACGTCGCGGCTGCGCCGGCCCAGGGCGTCGGCGACGGCGTTGCGGGTGATCCCGGTGAGCCACGCCCGCAGCGGACCGCGCCGCGGGTCGAAGCCGCCGCGACCCCGCCAGGCGGAGACGAAGACGTGCTGCGTGACGTCCTCGGCGTCGGCCGTCGACCCCAGCGCGCGGAGCGCGAGCGTGTGGACGAGGGCCGACCAGCGACGGTACGCCTCGGCCAGGGCACGCTCGTCGCCTGCGACGAAGGCACGGCCGACGTCGTCGTCGTCCCAGTCGGACGGCGGGTGCACCGGCGGCGCCGGGGAGCTGGTCAGGGCGGGCCTCCTCGCCTTCCGCTGGACGGCGTCGTCGGGGGTCGTCACGGACATCATGCGCCGACGGGCGTCGCGACGACCAGCACGTTGTCGGTGTAGGACCGCGCGGCGCGGTCGAACGACCCGCCGCACGTGACGAGGGCGAGCCGGGCCGGGCCCTCGCGGGTGAAGACGTCCGGCCAGCGGGCCTCGGTCTTCGGGAACCGGGTCACCGCGTCCACGGCGTACGCCCGGGTGCTGCCGTCCGCGAGCGTGACCTCCACGCGGTCGCCCGGCCGCACGTCGACGAGCCGCACGAACGGCCCGGTGCCGCCGGACGCCACCGAGTCCACGTGCGCCGCGACGACGGTCGTGCCGGCGGGGTCCCCGGGGTCCGCCCCGAACCGGTACCAGCCGCCCCTCTCGGCGAGCGGCGGGATCTCCATCCGCCCGTCGGCGGCCACCCCGACCGGGTCCACCGGGACGTCGATCCGCTGCGCCGGGACGACGACCCGCACCGGCGCGGTCGGGGACGCGGCCGCCACGGGCGGGGGCGTGGCCGCCACCAGCGGGACGGCACCGGCGGCGGAGGTGCCGGGCCGGTCGCCGGGCCGGTCGCCGCCCACCCCGTCCGCCGCCGCAGCGGACGGGGTGGGGGCCGCCTCCGGCGCAGGTGGCGCGTCCGGGCGCGTGGCGGGCGGTGCCGCTCCCCACGCCGCCGCGACCGCCAGCCCGGCCGTGAGCAGCGCCAGGACGACCGCCACGAGCCCGGCCATGCCGCGGGGGCTGCGGCGTGGCCGGGGGTCACCCGGCCGGGGGTCGGGGTGCCCGGCCACGGGCTGCTGGGACACGGGTCTGCTCCGGGGGATCGGGCGTGCGCCCCCGGCGACCGGGGCGCACGACGGCGGTGGGACGGGCCGGGGCGCGGCGCGGGGACGGTCGCCGCGCCCCGACCCCCTCAGCGGCGGCGCTGCTCGGCCGGCCGGCGGGTGGTCAGCAGCACGGCGCCGAGCGCGGCGACGAGTGCCGCGCCGCCGAGCCACAGGCCGGTCGACGGCCCGTCGGCGGCGAGACCGAGCTCGCCGGACGGCACGCCGCCGGGTGCGGAGTGCAGGCCGTCGATGGTCTGGACGGCGAGCTGCAGGTTGCCGGCCTCGAGCGAGCCCCACGCGTACACGATGGTGCTGACGCCCTCGGTGACGTCGAGGTCGGTCGGGCCGATCACCGGGTCGGTGGTGCCGGTGGCGGCGACGGCGGCCGAGACGGTGCCGGCGGGCACGGTGACGGTCTGCTCGTCGGGGTTGCTGAGGTCGGTGATCACCGGGCTGCCCCCCGCGAGCACGTCCACGGCGGGCGCCGCGGCGGTGTGCCGCACGGTGAGCCGGCCCTCGCCGGCCGCGACGGGCGAGATGTCGTTGGTGAACAGCGTCGCGGTCGGGTCGCCCGCCTCGTCGAGGTGCGCCACGGCGGTGTAGCTGGCACCGGCGTCGAGCGTGAGGTCGACCGGGCCGATGGCGGGCGAGCTGTCGTCGGCCGCGTCGGAGGCGGTGATCGCGACCGTGTGCGCGCCGGCCGGCAGGTCGAGCGGCCCGGCGAGCGTCCCGGGCGTGAAGTCGTCGAGCGTGCGCTCGCCGTCGACCCAGACGTCGACGGTGAGGTCGGGGACCCCGTGCAGGACCGCCAGGGAGGCGGTGCCCGTGGTGGCCGCCGAGGCGGGCAGGGCGGCCGCGGCGACGGCCACGGCGGTGACGGCGATGCCGGCTGCTCCGGCGGCGAACGGACGGTGACGCATGGTGGTGCTCCTCGGTCCGTGCCCCCGTCGTCGGGGGCTGCGTGTGCTGACACCTCCTCTACGGCGCGGGCCGGCCCGCCGGATGCACCCGGGCGCGACGACTTCCCGCCGCGGGCGCCGGGCGCCCCGGTCCTGCCGCCGCGGTCAGCGGCCGCGCACCGCCTGCGCGGCCTCCGCCGCCCCCGCCGCCCCCGCAGCCTGCGCCGCCTCCGCAGCCAGCGCGGACCGGCGCCACTGCGACGGCGTCTGGCCGCGCACGGCCCGGAACGTCCGCGTGAAGTGCGAGTGGTCCGCGAACCCGAGCCGGTGCGCCACCGTCGCGATCCCCACCCGCGCGGCCCCGGGCCGCGCGAGCAGGTCGGCGGCGGCGTCCACGCGCTCCCGGCGGATCCAGTCGCCCAGCGACACGCCGGAGTCCCGGGCCAGCGCGTAGACGTAGCGCTCGGAGATCCCCATCGCCGCGGCGATCATCGGGGCGCCGAGGCCCGGGTCCGCGAGGTGCAGGCGCGCGAACTCGAAGAGCCGGGTCCGCAGCGACTCGGCCTGGGCGTCCCGGGCGAGGTCCACCCGGCCCGCGTGGCTCGCGAGCAGCAGCCGCACCAGGTCGACCGTCGGGCGCTCGAGGGCCGCGCGGCTGTCCGGCGTGAGCGCCGCGGCGGTGCGGGCGACCCGCGCCAGGTGGCCGACGACGACCTCGGCGACCGCGGGTTCCGCCTCGATCGGGGTCGCGGTCAGCGCGCGCACCAGGCCCTCGGGGAGCTGCAACGCCGCGAGCGGCAGCTGGAACGAGACCCGCAGGGTCCGGTGCGGGAACGTCGCCCAGTAGGGCGCGGACGTCCGGTGGAGCACCAGCGCGCCGGGCCGTAGCCGCGCGGTCCGCCCGTCCTGGTGGTCGCAGGTGCGGCCGGCGGCCAGCAGGGTCAGGACGGCCCGCGGCTCGGTGCCGTCCCGGGCGAGCCGCTCCGAGCGGACCACGGTGGCGCCGGTGCCGAGGCTGGTGAGCACGTGCACCCGGCCGAGGTCCGCGACCCGCGACCGCGCCCGCAGCTCCACCCCCGGGTACGGGCGCAGCTCCAGCGGCACGGGCGCGCGCAGCATGTGCTCGCGCAGCAGCTCGACCCGGTCGGTGACCGGCAGGTCCTCGATGGCGATCAGGGCGGACACGCAGACCCCCTTCTGCGGATGAGCCGACCCTAGGCGTGCGCGATCGGGCCAGTACAGTGCCGGGCCGTCCAAGACCGTCCGCCACGGCGACCGGATCCTGGGTCTGCGGGAGGCCCGCCGAGGACCACAGGAGGAGCCATGGGCACCATCACCACGACCGACGGCGTCGAGATCTTCTACAAGGACTGGGGGTCCGGTCAGCCGATCGTGTTCAGCCACGGCTGGCCGCTGTCGGCCGACGACTGGGACGCGCAGCTGCTGTTCTTCCTCCAGCACGGCTACCGGGTGGTCGCGCACGACCGGCGCGGCCACGGCCGGTCGTCGCAGGTCGCCGACGGGCACGACATGGACCACTACGCGGACGACCTCGCGGCGCTCACCGCGCACCTGGACCTGCACGACGCGATCCACGTCGGGCACTCCACGGGCGGCGGGGAGGTCGTGCACTACATCGCCCGGCACGGCCAGGACCGGGTGGCGCGCGCGGTGCTGATCAGCGCGGTGCCGCCGATCATGGTGCGGACGGAGGCGAACCCCGGCGGCCTGCCGAAGGAGTTCTTCGACGGCCTGCAGGTGCAGGTCGCGGAGCACCGCTCGGAGTTCTACCGCGCGCTGGCGTCGGAGCAGTTCTACGGGTTCAACCGCCCGGGCGCGGAGCCGTCGGAGGCCATCATCGAGAACTGGTGGCGCCAGGGGATGATGGGCGGCGCGAAGGCCCACTACGACGGCATCGTCGCGTTCTCCCAGACCGACTTCACCGAGGACCTGAAGCAGATCACGGTGCCCGTCCTGGTCATGCACGGCGACGACGACCAGGTGGTGCCGTACGCCGACTCCGGGCCGCTGAGCGCGGAGCTGCTGCCGAACGGCACGCTCAAGACGTACGCGGGCTTCCCGCACGGCATGCCGACCACGCAGGCCGCGGTCATCAACGCCGACATCCTGGAGTGGCTGACGAGCTGACGTGCGCGCCGGGGGTCGCCACGACGGGCGCCGGTGACCCCCGGCCGCCACATCCTCGTCGACCAGGTGCCCAGCGCGCTCGGGGAGCGGGACGCGTCCACGCACCGGGACCCGGCAGCTCCCCGGCCCTGGGACGACAGCAGCCCGGCCCTCGCGGGTCCGGGCTGGTCGTCGGCGCCCCGAGGGCGCCACACGGCGGAGACGGTGGGATTTGAACCCACGGAAGGGTTGCCCCTTCACGACCTTAGCAGGGTCGCGCACTAGACCTGACTATGCGACGTCTCCAGGTCGGACCAGGGTACCGGGCGCCGGCGGCAGGCGGCAAAGCGCCCGTCAGTGCTCGAACGCCCACTCCCGGTCCGTGAGCATGCGGGCCACCGCGAGGCCCACCGCGAGCGCCACCACGACCAGCCCGGCCTGCACGCCGTACGCGAGCGCCTCGGTGGTGTCGCCGTTCGACAGGTAGAACACCGCCCGGTACGCGGAGACGCCCGGGACCATGATGACGACCGCGGGCACGGAGACCGTGATGCGCGGGACGCCGAGCCGCGGGGCGATCGCCGCGGCGAGCAGCCCGACCAGCAGCGCGGCGCCCGCGGCGGCGGCCTGCGCGGCCACGCCGGTGTCCGCGAGGTACAGCCGGCCCGTGTTCGCGACCATGCCGACAGCGGCCGCGCCGAGCGCCATCCGCCACGGGCTGTTGAACATGAGCGCGAACCCGAGCACGCCGACGAAGCTCGCGACCGTCCGCAGGGCGAGCTGCACCTCCGGTGCGAGCGCCGGCCCGGCCTCCGGGTCGGGCGACAGGCCCACGGCGATCGACACGCCCCAGACCGCGAGCGCGGCGGACGTGAGGATCATCAGCGCGTACGTGAGCCGGGCGACGCCGGCGGAGAAGTCGAGCTTCGCCAGGTCCAGGCCGCCGGTCACCAGCGGGAACCCGGGCACGAGGAACAGGACCGCGGAGACGTAGCCCGCCGCGTGGCGGACCTCCGTCGCCCCCAGGCCGTGCAGCACGGAGACCAGCCCCAGGTACGCCAGGCACGCGACCGCCGCCGCCAGCATCGTCACGCCGAACTGGTTGAACCCGCGGTGCAGCAGCAGCCGTCGCGTGAGCTGCCCGAGCCACGCGGCGACGAACGCCCCGCCCATCTCGACCGGGCCGCCGTGGTTGAGGAATGCGAACGCCGCGCACGCGACCGCCGCCCAGAGCGCGTTGACGACGTCCGGGTACAGGGGCGGCTTGCGCTCGATGCGGTCGAGCTCGGCGCTGACCTGCTCGACGGTCGCGCGGCGGGGCGAGGCGGCGAGCGTCCCGGCGAGGCGCTCGAGCTCGGCGAGCCGGTCGGCGTTGATCCCGACGGACCGCACCTCGGCGACCTCCGTGCGGAAGCTCGCGCCCCGGTGCGAGGTCGTCGTGATCTCGGTGAGCGTCACGTGCGCCTCGTGCCGGTCGACCCCGATGGCACGGGCGACGCGGGCCATCGACGACTTCACGCGGTACGAGCCGGTGCCGGCGGACAGGCTCAGCCGGCCGACGCGCAGGGCGACGCCGGACTGGCGGATGAGCTCGAGCTCGTCGTCGGTGGGCTGGGTCGGCACGCGCACCATGATGACGGGCCGCGACCCGCGATGCCGGGACGTCCGTCGCACCGGTCGTCCGTCCGTGCGAGCCCGCCCCGGGATACTGGACCGGTGCCCGCCCCCGACCGCTGCCCCTGCCTGAGCGGCGAGACCTACGACGCCTGCTGCGGCCCGCTGCACCGGGGTGACGCCACCGCCCCGACCGCCGAGCAGCTCATGCGCTCCCGCTACAGCGCGTTCGCCGTCGGCGACGTCGCGTACCTGCGTGCCACCTGGCACCCGCGCACCCGCCCGCGCGACCTCGAGCTCGACCCGGACGTGCGGTGGTGCCGGCTGGACGTCCTCGCGACCACCGCCGGCGGGCCGTTCGACACCGCGGGCACGGTCGAGTTCCGGGCGCACCACCGCGGACCGGACGGGCGCGGCAGCCTGCACGAGGTCAGCCGGTTCGTCCGGGAGGGCGGGGCGTGGTCCTACCTCGACGGCGACGTCGCGGACGACTGACCCGCCCCCCTGCAACGTTCCGCGGACATCCGGGCGGCACCACCAGCGACGAGGTGGACGAGGCTGACTGGCACCTGACCGCGCTCGGCTGCGAGGGTCGTCCGGAGCACGACGAAGCCCCGGCCGTGTGATCGACCACCGAGGTGGTTACAGGGACGGTTCCGGGGCGTTGGGACCAGTCTACGGGTAGGGCACGATGCAGTCCACGTTCCACGCGAGGCACCTCGGTGCCGCACGCATCGCCGGCTACCTGCTCGAGTGCGGCGACGACCTCGACCGCGCGAACAGCCTGTACGTGTGGAACGCGAAGGTGGCCGGAGCGCTCGGGACCGACCTCGGACACCTCGAGGTGGCGGTCCGGAACGCCCTGGACGAGCGGATGACGGCGCGCCACGCGCGGCTCGAGCGTTCCGGCGACTGGATCGACGACCCGACCGGCGAGCTGGGGCGCGACCGGCTGGGCGTCGGCAGGCACGCCCAGCCGTACCGGGACCTCGCGTCCGCGAAGGGGCGCGTGAGGAGCAACCGCAAGTCCCTGTCGCACGGGCAGGTGATCTCCGAGACGACGTTCGGCCTCTGGCACCAGCTCGTGTCGCGGAGGTGGAGCACCCGCCTCTGGCCGGACCTCGCGGCGGCGTTCCCGCACGCGCCGAATCGCACCCGTGAGACGGTCGCCGACCCCGTCGAGGCGCTTCGTGACCTCCGGAACCGGATGAGCCACCACCACCGCATCTGGCCGCGCGCCCTCGAGCAGGACCGGGCCGCGATCCTCACCGTCGCCGGGTACATCGACCCCGACCTCGCGTCGTGGATCGAGGGGCAGTCCGACGTCGCCGCACTGCTGGCGAGGCGTCCGGCGTGACGACCGCACGTCGCCTCACCACCGCTCGGCGGAGGGCAAGGGATTCGAACCCTTGAGTACGGGGTCACCGCACTAACGGTTTTCAAGACCGTCGCTTTCGGCCGCTCAGCCAGCCCTCCCGGATCCTGGAGCGCGCCGGATCCTGCGGCACGCTACCAGGACCCGTTCCCTGCTCAGCGGGTGAGCCGGGCGACCCCGTCGACCGAGGTGACCTCCGCTCCGTGGCCCAGCCGCGCCCGGAAGGCCGACGCGGGCGTGGCGGTCACGGTGACCGTGCCGCCGTCGTCCACCACGTCGAACGTCACCTGCGCGTCCGACGCCGGGTCGGTCACCGCCGCGGTGCGCCGCGCCGGACCGCCCGGGTACACGGTCACCAGGGGGTCGACGGTGTGGTCGTGGTCGGGGCGGTCGTCGCGGTCGGTCGTGACGAGCACCGCGCCCTCGCGCACCCACAGCGGCAGGCTCAGCACGTCGTGCACCTCGTCGCGCCAGCCGCCGGTGGCCTCCTCCCCCGTCAGCAGGTGGGTCCACCGGCCCTCCGGCAGGTAGTACCGCACGCGCCCGCCGGGCTGCAGGACGGGGGCCACCAGCAGGTCGTCGCCGATCAGGTACTGGCGGTCGAGGTGCTCGACGGCGGGGTCGTCGGGGAACGCCAGCACCATCGGCCGCGTGAAGGGCAGGCCCTCCTCGTGGACGGTCCGGCCGACGTGCAGCAGGTACGGCATGAGCCGCATCTTCAGCCGCGTGAAGAACGCCGCGACCTCGACGGCCGACTCGCCCTCGGGGGTGCCGTCCTCGTCGAACGCCCACGGCACGCGGTAGCTCGACGACCCGTGCAGCCGGCTGTGCGAGGACAGCAGCCCGAACGCCAGCCAGCGCATGAACACCTCGCGGTCCGGCATGCCCTCGAACCCGCCGATGTCGTGGCTCCAGAACCCGTAGCCGCTCAGCGACAGCGACAGCCCGCCGCGCAGCGTCTCGGCCATCGACTCGAACGACGAGGAGTTGTCGCCACCCCAGTGCACGGGCATCGTCTGCCCGCCGGCCGTGCCCGACCGCGCGAACACGACGGCCTCGCCGGTGCCGCGCTCGGACTCCAGGACGTCGAACACCGCGCGGTTGTACAGGTGCGCGTAGAGGTTGTGCATGGCCTCCGGGTCGGAGCCGTCGTGCCAGACCACGTCGGTGGGGATGCGCTCGCCGAAGTCGGTCTTGACCGCGTCGACGCCCTGGCGCAGCAGCCGCCGGACGTAGCCCTGGTACCAGGCGGTCGCGGCGGGGTTCGTGAAGTCGACCAGGCCCATGCCGGCCTGCCACATGTCCCACTGCCACACGGAGCCGTCGGGCCGCCGCACCAGGTACCCGGCCTCCCGCGCCTCGTCGAACAGCGGCGACGCCTGCGCGATGTACGGGTTGACCCAGGCGCTGACGCGCAGCCCGCGGTCGTGCAGGCGCGCCAGCATGCCCTCGGGGTCGGGGAAGACGCGCGGGTCCCACTCGAAGTCGGTCCACTGGAACTCGCGCATCCAGAAGCAGTCGAAGTGGAACACCGACAGCGGGATGCCGCGCTCGGCCATGCCGTCGACGAACGACGTCACGGTCTGCTCGTCGTAGTCCGTGGTGAACGACGTCGACAGCCACAGCCCGTAGGACCACGCCGGCACGACCGGCGGGCGCCCGGTGAGCGCGGTGTACCGGCGCAGCACGTCCGCGGGGGTCGGCCCGGCGACGACCAGGTACTCCAGCACCTCGCCGCGCACCGCGAACTGCACCTGCCCGACCGACTCGCTGCCGACCTCGAACGACACGTGCCCGGGGTGGTTGACGAGCACGCCGTAGCCGCGGTTCGTCAGGTAGAACGGCACGTTCTTGTACGCCTGCTCGCTGGCGGTGCCGCCGTCGGCGTTCCAGGTGTCGACGCTCTGGCCGTTCCTGGTCAGCGGCCCGAACCGCTCCCCCAGCCCGTAGACCAGCTCGCCGACGCCCAGCCCGAGCCGGCCCACCAGGTAGGTCCCGGCGGGCGCGCGCCCGTCGGGGCTGACCCCGGTCTCGCCCACCGGCTCGACGGCGACGGCCGCGTGCGCGTCGAGCCGCACGCGCGCCACCCCGTCGGGGCCGGTGCGCGTGAGCGGGGTGCCGTCCTCGGCCGTGAACGCGATGCCGAACGGCGCACCCCGGTGCACGTGGGCCGTCAGCGGGCCGGACGTGAGCGTCGCCCCGTCGGCGTCGGTACCCGTGACGCCCACCGACCCGCGAGAACCCGGCAGCCCGAACCCGGGCGCGGGGGCGCCCCCGCGGTGGTTCTCGACGCGGACCCGCACGACGCCCTCGAGCGGGGAGTCGAGCGTCACCGTCAGCGCCGGCCGGTTCAGCGTGTCGCCGCGCCGCCCGATCTCCTTGGTCGGTGCGAGGACGCGCAGCGCGTCGCCGCGGTCGTCGATCGCGTACGCCTCGCGCGCGAGGAGCCGCTCCACGCCCGGGCGGGCCTGCCAGAAACCGTCGGTGAACTTCATCGCCTGCTGTCCGTGTCGTCTACGTCGTCTGCGTGCATGGGGGTGGGGCGCGGCGCCGTCACATCTTCACGGCACCTGCCGAGAGACCCGACTTCCAGAACCGCTGCAGGCTCAGGAACACCGCGATGATCGGGACCACGGACAGCAGCGCGCCGACGACGACGAGCGTCTGCAGGCCCGGCACCGTGATGGCCGCCTGGCTCCAGCCGGACAGGCCGACCGTGACCGGCTGCAGCCGCGTGTCGCTGAGCACCAGCAGCGGGAGCATGAAGTTGTTCCAGCTCGCGATGAAGGCGAACAGCAGGATCGTGACGCCGCCCGTGGAGAGCATCCGCAGCCCGATCGAGAAGAACGTCCGCACCTCGCCCGCACCGTCCAGGCGCGCGGCCTCGACGATCTCCTGCGGCACCGACGCCTGGGCGTAGGTGAACGCGAGCAGCACGCCGAACGGGTAGGCGATGGTCGGCAGCAGGACGCCGAGCATGGTGTTGTTCAGGCCGATCTCGACGAGCAGCTGGTAGATCGGCTGCGCGAGGACGGTCTGCGGCACGAGCATCGAGCCCAGCACGAGCGCGATGACGAACGCCCGCCCGCGGAACCGGTAGATCGCCAGCGCGTACCCCGACGCCAGGCTCACGAGCGTCATGAGGACCGAGCCGAGGCCGGAGTACACCAGGGAGTTGAGCATCCAGCGCCAGAAGATGCCGCCGTCGTAGGTCGACAGGTCCACGAGGTTCTGGCCGAGCTGCAGGTCCGCGAACCAGAACCCGGGCGTCCCGAACAGGTCGGCGGTCGACTTGGTCGCGGCGACCACCAGCCAGTAGATCGGCACGAGGAAGTACAGCGCGACCAGGACCATGACGACCCCGGCCAGCACCCGCGAGCGCACCGAGGGGCGTTCGCCCTCCTGCGTGGTGCGCGGGCGGCGACGCGCCGCGGTGGTCGGGCGCGCGGTGGTGGCGACGCTCATCGGTCAGCTCCGTTCCGGCGCCGCGAGACGCCCTGCACGACCAGCGACAGCACGAAGATGACGAGCCCCAGCACGACCGCCATGGCCGACCCGAGGTTGACGTCGCCGCCGAGCGTGGTCGCCTGGAAGATCGCCATGTTGGGCGTGTAGTCGCCGCTGATGTTGGACGTGACGGCCCGCATCGTCATCGGCTCGTTGAACAGCTGCATCGTCCCGATGATCGAGAACAGGAACGTCAGCGTGAGCGACGGCATGATCATCGGGATCTTGATGGACAGCGCGGTGCGCAGCTCGCTCGCGCCGTCGATGCGCGCGGCCTCGTAGATCTCCCGCGGCACGGACTGCAGCGCCGAGAACAGGATGACCATGTTGACGCCGGTCACCGACCAGACGGCCACGTTCGCCAGCGACCACAGCACGACGTCGGGCGACAGGAAGCTGACGTCCCACCCCACGGAGCGCAGGCCCTCGACGATCGGGCTGACCCGCGGCTGGTAGAGGAAGCCCCAGATGAGGGCGGCGACGACGGACGGCACCGCGTAGGGCATGAAGACGCTGAGCTGGAAGAACGGCTTCCAGCGCACGAGCGCGGTGTCGAAGAGCAGGGCCAGCACGAGCGCCAGGCCGAGCATCACGGGGACCTGCACGACGCCGTACCCGAGCATCCGCCCGAAGCCGGCGACGAACCCGTCGTTCGACAGCGCCCGCACGTAGTTGTCGAGGCCGGCGAACACGACCTCGCCCTCGCCGCCGAAGCCCAGCCCGCTGCGCCTCGTCTGGAAGAAGCTCGAGTACACGGCGAGGACGATGGGCGCCATCGTGAACACGGCGAACAGCACCAGGAACGGTGCGAGGAACAGGTACGGGGCCCGGCGCTGCCCCCCGCCGGCGCGCGGGCGCCGGCGGGGGGTGCGACGGACGGCCGTGGCCGTCGCGGTCGTCACTTGACGTTCAGCCCCTGCTGCTCGAGCTGGGTCCGGGCGTACTCGGCCGCGGCGTCGAGCGCCTGCTCGAACGTCTGCGCGCCGTTGCCGACCTTGGCGAACTGGTCCTTGATGTTGTCCTGCACCAGGTCGTAGACCGGGCCGTCGACCCAGGAGGCCGGCACGTTCTCCGCGGCCTCCGCGAAGACGTCGTTGACGACCTGGCCGCCGAAGTACTCGTTCGGCTGGTGCAGCGCGTCGCTCTGCAGGCCGGACAGGGCCGCCGGGAACATGCTGTTCTCGCCGACCAGGATGTCGAGCGACTCGTCGGACGTGTTGAGCCAGGTGAGGAACTGCGCGGCCTGCGCCACGTCCTCGGTGCCGGTCGGGATGACGTCGACGGAGGAGTCACCCGCGCCCGCGGCCGTCGAGCCGGCCTCGGACACCGGGCTCGGCGCCACCGACCAGGAGCCGGCCAGGTCGGCCGCGTTGGCCTCGAGCATCGCCGGGAACCAGGCGGCGTAGTTGATCGTCGCGATGGTGCCGGCGTTGATCTCCGCCCAGTACTCGGGGGTCCACATGTCGACGACCTTGACCAGGTCCTCGTCCAGCAGGGTCTGCCACCGCTCGGCGACCTCCTTGCTGGCCTCGTCGTTCACGTCGACCGTCCAGGCGTCGCCGTCGATGCCGAACCAGGAGCCCTCGTTCTGCCAAACGTCGGCGATCCAGTAGCCCGTCTCGTTGGGCGACATCTGGGCGATGTAGAGGTTCGGGTCGGCCGCCTTCAGCGCGCGGGCGGTCTCGAGGTACTCGTCCCACGTGGTCGGGACCGTCAGGCCGTGCTGCTCGAAGATGTCGCTGCGGTACATCAGGGCGTTCGGCCCGAAGTCCTGCGGCACCGCGTAGGTGCTGCCGTCGAACGTCACGTTGGCCCAGGACGCCTCGGTGAAGTCGTCCTCCAGGTCGCCGACGTACTCGGTGAGGTCGGTCAGCCGGTTGGCGATGACGTGCGACGGGATCGAGTGCACGGACATCTGCACGACGTCCGGCGCCGTGCCGTTGTCGATCGCCGCGGGGATCTTGTCGCCGTCGTCGCCGGTCATCCGGAAGAAGTCGACCTGGATGTCGGGGTTCTCCTCGTTCCAGAGGGCGACCGCGTCCTCCAGGCCGGTGGCCCAGCCCCAGAACTCCAGGGTGACGGGTCCCGCGGCACCGGTGTCGCCACCGGAGTCGTCGGACGAGGACGAGCACGCGGTGAGCGCGAGGGCTGCTCCCACCACGACCGAGGTCGCGGCGAGCAGGCGGGAGGAACGTGCCATCGTTGGCTTCCTTTCAGGGGGTCGGCTGGACGGGGTCGACCGGCCGGGCTGGGAGGGGCGTGCGCGCGGTCTCCCGCAGCACGAGGTGCGCGCCGGGGGCGAGGACGACCTCGCCGGCGACGGGACGGTCGGCGATCAGGTCGTGCCCGTCGACCGTGAGCGCACGCGGGACCTCGTCGTGGTTGACGGCGAGGAGGTAGGTGCCGGGTCCGGCGTGGCGCCGCACGACCTCGAGGCCGTCACCCGCCGCGGGGTGGTCGCGCGTGACGCCGGCGCGCGCGACGACGTCGGCCAGCAGCCGGCGCAGGGCCCCCGGCTCCAGGCGGGTGCCGACGTGGTACGCCGCACCGGCGCCGACGTCGTGGCGGGTGATCGCGGGGACCCCGTCGAGCACGCCCCCGGTCACGTGGGCGAGCGCCTCGGCGCCGCGCAGCTGCACGAGCTGCGACCAGCAGTCGCCGGTGGACCCGTCGTCGAGCGTGACGGTCTCCCCGGGGGCGAGCGGGTGGAGCTCCTCCACCCGGATGCCCAGCAGGTCGGCGAACGCCCCGCTGAAGGAGCCCTGGCGCACGCGCAGGTGCTCGTCGGTGGAGCCCGCGAAGTACCAGACGACGGCCGTGCCGCCCTGCTCGACGAAGCGGCGCAGCGCCTGCGCCTCGTCGTCGCTCACGGCGAGCTTGCTCGGCACCAGCACGACGTCGTACGCGCTCAGGTCGTCGCCCAGGCGGACGGCGTCGCAGCCGATGCCCTCCCACCACAGCGCGCGGTGGGCGGCCCGCACGGCGTCCAGGAAGCTCAGGTCGTCTGTCGGCATGGCGCGCGTCTCGGAGGACCACCAGGCCGTCGAGTCCCACACGAACGCGACGCGGTTCCGGTTGACCGGCCCGCCGTCCGCGGGCGGGGCCGCGAGCTCGCCGAGCCGGCCGAGCGTGGCGCCGAGGTCGCAGATCTCGCGGAACACCCGGGAGTCGGGCCCGGTGTGCGGCACCATCGGCGAGTGGAACATCTCGGCGCCGCCGCGCCCGTTGCGCCACTGGAAGAACAGGCTGCCGGTCGCCCCGCGGGCCAGGTACTGCATCGTGTTCCGCTCGAGGCGGCCGGGCTCCTTGGCGAAGATGCGGCCGGCCGCGTAGTCGTAGACCGTGCTCGTGGCCTGCTCCATGAGCGTCCACGGGCGGCCGCCGTTGAACGAGCGCGCCAGGTCCGCGCCGAACGCGGCGTGCACCTCGCCCTCCACGTCCCGCGCGGCCGGGTAGTGGTCGATCGACACCGTGTCGATCTCGGCGGCGAGGTCCCACTCGTCGTAGTGGTGCCACGACGGGAGCATGAAGTTGGTGGTGACCGGCACGTCGGGCGTGACGGCGCGGACCACCTCCACCTGGTCGCGCAGGCAGTCGCGCAGCAGGTCGGCCGAGAACCGCTTGAAGTCGAGCACGTGCGCCGGGTTCGGCAGGTACTGCGTGGCGCGCGGGGTGAGGATCTCCTCCCAGGCGCCGTAGCCCTGCGACCAGAACGCCGTCCACCACGCCGCGTTCAGCGCCTCGAGCGTGCCGTACCGCGCGCGCAGCCAGACCCGGAACGCCTCGTCGCTCACCGGCCCGTGCGAGACGGTGCCGTACTCGTTGTGCAGGTGCCACATCCGCAGCGCCGGGTGCTGCCCGTACCGCTCGGCGAGCATGCGCGTGATCCGCACGGCGGCCTCGCGGTACGCCGGCGCGGCGGGGTTGTAGGTGTCCCGGCTGCCGTGCACCAGGCGCACGCCGTCGGGGCGGACGGGCAGCGCCTCGGGGTGCGCGAGCGAGAACCACGGCGGCGGTGACGCGGTGGGGGTGGCGAGCACGACCCCGATGCCGGCGTCCGCCAGCTTGTCCATGATCGTGTCGAGCCACTCGACCTCGTACTCGCCCTCGCGCGGCTCGAGGCTCGACCAGGAGAAGACGCCGAGGGTCACCCGGTTCACGTGGGCCTGGCGCATGAGGCGGATGTCCTCGTCCCAGGTCTCCCGCGGCCACTGGTCGGGGTTGTAGTCCCCGCCGTAGACCAGCTCGTTGTCCTCGGTCACCGTTCCCCTCTCTGCGCGCGTCGTTCCCGAAGCGCTTCGCATCGACGCCGTGCGGCGCCCCGACGTGGTGCTCATGGGTGCTAGGCGGCGTCCGGCGCCGCGACCGAGCCGCGCTCGACGTAGGTCGGGGCGAGCCGCTCGACGACCGGCTCGCTCGCCCCCTCGATGCGGTCGACCAGCAGCTGCACGGCGCGCGCGCCCATGGTCGCCGCCGGCAGCGGCACGGTGTCCAGCGGGACGTCGTCGTCGCTGGTGTCGAAGCTCGCGCCCGCGACGACGAGCGACAGGTCGCCCGGGATGCGCAGCCCGGCCTCGAGGCAGGACCGCACGAACCGGTGCGTCGTCAGCTCGCTCGCGTTGAGCACGACCGCGCTGACGTCCGGCAGGAGCCGGCGCAGCCGGGGCAGCGCGGCGTCCGCGCCGAGGCGTCCCGGCTCGGGCGTCACGACCTCGCACCGCAGCCCGGTCGCCGCCGCGTGCGCCACGAAGGCGTCACGGAAGACCCGCGCGTAGTTCGTCCCGCGCTCGTACGTGACCTCCGGCTGACCCACCAGGCCCACCGCGCGGTGCCCCAGGCCGGCCAGCCGGTCCAGGCACAGGCGCGCGGCCGCCGCGAAGTCCAGGTCGACGCACCGCAGGCCCGTCGGGTCGTCCGGGACGCCGAGGAACACCGCGGGGTACCGGCCGGACCGCAGCTGGTCGGCCCGGCGGTCGCGCGCGTCGACGTCCATGACGACGATGCCGTCGGCGAGCGCGCTCGCGCTGACCCGCTCGATGCCGGCCGCCGCCTCGTCCTCGACCAGCAGCAGCGTGTCGTAGCCGTGCGCCCGGGCGGCCGTCGTGACGGCGAGCACGAAGCGCATGTGCGCGGGGGTCGAGGTGTCGGCGTGCAGCGGGGCCGACAGGGCGAGCATCTGGGCGCGCGTCCCCGCGAGCATCCGGGCACCGGCGTTGGGGTGGTAGCCCATCGTGCGGGCCACGGCCTCGATGCGGCTGCGGGTGTCGCTGGCCACGTGCCGCTTGCCGCTCAGCGCCGCCGAGACGGTGCTGATCGACACCCCGGCGACCCGGGCGACGTCGCTGATCGTGGCCACTGCTGTCCTCATCCTCGAAGCGCTTCGGGACGAGAGTACGGGTCCGGGGCTGCGGGAGACAAACGCCCACGTCAGGCGGGCGGGGCGACGCCCGACCGGGCGTCCGAGCGCTGCGACGGGGGCGCCGGGGTCAGGCGGTCAGGCGGTCGGGCGGTCAGGCGGTCAGGGCCACGCGGTCAGGGCAGGATCGCGTCGACGTAGCCGCCGTCCACGCGCAGCGCCCCGCCGGTGGTCGCGGACGCGAGCGGCGACGCCAGGTACACGACGAGGTTCGCGATCTCCTCCGGCTCGATGAGGCGCTGGATCAGCGACTGCGGCCGGTACCGCCGCATGAACTCCCGCTGGGCGTCGTCCCACGGCAGGTCGCGGTCCACCAGGGAGTACACGAAGTCCTCGACGCCGCCGGTGCGGGTCGGGCCGGCGATGACGGAGTTGACGGTGACGCCGGCGCCCGCGGCCTCCTTGGCGAAGCCGCGGGTGACGGCGAGCAGCGCCGTCTTCGACGTGCCGTAGTGGATCATCTCGGCGGGGATCACGACGGCGGAGTCGGACGCGATGCTCAGCACCCGGCCCCAGCCGGCGGCGGTCATGCCCGGCAGGTAGGTGCGGATCAGCCGCACGGCGGACAGCACGTTGACCTCGAAGTACCGGCGCCACTCGTCGTCGTCGATCTCGAGCGCCGGCCGGGCCTCGAAGACGCCGAGGTTGTTGACCAGGACGTCGACGTGCGGGACGACGGCGCGGACCGCGTCGACCCCCTCCTGCGTCGTGACGTCCCCGGGCGCGGCGACGAGCTGCCCGGCGCCCTCGGCGGCGAGGCGGTCGACGGCGGCGGCGACGGACGCCCCGGAGCGGCCGTTGACGGCGACCCGGGCGCCGGCGCGCGCCAGGCCCGCGGCGATCGCCGCGCCGATGCCCTGGGTGGATCCGGTCACGAGCGCCGTGCGCCCGGTCAGGTCGAGCGTGGTCATGCCCCGACCGTAGGCGCTCGGCCCGCCCGCCGGCACCCGCAGCCGGTCGCGGTCGTCAGACCCACCACTGCGGCGGCAGCCCGGGCGACACGATCTCCAGCCCGTGGATCGCCGCGACCGCGACCAGCCGGCGGTCGTACGACGCGAACGCGGTCACGTCCGGGTGGGTGGCCGCGACCCCCAGGTGCAGCGCCGCGAACGGCGTCAGGACGCCCGTGGTCATCGAGGCCAGCCTGAGCGCCTGGTCGTGGTACCGGACCACCTCGAGGCCCTCGGCGACGTCGTGCGCGAGCGCGCGGACGTCCGCCGGTGCCTCGGCGACCGCGGCGCGCAGCTCGCTCAGGGACAGCGACGTGACGAGGAGATCGGGCCCGCGCCGGTCCGCCCACCTCAGCCAGTCCTCGTGGTGCTCCGATCCCGGGAGGTAGCGGACGAGCGCCGACCCGTCGGCGTAGACCCGCACGCCTGGCACCCTATCGGGCGGTGCCGGGCTCGCGGAGGCCCCCGACCTGCGGCGTCACGCGCCCCGGAGCCGCTCCATCGCGAGCTGCACCAGGGCGATGAGGGTCTGCTTCGTGGCCGTCCGCGAGCGGGCGTCCGTGTAGAGCACCGGCACGTGCGCCGGGATGGCGAGCGCCTCGCGGACGTCCTCCAGCCGGTGCTTGGCGATGCCGTCGAAGCAGTTGACCCCCACGACGAACGGGATGCCGCGGGACTCGAAGTAGTCGACCGCCGGGAAGCACTGGTCGAGCCGGTCCGTGTCGACCAGCACGACGGCGCCGATCGCACCCCGCACCAGGTCGTCCCACATGAACAGGAACCGGTCCTGCCCGGGCGTGCCGAACAGGTACAGCCAGAGCGACCCGGGCAGGGCGATGCGGCCGAAGTCCATGGCCACGGTCGTCGACGTCTTGCGGTCGGACACGCCTCCGGCGTCGTCCACGCCGACGGAGTGCTCGGTCATCGCGGCCTCGGTGTTGAGCGGCTCGATGTCCGAGATGGACCCGATGAACGTGGTCTTGCCGACCGCGAACCCGCCGGCCACGACGATCTTCACGACGGTGGGCGCGGCCCCGAGCGTGCCGGCGGCACCGGCCTGCCGGGCGGTCGGCACCGTGGACGACAGCGCCGGGGCGGCGTCAGAGGGCGGAAATGCCATTGAGAACACTCTCCAGGACGCTGAGGGACAGGGCGGGCGACTGCCCGGTGCGGACCTCGACCGGGTCGGAGGCGTGGACACGGACGTAGCCGGCGTCGACCAGGTCGGACACCACCACGCGGATCACGCCGATCGGCAGGTGCAGCAGCGCGGACAGCTCCGCGACCGAGATGTAGCCGTGGGAGGCGTGCTGGAGGATCGCGCGCTTCTCCGGCGTCAGGCCCTGCCCGGCCACCCCGTCGGGGAGCAGCTCGACCAGCGCCTCGAGGGGGTAGTCGGACCGGTCGGAGCGCACCCGGCCGCCGGTGAGGGCGTACGGGCGCACCGTCCGGGTCTCGAACTCGCTCTCGCTCATCCGGCGCTCACACGGTCGGAGCGCGGGTCGCGCCGTCGACGGGCAGGCTGCCGCGCATCTCGGAGATGAGCTGCGGCGTGAGCGTCGCCTCGGTGCGCGACACGAGCATGGCCATCTCGTACCCGATCAGGCCGACGTCGCACGTGGCGTCCGCCACGACGGCGAGCACGGAGCCGTT
This sequence comes from Cellulomonas sp. ES6, assembly GCF_030053835.1. Classification (NCBI taxonomy): domain Bacteria; kingdom Bacillati; phylum Actinomycetota; class Actinomycetes; order Micrococcales; family Cellulomonadaceae; genus Cellulomonas; species Cellulomonas sp. ES6. The sequence continues at coordinate 2,696,908 of NZ_CP125655.1, read as the reverse complement.
CGAGACGCTCATGAGGAACAGGAACAGGTTGTCCATCTCGACGATGGCCTGCCGGACGTCCCCGGCGCGGAGCTGGCGGGCGGCGCCGCGGGTCAGGCTGGACATGCCGGCGACGATCGCGGCGAGCTGGTCGCCGCTGGTGCGGTCGAGCTGCTCGGACATCGCCATGAGCAGGCCGTCCGCCGACACCACGAGCGTGTGCTGGGTGCCGGGCACGGTCCGGACGAAGTTGTCCAGCAGCCAGCCGAAGTTGGCGGCCTCGGTGCTGAGGGTGGTCACGCATCCTCCTGACGTGGTGCAGGCCCGCGGTGTGCGGCTGCGGGAACGGGTGTCACCATGACGGCGACGGCGGGACGGGCTGCTGGTCGGTGGCGGCGGACGGCGACGGCTCGCCGTCCGCGTCAGGAGCCGCGAGGGCACGACGGCCCCGGCGGGTCCCGGACTGGAAGCTCGACAGGCGGTCACGCAGCCCGTCGGCGTCCCGCGCGGCCGCCCGGCCCGGCTCGGGCGCGGACAGCTCGGGGGCTGCCGGGATCGAGGTCGGCACGCGGCGCGTCAGCGACTCCGCGGCCGGCCGCGCGTCGATCTTCGGCCGGTACGCGGACAGCTGGCTCAGCTCGCTCAACGCCTGCTCCTGGATGTCGGCTCGCAGGGCGAGCATCGCGGCGGCCTCCGGGTCCATGCCGCCCGGCTGGCGGGCGCCCTCGGCGCCGGCAGCCGGCTCGGACGCCGTCGCCTGCGCGGGGGCCGGCCAGGACGTGGCCTGCGGGCCGCCCGGGCCCTGCGGCGACCAGGCCGACGCCCAGGTGCTGATGTCCCGCGGCGGGCGGCGCTCGCCGGCGGGTGCCGCGGCCGGCTCGGGGGCGGGCGGCGGGACCGCGCCGGGAGTCCGGCGCCGGAGCGGTCCGGCGTCGTCGGCCGGGGGGGCGACCGACCACGCGGCCTCGCCGTCGGCGTCGGACTGCGCCACGGCGGGCGCCAGGGCGGACAGCGGCGGGACGAGGTCGGCGGAGCCGGCGGACAGGTCGGGCGCCGGCACGGGCCCGGCCGGGGCGAACGGCTCGGGCACCCCCGGGGCGGGCAGCACCGCGTCGTGCCCGTCGGCGACGGGCGCCGGCGGGGCGAGGAACGGGTCGACGGGGAACGCACCGACGGGCGCCGCGGCGTCCGGGGCCGGCGTGTCGAGCGGGTGCCAGCCCGCGGCGGGCAGCCACGCGGCGCCACCCGGGGCGGGTGCTGCGCCGGGCGCGGCCCCCGTGGGGTCGCCGGGCTGCGGTGCCGGGGGGTGCGGTGCCGGGAGCTGCGGGGCGGGGAGCTGCGCGGCGGTGGGCTCCGGGGCGGTGGGCTCCGGGGCGGCGTGCGCGCCGCGGGCGGACCGCCGGGCGAGGGCCGCCGGGGACGCGGCCGGTGCGGAGAGCGCCGGCGCTGCCGGCGCCGGCACGGCCGGGGACGCGGCAGGGGCGGGCGCGGCAGCAGCGGGCGCGGCCGGGGCGGCGGGGGTGCCTCCCGCCGGCGGCGCAGCGAGAAGAACGAGCGCCGGGCGCGCTGCCGGCGCGGCCGCTCGGCGGGCGGGGCCGGGTCGTCGCCGCGCACGAGCTCCGCGAAGTCGGGGAGGGCAGGCGGCGCGGCGGGCGGCTCGGCGGGCGGCTCGGCGGCGGGCACCGGCCCGGCCGCAGGGGCGCCGCCGTCCGGGACGAACGCACCCGGCAGGAACGCACCCGGCACCGCGCCGTCCACCGCGGGCTCGCCCGGCGGGAGGGCAACCGGCGCGAACGGGCTCGGCGCGAACGGGCTCGGCGCGACCGCGTCCGGCGCGACCGCGTCCGGCGCGACCGCGTCCGACGCCACCGGGTCCGGCGTGGTCGGCGGGAACGGCTCCGGCGCGACCGGCCCCGGCACGCCGGGACCCGCTCCGGGGGCCACGGCGTCCCCGGGCTCCCCCGACCGCCAGGCGGTCTCGACGTCCCACGCGGCGCCGGGCACGTCGCCCTCGCCCGACGCCCACGCGGCGCCGGGCACGTCGTCCCGGGCCGGCGTCGTCGCGGGGGTGGTGCCCTGCGGCGGGAGGACCTGCGTCTCGTCGGACCAGCGCGACGGGTCCGGCGGCGCGAACGCCGTCCCGGCCCAGACCTGCGACTCGAGCGCGGGGTCGTCGGGCACGAGGCCGGGGACCACGAGCGGCTCCGGCTCCGGGGGGGCGGCGGCAGCGGGCTCGTCCGCCACCGCGGGGGTGTCGGGCAGCGGCCACGCGGACGCCGCACCGTCGCCCTCCGGCACGTCCGTGAGCCACCCGGGGACCGGGGCCTCCCGGAGGGACGGCTCCTCGGCGGGCGCCGCGGTCGCGCCGGGCAGGGGTCCGTCCGGGCCGGGACCGGCGGCGACCGGCGCACCGCCGGCGGCGAGCGCGTCGCGTCCGCGGAAGCCGGCGAACAGGCCGCCGCGCGGGGCCGCGGGCGTCCGCTCCGCGGCCGTCGGGTCCTCGCCGGCGCCGGGGGTCTCGGTGGCCCCCGCGGGGCCGCGGGTCGGCAGCGCCGCACCGCGGCTGGGGAGCGCGGCCGGCCCCCCGCCCGGTGCGACCATCGGCGTCCAGCCGCCCGCCTCGGCGGCCACCTCGGGGGACAGGGTCGCCTCGGCGGGCGCGGGCAGCACCACGTCCTGCTCGGCCGGCGCCCCGTCGGGCGACGCCCCGGGCGTGCGGCGGCGCGGCAGTCCCGTCGGCGTGGCGCCGTCCGTCAGCGCGGCGAGGTCGACGGGCACGGCGACGGGCGGTTCGGCGGCGGGCAGCGCGCCCGTCCCGGGGCCGGAGGCGCGCTGCGGCCCGGCGAGCCCGCCGGCGAGCGCCGGGTCGTGGGCCGTGAACAGCGCGACGGGGAACTCGACGACGGCGAGGGTGCCGGACGACGCGGTCGACCGGGCCCGCTCCAGCCGGACGCGCGCGCCGAGGCGCTGCGACAGCCGGGCGACCACGTACAGGCCGAGCCGCTGGGCGCCGAGCGCCTCGGTGGGCGACGTCGACCGGATGGTGGCGTTCGCCGCGGACAGCTCGTCGGGGGCCATGCCGAGGCCCTGGTCGGCGATGCGCACCACCACGTGGTCGTCCTCGACGGCCGTGGCGACCTGCACCGGCGTGCCGGGCTCCGAGAACAGGGTGGCGTTCTCGAGCAGCTCCGCGAGCAGGTGCGCGGCGGCCAGGGCGTTGAAGCCGTGCATCAGGGGGTCGGCGCCGAGGTCGAGCTGCACGCGGTCGTACTGCTCGATCTCGGACGACGCGGTGCGGACCACGTCCGACAGCGGCATCGCCTCGCGCAGGCGGCGGCCGGAGTCGATGCCGGCGAGCACGAGCAGCGACTCGGCGTTGCGGCGCATGCGGGTGGCGAGGTGGTCGAGCCGGAACAGGTTCGCCAGCGTCGCCGGGTCCTCCTCCGAGCGCTCGAGGGAGTCGATGAACGCGAGCTGGCGACCGAGCAGCACCTGGTCGCGGCGGGCGACGTTGACGAACATCTCCGCGATCGACCCGCGCAGCGCCGCCTGCTCGCGGGCGACCTCGATGGTGGTGGCGTTGACGTCGTTGAAGGCCTGCGCGAGCCGCCCGACCTCGTCCCGCGACTCCACGGGCAGGTTCGCCAGCGTCAGGTCGGGGGTCTCACCGGGCACCGCCACCTGCTCGACGAGGCGCGGCAGCTCCTCGCGGACCTGACCGGCCGCGACGGTGAGGCGCCGCAGCGGGACGACGATGCCGCGGGAGACGACGAGCGCGATGAGGATGGACAGCGCCGCCGCGACGGCCGCGACGCCGCCGGTGATGAGGGCCTGCTCCTGGGCCTGCGTCGCGATGGTGTCGGCGCGGTCGCCCGCGGCGGCCAGCACGTCCGACGCCACGGGGCGCAGCACCGCGAGCTCGGCGTTCACCAGCGAGTTCCACCGGGTGGGGTCGACCTCGGCGATCGTCTCGGGGTTGCCGGACTCCAGGGCGAGCTGCATCGCCGTGAGGTCGGCGTCGCGCGAGGCGAGCTGCAGGCCGGGCAGGCGCAGGGTGTTCGTGATCGACCGCGCCTCGTCGCGCGCCTGGTCCTGCACGGCGAACAGGGAGGCGAGCTCGCGCACCTGTGCGCCGTCGGCGCCGTCGGTCGCGATCACGTCGGCGGCGACCGGCTGGGCGCGCAGCACCTGCTCGATCGTGTCGGCGACCGCGCCGAACGCCGACATGCGGCTCGCCAGGGACCGCTCGGAGAGCGTCTCCGCCACCGTGACGGGCACCTGGTTGTCCGCCCGGACGATGTCGGTGTAGTTGCTGTCGACCAGCGACGGCGGGATGGAGCCGGCGTCCACGCGGTCGCGGATCTCGATGAGGCGGGTGTGCTGGTTGCTGGCGTTCGTCACCGCGTCGGCCACGCGGGCGTCCAGCGCCGACAGGTCGACCGACCGCAGCGCGACGCCCAGGGCCGCGATCGCGTCGTCCGTCGCGGAGCGCGACACGGTGAGGTTGCCGCCGAGCGCGCTGTCGCTGGCCTCCTGCACGGACAGGGTGCGCTCCTGCTGCAGCGCCTGGGCCGCGCGGGAGTACTGCGGCAGGGTGGCCACGATGTCGCGGACGGTCGCCGCGGTGCGGGCCTCGTCGACGGACTGCGCGGCGATGTACCCCGCGGCGAGCAGCAGGACGAGCACGGGCACCGCGAGGACCGCCAGCACCTTGGCGCGGATGCCGAGCCTGCGCAGCATGTCGACCTGCCTCCCGAGTCCCTGGTCGCCCGCGGGGGCCCGTGGCGGCGCCCCCCGTCCGACATGCATCGGCGCGCCGGGGCCCGGACATGAGCGCTCCGCGTGGATTCTTCCCGGCCGGGGGCTCGGGAGGCGTGCCCGGGTCGTCCGGACGGGTGACCGGTGCCGCCGACCGCGGCGGTCACCCGGCCCGTGCGTAGCCTGGGCGGGTGCGCGTCGTCGAGGTCGTCCGTCCGGGTGGTCCGGAGCAGCTCGCGGTCGCGGACCGCCCCGACCCGGTGCCCGGCCCGGGCGAGGTGCTGGTCCGCACCGCCGCCGCGGGCGTGAACCGCGCGGACGTCCTGCAGCGGCAGGGGCACTACCCGCCGCCCGCCGGCGCGCCCGACTGGCCGGGGCTCGAGATCTCCGGCGAGGTCGCCGGTCACGGCCCGGGCGTCGACGCCGCCGCCTGGCCGCTCGGCGCCCGGGTCGCCGCCCTGCTGCCCGGTGGCGGGTACGCCACGGCCGCGGCGGTGAACGCCGGCCTGCTGCTGCCCGTGCCGGACGGGATCGACCTCGTCGACGCCGCCGGGCTGCCGGAGGCGGTGTGCACCGCCTGGTCGAACCTCGTGGACGCGGGGCGGCTGCGCGCCGGCGACACGCTGCTGGTGCAGGGCGGCTCCGGGGGCGTCGGGTCGGTGGCGGTCCAGCTCGGGGCGGCGCTCGGGGCGCACGTCGTGGCCACGGCGGGCGGGCCCGGGCGCGCGGCCCGCTGCCGGGAGCTCGGCGCCCGCACGGTCGTCGACCACCGCACCGCCGACGTCGCCGCCGCGGTCCGGGAGGCCACGGACGGCCACGGCGCGGACGTCGTGCTGGACGTGCTCGGCGCCGGCGGCCTCGCGACGAACCTCGCGGCGCTCGCGACGGGCGGGCGCCTGGTCGTCATCGGCACGCAGCGCGGGACGCGCGGGGAGATCGACCTGGGGCTGCTCCTCGCCCGGCGGGCCAGCGTCATCGGCACGACGCTGCGGTCCCGCCCGCTCGCCGAGCGGACCCGGATCGTCGCGGACGTCCGCGCGCACGCCTGGCCCCTGCTCGCGGACGGCCGGCTCCGGCCGGTGGTCCACGCCCGGCTGCCGCTGGAGCGGGCCGGGGACGCGCACCGGCTGCTCGACTCGGGCGAGGTCTTCGGCAAGGTCGTGCTCACGACCTGACGCCCCGGGCCGTCGCGTCCGGCCCCGGCCCGCCCGAGCGGGCCGGGGCAGGTGCCGCTCCGGGCCGCGCGCGAGAGGATGGTGGCATGAGCGAGCCCAGCACCCCCGGCCGGAACCCGCGCATCGTCGTGCTCGGCGGCGACGACCCCGGCACGGAGCGGGCACCCGGCGCGCCCGACGGCCCGTCCGGCGCGCCGCAGGACGCCGCCGAGGACCCGGCCGCCGTCGTCGGCGAGCCCGCGAAGGTGATGCGGATCGGCACGATGATCAAGCAGCTGCTCGAGGAGGTGCGCAGCGCCCCGCTCGACGAGGCGGCCCGCGCGCGCCTCGCCGAGGTGCACGAGCGGTCCCTGCACGAGCTGGAGGACGGCCTGTCCCCCGAGCTCATCGACGAGCTGCACCGCATCACGCTGCCGTTCGCCGACGAGCAGACCCCGAGCGACGCGGAGCTGCGGATCGCGCAGGCGCAGCTCGTGGGCTGGCTCGAGGGCCTGTTCCACGGCATCCAGACGGCGCTGGTCGCCCAGCAGATGGCCGCGCAGGCGCAGCTCACGCAGATGCGCCGCGCCCTGCCCGGGGGTCATGGCACGGGGGTGCCGGGTGCGCCCGGCGCCGCCGCGGGCCCGGGCGAGCAGGGACCCGGGCAGTACCTCTGACGCCCCCGCCGGTCGGGCGGCCTCGGTCGGTCACGCGGCGTCGGCCGGTCCGGGCTCCGGGGCGCGCCTGCGCGCGGTGAGCACGATCGCGACCGACACGCACGCCAGCCCGACGACCTCCCACCCGTGCGGCCACTGCCGCAGCGCGACCGCCCCGACCACGGCCGCCGTCGCCGGCAGCATCGCCAGCAGGACCGCGAACGTCGCGGCGGTGACCCGGCGCAGCACCACCTGCTCGATCGCGTAGGGCACGACGGACGACAGCACCGCGATCCCGAGCACCGCGAGCGCGAGGCGCGCGTCGTGCAGGACGGGCGCCGCCGGTGCGGCGAGGAACGGGGCGCCGACCAGCGCACCCGTGGTCATGCCGACGGCCAGCGAGGTGATCCCGTCGGGCCGCGCGGGCGCGGTGCCGGCGTCCCCGTCCGCCAGGGACCGCCGCCGGCGCGCACTGCCCTGCGCCACGCGCCGCCCGAGCAGGATGTACCCGGCCCAGCACGCCGCGGCCAGGCCGATGGCGACGAGCCCGCGCAGGCTGTCCTCCCCGCCGCCGCGCAGCTCCACGCCGGCGAGCGCCACGACACCGGCCGCGGCCACGACGATGCCGAGCCGCTCCCGCCACGTCCGCCCGGTGACGGCCGCGACCGCGACCGGGCCGATGAACTCGATCGCCACGGCGGTGCCCAGCGGCAGCACGTCGATCGCCACGTAGAACGTCACGTTCATGGCCGCGAGCACCACCCCGAACAGCGCGGCCGCACCGAGGTCCCCGCGGGTCCAGCGGGCGCGCCACGGCCGGCGCCACGCGAGCAGCACGAGCGCCGCGACCGCGATCCGCAGCCACGCCACCGTCGGGGACGGGACGACGGCGAACAGCGCCACCGCCAGGGCGGCGCCGCCGTACTGCGCGAGGCCGGAGACGAGGAACAGCGCGGGCGCCGGGACCCGCGCGAGCGCCCCGCCGCCACCACCGCCCGCGCCGGCGCCACCGCCCGGTCCGCCGTCCGCCCGCGACCCCGGCGCGGCCGGCTCCCCGGGTGCCGAGGGCGTCCCCTCCGTCGTCGCGCGCATCGACGTCGCACTCTACGCACCGCGCGGGCAGCACGACGCCCCGGTGCCACGTGCGCACCGGGGCGTCGGCCGGTCAGCCCTTCACGGACCCCGCGAGCAGGCCGCGCACGAAGTACCGCTGCAGCGAGATGAACACGATCAGCGGCACGACCATCGAGATGAACGCGCCGGCCGTGAGCACGTGCCAGTCGCCGCCGCGGGTGCCCGCCATCTCGGCGACCGCCACGGTCAGCGGCCGCGACGTCGGGTTGGCGAACGTCAGACCGACCAGCAGGTCGTTCCACACCCACAGGAACTGGAAGATGCCGAACGCCGCGATGGCCGGCACCAGGAGCGGCAGGAGCACCCGGAAGAAGATCTTCACGTGGCCCGCGCCGTCGACCCGCGCCGCCTCGACGAGCGACGACGGGATCTCCTTCATGAAGTTGTGGAGCAGGAAGATCGCCAGGGGCAGCGCGAAGATCGAGTGCGACAGCCACACCGTCCAGAACGACCCCTCGACGCCGACGCTCACGTAGTCCCGCAGCAGCGGCACCAGCGCCACCTGGAGCGGGACGATCTGGAGCGCGAAGACGGCGACGAACAGGAACTCGCGGCCCTTGAAGTCGATCCACGCGAACGCGTACGCCGCGAGCAGCGCGATGGTGATCGGGATGACCACCGCGGGGATCGTGATGACGAACGAGTTGACGAAGTACGTCGCCAGGTTCGCGCCGGAGCCGAACAGCGCCTGGTCGTAGTTGTCGAGCGTGAACTCGGACTCGCCGCTGAACAGCCCGCCGAACACCGTCCACCAGCCGGAGCGGCGGATGTCGAGCTCGGGCCGGAACGACGTGACGAGCAGGCCGATCGAGGGGATCGTCCACAGGATCGCGATGAGGATCGCCGCGAACGAGGCCCAGGGGGACGACAGCTTGCCCTTGGTGGCGATGGCCCGGCGCTCGAGGCGGCTGAGCCGGCGCGCGCCGACGGACGTCGAGCCGGTCCCGGAGGCCGCCTCGTCGAGCGCGGCGGCCGTCGGGACCACGGGGGGCGGGGGTGTGGACGTCATCGGATCTCCTCCGCCTTCCGCAGCTGCCGCACGTTGTAGATCACGATCGGGATCACCAGGATGAACAGGATCACCGCGAGCGCGGCACCCAGGCCCTGGTTGTTCTGCCGGAAGGACTGCGTGTAGAACTCGTTCGCGATGACCTGCGTGTTGAACTGCCCGCCGGTCATGGTGCGGACGATGTCGAAGACCTTGAGCGTGCCGATGGCGATGGTGGTCAGCACGACGACCATCGCGGGTCGGATGGACGGCACCGTGATGTAGCGGAACATCCGCATGCCGCCGAGCCCGTCGAGGCGCGCGGCCTCGACGATGTCGTCCGGGATCGCCTTGATGGCCGCGGAGAGCACGGTCATCGCGAAACCGGTCTGGATCCACACCATCACGACGATGAGGAACATGGTGTTCCACGGCGAGTTGATGAGGAACTGCTGGGGTTCGAGGCCGATCCACACCAGCACCTGGTTGAGCAGACCCGTCTGCTTGACCCCGGGCTGGTTCGGCTTGAACTCGTAGACGAACTTCCAGATGATCGACGCGCCCACCATCGAGATCGCCATCGGCACGAACACGAGCGCCTTGGCGAGCTTCTCGAACCGCGTCCGGTCCACCAGCACCGCGTACACCAGGCCGATGCCGGTGGACAGCAGCGGCACCAGGACCACCCACATCGCGGTGTTGACCAGGACGCTCTGGAACTGCCCCTCGGTCAGGGCGCGCTGGTAGTTGTCGAGCCCGATGAACTCGTTGCCGCGCTTGTCGAAGAACGAGTTCCAGAACGTGATGAGCGCCGGCCGCACCAGCCCGAAGGCCAGCAGCAGCAGCGCCGGGCCTGCGAACGCCGTGGCCACCACCCAGCGCGGGATCCTCTTGGGGCGGTCCACCAGGAAGAGGATCGCCCCCATCACGACGACGAACAGGACGATGGCGAACCCCATGAGGGCGAACTTCTCGCCAGGCGTCGATGCTTGCGTCAGCCAGTCCATGTGCCCCTCCGAGCCACGTCGGCCTGCCCGGCCGGCGGGGGCGTACCCCCGGCCGGCCGAGCAGGCCGCTTGCCGATCAGGTGATGTCGACCGTGCAGGTCAGGACGACGGCCAGGAGGCCTCGATCGCGTCCGTGACCTCCTCGGTGGAGGAGCCCGTCAGCCAGTTGACGATGCCGGTCCAGAAGGTGCCGGCACCGACCTCGCCGGGCATCAGGTCGGACGCGTCGAACCGGATGACGGCGTCGGGGTCGGAGAGGATCTCGGCCGACAGCTTGTCGAAGTCGGTGGCGAGGTTCTCGGTGTCGAGCCCGTTGTTCGCGCTGACCCAGCCGCCCATCGGGGTGGCCTTGGCCTTGGCGTTGGCCCAGTCCGCGGAGGACAGGTAGGTCTGGAACGCCTGGACCTCGGGACGGTCGTTGAAGGCCGCCACGAACTCGCCGCCGCCGAGCACCGGCTTGATGTCGGTCTGGTTGGTCGGCAGGTAGAACGCGTAGACGTCACCGTCCGGCGCGACCTCGGTGCCCTCCGGCCACTGCGTGGCGTAGAAGTTCGCCGCGCGGTGCATCCAGCAGGTGCCGTCGAGGATCGGGAAGCCCGCGTCCGTCCACGGGGTGGTGGCGATGGAGTCCACGCCGCCGAGGCCCGCGTTCACGTAGTCTGGGTTCTTGAGGATCTCGCCGACCGTGTCGAAGGCCTCGTTGACCTGCGGGTCGTTGAACGGGATCTCGTGGGTGTACCACTGGTCGTAGACGTCGGGGCCCGCGGTGCGGAGCATGACGTCCTCGACCCAGTCGGTGCCCGGCCAGCCGGTGGCGTCGCCGGACTCCACGCCCGCGCACCACGGCATGGCGCCGTCGTCGACGATCTGCTGGGACAGGTCCATCATGTCGTCCCAGGTCTCCGGGATGTCGTACCCGGCGTCCTCGAACATCGCCGGCGAGTACCAGACGAACGACTTCGCGTTGGCGCCGAGCGGGGCGGCGTAGAACGTGCCGTCGACCGACCCGTAGTCCTTCCACGACTCGGAGAAGAACTCGTCCACGTTGGCCGCGGTCGCGTCGGGCGCCGGGACGATCGCGTCCGGGAAGTCCTGGACGATCGTCTTCAGCAGGCCGGGCTGCGGCAGGTACGCGATGTCCGGGGCGTTGCCGGCCTGGATGCGGACGAGCAGCTGGGCCTCGAACTCGCGGGAGCCCTCGTACTCCACCGTGACGCCGGTGCACTCCTCGAACGGGGTGTACGAGTCCTCCTGGGTCTTCTGCTCGGGCTCGACGATCGACGTGTAGACGGTCACCGTGGTGCCGTCGAGGTCGCCGAACTCGTCGTAGGCGGAGCAGTCGATCTCGGACGACGCGCCGGTGTCCCCGCCGCCGCCCCCCGTGCTCTCGTCGCCCGAGTCACCCCCGGAACATGCCGTCAGCGCGAGCGCGAACCCGAGCCCGCCGGCGACGACGACGCCTGCCCGGCGTCGACGAATCCTGGTCATGCTGTGCCTCCACCTCGTCGTGGTTGCCGACCGCGGCGGGTACGCCCGGTCCGTGCCCCCTATGCAAGCGTTTACATGGCTGGCGCACAACCGGTTCCGGGCTACGGACCGGTCACGATTTGGTCACGCACCCGGGCGGTGGACCCGCGCTCCACCAGCGTCGTCGGGAACAGCACCTCCCGCGGCACCGGCGCGCCGGTGATCATCTCGAGCAGCATCGAGGCCGCGGTGACGCCCTGGTCGTGCGCGTTCTGCGCCATCGTCGTCAGGTCGAGGTGCTCGGCCATCTCGTGCCCGTCGACCCCGACCACCGACACGTCGCCGGGCACCCGCAGGCCCCGGTCGCGCAGCGCGAGGATCGCGCCCATCGCCATCTCGTCCGACGCCGCGAACACCGCCGTGACGTCCGGGCGGCGGTCGAGCAGGGCGTGCATCGACGCCCGCCCGCCCGCCACGTCGAAGTGCCCGTGCACCTCCAGCCCCTCGACCGGGAGGCCGCGGGCGGCCATCTCGGCGCGCCAGCCGGCCGCGCGCCGCACCGCCGGGGACCAGGGCAGGCAGTCGTCGGGCTCGCCCGACAGGTGCGCGATCGTCCGGTGCCCGAGGTCCGCCAGGTGCGCGACCGCCGTGCGCGCGGTCGCCACGTCGTCCAGCCCGACCGTGACGCGGCCCGGCGCGCCCGCGCCCACGAACACCAGCGGGTAGCCGAGGCCCTCGAGCGCCGCGACCTCCTCGGCCTCGAGGGGCAGGCCGACCACGAGCACCCCGTCCACCCGCCGCCGCAGCACGTCCGGGTCAACGCGCAGCCGCCGCACGTCGCGGCTCAGCTCGAACGTGTACAGCAGGGCGTCGAAGTCCTCGACCCGCAGCGCCCGCTCCGCGCCCTCGATGACGTGGGCGAAGAACCAGTGCGCGACCCAGGGCGTGATCAGGCCGATGGTGCGGGTGCGGCCCGACGCGAGCGACGAGGCCGACGGCGACGGCACGTAGCCGAGCTCGTCGGCGGCCCGGCGGACCCGCTCGCGCGTGGCGGCGGTGACGTTCGGCAGGCCCCGCAGGGCGCGCGACACGGTCGCGGTGGACACCCCGGCTGCCCGGGCCACGTCGACGATGCCGTGCGCCATGGCGGGGATTGTGCTCCGCGCGGCTGGGCCGGGTCCACCGGGGGAGCCCGTGGGAGCGCTACCGCTTTTCGCGGCCCCCGGGACGGCGCGCACGCCTCCCGCGGGCACCGGCCGCCGCCGTCAGCGGCCGATGCTGCGCAGCACCGCGACGACGCCGTCGTCCGCGATCGTGCCGGTGACCTCGTCCGCCGCCTGCCGCACCGCGTCGGGCGCGTGACCCATGGCCACCCCGCGCGCCGCCCAGCGCAGCATCTCGACGTCGTTGCCGCCGTCGCCCACCGCGACCGTCGCGAACGGCTCCACGCCGAGCCGCCGCCGCAGCTCCTCCAGCGTGCTGCCCTTGGACACCCCGCCCGGCGTCAGGTCCAGCCACGCGCTCCAGCCGACCGCGTAGGACACCTGGTGCAGGCCGACCCGCTCCACGAGCGCGTGGAACTCCTCGGGCGTGCTGCCGGGGTCGCGGATGACCACGCGCGTCGCCGGGCTCGCGCACAGCTCCTCGAACGTCGACACGCGCTGCTCCCCCGTCAGCTCGCCGTCCGGGAACGGCCGGGACACCAGGAACCCGCGGCCCAGGTCCTCCACCGCGAAGAACGCGTCGGGCAGCTCCATCTGCAGCACCCGCAGCACCGGCTCGGGGTCGAACGTCGTGAGCTCGACGACCTCGTAGCCCTCCGGCCGCTCCGGGGCGACCCGCGCCAGCACCGCGCCGTTCGAGCACACCAGCCAGCCGTCGTCGATGCCGAGGTCGCGCGCCACCGGCACGGTCGCCAGGACCGCGCGGCCCGTCGCGAGCACCACGTGGGCGCCCGCCTCGCGCAGCGACGCCACGCACGCGCGCACCTCGTCCGAGACCACGCCGTCGTAGGTCATGAGCGTGCCGTCGACGTCGAGGGCGACCAGGGTCCCGGCCACGGTGCGCGGGTGGCTCATCGCGATCCGCCCCCCGCCGCCGCGGCGGCCCGCACCGGCTCCAGGACCTCCAGGCCCCCGAGGTACGGGCGCAGCCCCTCCGGCACCCGGACCGAGCCGTCCGCCTGCTGGTGGTTCTCGAGGATCGCGACGATCCACCGCGTGGTCGCGAGCGTGCCGTTGAGCGTCGCGACGGGGCGGACCTCGCCGTCCGCCGTGCGCTCCCGCACGCCCAGCCGGCGGGCCTGGAACGTCGTGCAGTTGGACGTGCTCGTCAGCTCCAGGTAGCGCTCCTGGCTCGGCAGCCACGCCTCGCAGTCGAACTTGCGCGCGGCGCTCGACCCGAGGTCGCCCGCGGCGGTGTCGATGACCCGGTACGGCAGCTCGGCGAGCGCGAGCATCTCCTCCTCCCAGCCGAGGATGCGCCGGTGCTCGGCCGCCGCGTCCTCGACCGTCGTGTAGGAGAACGCCTCCACCTTGTGGAACTGGTGCACGCGGATGATGCCGCGGGTGTCCTTGCCGTACGAGCCGGCCTCGCGGCGGTAGCACGCCGACCAGCCGGCGTAGCGGCGCGGCCCCGCCGACAGGTCGAGGATCTCGCCCGAGTGGTAGCCCGCGAGCGCCACCTCGCTGGTGCCCACCAGGTACAGGTCGTCGGCCTCGAGGCGGTAGATCTCGTCCGCGTGCGCCCCGAGGAACCCGGTCCCGGCCATGATCTCCGGCTTGACCAGGGTCGGCGTGATGACCGGGGTGAAGCCCACGGCCAGCGCCCGGTCCACGGCGGCGTTCAGCAGCGCGAGCTCCAGGCGGGCGCCGATCCCCGTGAGGTAGTAGAACCGCGCGCCGGAGACCTTCGCGCCGCGCTCGGTGTCGATCGCGGCGAGCCCCTCGCCCAGCTCCAGGTGGTCGCGGACCGCGAAGTCCGGCCCGTACTCCGCGGCGAAGTCGCGCGGGGTGCCCTCGTGCCGCAGCACCACGTAGTCGTCCTCGCCGCCGGCGGGCACGCCCTCCTCGACGACGTTGCCGATCCGCCGCGCGAGCTCCGTGGCGAGCGCGTCGGCCGCCTCCGCGTCCGCCTGCAGGGCCTTGACCTGCTCCGCGAGCGTCTTCGCGCGGGCGAGCAGCGCCTGCTTCTCGTCGCCCTGCGCGGAGGCGACCTGCTTGCCGAGGGACTTCTGCTCGGCCCGCAGCGTCTCGAAGTCGGTGAGCGCGGCACGGCGGCGGGCGTCGGCGTCGAGCACCTGGTCGACCAGACCGGGGTCGTCGCCGCGGGTCACCTGGCTCGCACGCACGACGTCCGGGTCCTGGCGCAGCAGCTTCAGATCGATCACACGGCGAGCCTACCGACCGCCGGCGCACGCGGGACCGGACCGGTCGACGCCCGCCGTGGGCAGGACCGGCCGCCGAGCCGTAGATTCCTCGCATGACCTGGGAAGCCTGGCTGTCCGTCACCGCCCTCGTGCTGTCGGTGGTGGCCGCCGGGGTCGCGGTCGCCGCGTGGCGGGGCGCCGCCGCGCGCGGTGCGGGGCGCGCGGCCACGGCGCCCGGCGCCGCGGGGCCGGCCGGGCCGGGGAGCCGGCGGCCGCTGGTCGCGTTCGTCGCCAACCCGTCCAAGCCCGGCGTGCCCGACCTGCGCGCGACCGTGCGCCGGGTGTGCGCGGAGCAGTACCTGCCGGAGCCGCTCTGGCTCGAGACCACCCCGGAGGACCCGGGCATCGGCCAGACCCGGGACGCCGTCGCCCGCGGCGCGGACGTCGTGGTGGCCCTGGGCGGCGACGGCACCGTGCGCGCGGTCGCCGAGGCGCTCGTCGGGACCGGCGTCCCGATGGGCCTGGTGCCCGTCGGCACCGGCAACCTGCTCGCCCGCAACCTGGACATCCCGATCGGCGACCCGCTGGCGGCCCTGCAGATCGCGCTCGAGGGCACGGACCGGACGATCGACGTCGGCTGGCTCCGCGTCATCCGGTACGAGTCCCAGGTGGACGACGACATCGCGGAGGCCGCCGACGACCTGCCGGCGGACACCGACGTCCCCCGCGACCACATCTTCCTGGTCATCGCCGGGGTCGGCTTCGACGCGGCGATGGTCGCCGACGCGGACGACGAGCTGAAGGCGAAGGTCGGCTGGATCGCGTACTTCGTCGCCGGCATCAAGCACCTGCACGGCCGCCGGCTGCGCACCGTGCTCCGGCTCGACGACGCCCCGCCGGCCAACGCCCGCGTCCGCTCCCTGCTGATCGGCAACTGCGGGCGCCTGCCCGGCGGCATCACGCTGCTCCCGGACGCCGAGCTCGACGACGGCTGGCTCGACGTCGCCGCCATCGACACCCGCGGCGGCGTCGCCGGCTGGGCGCAGCTGTTCGGCGAGGTGGTGCTGCAGGGCGTCGGCGTGCGCAGCCAGCTCCCCGCCAAGATCGGCCGCATCGACCACACCCGCGCCCGTGAGGTGCACCTCACGGTGGCCGGCGGCGAGTACGTGCAGGTGGACGGCGACGTGCTCGGCCACGTCACCGAGCTGTCCGCTCGGGTCGACCCGGGTGCGCTCGTCGTGCGGGTCGCCCGGGCCTGACCCCGCAGGGGTCAGACGCTCGTGCCGTCCCGCACCGACCGCAGCCACTCCCGGGCCCCGCGGAAGTCGGCGTCCGCCGTGCCGAGGTGCACGTCCGCCGCCTGCCCGTCCGCCCGCGGGTAGGAGCCGAGGTACCGCACCTGCGGGCACACCCGGTGCAGGCCCATGAACGCCTCGCCCATCCGCTCCTCGGCGATGTGGCCCTCCGCGTCGATGGAGAACGAGTACCGCCCCAGCGAGTCGCCGATCGGGCGGGACTCGATGCGGGACAGGTTCACGCCGCGCGCGGCGAACTGCTCCAGCATCGTCAGCAGCGCGCCGGCCTCGTTGGACGGCAGGTGCACGACGAGGGTCGTCTTGTCCGCGCCGGTCGGCGCCGGCACCTCACCGGGCGCGCCGACGACCACGAACCGCGTCGCGGCGTGCGGGTTGTCCGCGACGCCGTCCGCGAGCACGGGCAGCCCGTAGTGCGCGGGGGCGGCCGGCGGCACGAGCGCGGCGTCGAAGCCGAGCGCGTCGCCGTCGCCCGCCTGCGCGAGCAGCGCCGCCGGCGCCGTGTTCGACGTCGCGGGCACGTGGACGACCCCCGGCAGGTGCGCCGCGAGCCACCGGCGGCACTGCACCCACGCGTGCGGGTGGGCCGCGACGCGCCGCACGTCCGCCAGGGAGGTGCCGGGCCGCGCGACGAGCGAGAAGCCGACCTGGACGAGCACCTCGCGCTGCAGCACCAGCGGGCTCCCCACCGCGAGCGCGTCGAGCGTCGCCGTGACCCCGCCCTCGACCGTGCTCTCGATCGCGACCACCGCGTGGTCGGCGTCCCCGGAGCGCACCGCCTCGATGGCCGAGACGACGTCGGGCTGCGGGAGGTAGACGGCCTCCTGCGGGCTCGCGACCTGCCGCAGCGCCACCTCGGTGAAGGTGCCCGCGGGGCCCAGGTAGGCGTAGCGGGGACGACCGGGCATGGGGACCTCCGGGTCGGGCGGTGGCGGTGCGGCGGGACGGACGGGACGAGCGGTCGCGCGGGGCGCGTGAGGACGGCGTGAGCACGCTGTGGGGCGCGCGTGCACGTGCCGTCCGGGCACGCCCGGGCGACCCGGCCGAGCGTAGTGCGCCCGTACGCTGGGCCGGTGCCGCCGTCCACACCCGTTCCCGCACCGCCCGCCGCCCGGACGTCCCGGCGGACGCGCGGCGCACGGGTGGCGGCGCTGCTCGCCGCGCTGCTGGTCCTGACCCTCGGGTGGTCCGCGACCCCGGCGGCGGCCGGCACCGCCGCGACGGCCGCCGCCGTCCCCGACGAGGTCGACGGCCCCGTCGTCCTCGTCGGCGCGACCGGCCTGCGGTGGGACGACCTCGGCTCGCTGACGACGCCCGCGCTGTGGCAGCTCTCCCGGGAGGGGTCGCTCGGCACGACCGTCGTGCGGTCCGTGTGGTCGTACACCTGCCCGAGCGCGGGGTGGCTCGCCGTGTCCGCGGGCGGCCGCGCGGACGACCTCCGCGTGCCCGACGGCACGTGCCGGACCCTGCGCGACCCGCTGGCGAACGGCGCCGTCCCGGGGTGGGCGGACTACGTCGCCGCGACGGACGCGTCCTCGTACTCCTCGCGCCTCGGGCTGCTGGGGGACACGCTCGCGGACGCCGGGGTCCCGGCCGTCGGCATCGGCCCCGGCGCGGCGATCGCCCTGGCCGGGTCGGACGGCACGCCGGTGGGGACGCACGTGCGCAAGCCGGCGGACGCCCAGGCGCTCGAGGCCGCCGTCGCCGTCGCGCTGGCCGACGCCCGGCTGGTCGTCGTGGACGTGGGGACGGTCCGCGACCCGGGCTACCAGACCCGCGGCCGCGTCGAGTCCGACGGCACCGCCGACCCGGACGCCGAGCAGGAGGTCCCGGACCTCTCGGGGACGGACGTCGTCACGGCACCGACCCGCGCCGAGCAGGTGCAGGAGATCGAC
Source organism: Cellulomonas sp. ES6 (assembly GCF_030053835.1). NCBI lineage: Bacteria > Bacillati > Actinomycetota > Actinomycetes > Micrococcales > Cellulomonadaceae > Cellulomonas > Cellulomonas sp. ES6. The sequence continues at coordinate 2,679,190 of NZ_CP125655.1, read as the reverse complement.
GCCCGCGTCGGCGCCGTCCTGGCGGCGGCCCGGCGCGCGGACCCGGACGCGACCGTGCTCGTGGCGTCCGTCGCGGACTCCAGCCGGCGGGCGCACCTGCAGCTCGCGGCCGCCACCGGGCCGGGCTACGACGGCGGGACGATCGGCGCGCCGTCCACGCGGCAGACCGGGTACCTGCAGACGACCGACATCACGCCGACGCTGCTCGACGCGCTCGGGATCCGCGACCGGGCGCCGTCGGGCGCGCTCGTCGGGTCGACCATCCGGCAGACGCCCGACGACGCGCCGGCCGGGGAGCGCGTCGCGTACCTCATCGACCAGAACCGGCACGCGCAGGCCGCCAAGCCGCTCGTCGGCGGGTTCTACGTGTTCTGGGTCGGGATGAACCTCGCCCTGTACCTGCTCGTGATGGTCGGCCTGAACCACCGGGTGCGCACCGCCTGGTCCCGGCTGCTCCACCGGCTGTGGCCGCGCTGGGTCGCCGGCTCGGCCCACCCCGCGCGCGTGCTGCACGGCCTGCGCGTGGGCGCCGTCGTCGTGGCGGCGGTCCCGGTCTCGACGTTCCTGGCGAACCTGCTGCCCTGGTGGCGCTCGGCGACCCCCGGGTGGGCGCTGGCCGGTGCCGTCGCGCTGTTCGCCGCCGCCGTGACCGCCCTGGCGCTGCTGCCCCCGTGGTGGGGCGGGCGGCTGCTCGGCCCGCTCGGCGTGGTCAGCGGCGTGACGGCCGCGGTGCTGGCCCTCGACGTCGCGACCGGCGCGCGCCTCGCCCTGGACTCGATGATGGGGCCGGGGTCGCTCGTCGCCGGGCGGTTCTACGGCTTCGGCAACCCGGCGTTCGCCCTGTTCGCGACGGCGATGATCCTGACGGCGGTGGCGCTCGCGGACCCGCTGCTGCGCGCGGGCCGCCGGGGCCTGGCCGTCGGCGTGGTCGCCGCCACGGGCCTGGTCGCGACCGTCGTCAACGGCCTGCCGTCCCTCGGGGCCGACTTCGGCGGGCCGCCGGCGCTGGTCCCGGGCTTCCTGATCCTGGGGCTGCTCACCGCGGGCCTGCGGCTCAGCTGGCGCCGGGTGGTGGCGGTGCTCGGCGCGGGCGCCGTGACGGTCGTCGGCATCGCGGTGGTGGACTGGATGCGGCCCCCGGACGACCGGACCCACCTCGGGCGGTTCATCGAGACCGTGCTCGACGGCGGGCTGACCACGGTGCTGGCCCGCAAGGCCGAGACCAACCTGCGCATCCTGTTCGGCAGCGAGCAGACCCTGCTGGCGATCGGCGGCCTGCTGCTCGTCGTGCTGCTGGTCGGCCGCCCCGCGCGCTCGGCGGTGCGCGCGGACGACGGGGGCCCGTACGCCTGGCTGTCCGCGGGCGCCCCGCTGCGGCGGCTGGCCACGGACGCGCCGGTGCTGCTCAAGGGCCTCACGGCGCTGGCCGTCACGCTCGGCATCGGCTTCGCCCTGAACGACTCCGGCGTGGTGGTGCCGGCCACCGGCATCGGCCTGGCCGTCCCGCTGCTGGCCGCGACGTGCGCGACGTGGATGCTCTCGCTGCAGCCGCCCGCCGCCGGGCGCGCGGGCGGCGACGCCGCGGGTCAGAGGCCGCCCGGCACCCCGGCAACGGCGTCCGCGGCGCCCTCGGCGGCGAGCGCCGCCGCGGGGACCGGCTCGTCGACGGCGGCCGGCGGCCGCACCGCGTCGGCGAACGTGCAGGGACGCCCGAACAGGTAGCCCTGCACGAGGTCGCAGCCGAGCTCCCGCAGCGCGACGTGCTGGGTGCGGTCCTCGACGCCCTCGGCGATGACGTCGGCGCCGAGCGACCGGCCGAGCGCGACCACCGCCTCCACCACGCCCGCCGCGCGGGGCCCGACCGGCCCGGAGCCGCCGAGGCCGTGCACGAACGACTGGTCGATCTTCAGCAGGGTGACCGGGTAGTCGTGCAGGCGGGACAGGGAGGAGTACCCGGTCCCGAAGTCGTCGACGGCCACCCCGACGCCGAGCTCGCGCAGCGCGCGCAGCATCGGCACCACGCGCGTGTCGTCGGCCAGCGCGCCCTCGGTCACCTCGATGCCGAGCCACGCCGCGGGGGCGTCGTGCGCCGCGAGCAGGTCGACGACGAGCGTGACCAGGTCCGGGCGGTCCTTCTGGCCGACGAACTGCCGCGGGGAGACGTTGACCCACACCCGCAGGTCCGCGCCGGTGCCGCGGTTGTGCGCGACGACCTCGCCGAGCGCGCGGTCCAGCGCCCACGCGCCGAGCTCGCCGATCAGGCCGGTCTCCTCCGCCACCGGGATGAACTCCGCCGGGGGCACGGGACCGCGGGACCGGCTGGTCCACCGCATGAGCGCCTCGACGCCCTCGACCCGGCCGTGCACGAGGTTGACCTCCGCCTGGTACACGAGGGCCATCTCCCCCTCCGCGACCGCGCGGCGCAGGTCGGCCGCCATGGTGAGCCGCTGCCGCGCGCGGTCGGCGGCCTGCTCCTCGTACCACTCGTGGCAGCCGCCGCCGGCGGCCTTCGCCCGGTACATCGCCACGTCCGCGCACCGCAGCAGCTCGTCCCAGGGCATGGTCCCCGGCGGGGCGTGGACGACGCCGACGCTGCACCCGACGGCGAACTCCTCGTCGTGCAGCGCGAACGGCTCGTCGAACGCGGCGACGATGCGCGACGCCACGGCGTCCGCGACCCCGGGCGTGGCGTCCGGCAGCAGCACCACGAACTCGTCGCCACCGACCCGGGCGGGCGTGGCGCGGTGCGGCAGGCCCGCGGCGACCCGGGCGGCCGCGCGGCGCAGCAGCTCGTCGCCCACCACGTGCCCGTAGGAGTCGTTGACGAGCTTGAACCGGTCCAGGTCCAGCAGCAGCAGAGCGGTGCCGACGCGCGACGTGGCGAGCGCCGCCACGGCCCGCTCGCGGGCGACGTCCCGGTTCGCCAGCCCGGTGAGCGGGTCGTGGGTGGCGGCGTGCGTGAGCCGGTCCTGGGCGTCGCGGAACCGGGTGACGTCGCGCGCGACGACCAGCACCGAGTCGACGGTCCCCGCCGGCCCGCGCTCCGGGACGGCGCGGATCTCGTACCAGCTGCCCTGGTGCTCCGCGGACATGCTGATGAGGCGGCGGGGGTCGTGCTCGACGTCGGCGCCCGGGTCGGAGGCGATCGCGAGCATGTGGTTCGCGAGCGCGCGCACGGCGTCCATCACCGGGGAGCGGGACGCGAGCTCGGCCGCCCGCAGCCCGATGTCGTCCTCCGTGAGCTGCGCGGCCCGGCGCATGGCCACGTTCGCGAACCGCAGCCGGGCCTCGACGTCCACGCGGGCGATCGCGTCCGGGGTGTTGCGGGTGATCGACTCCAGGTCGCGCGTCCGGTCCGCGAGCGCCCGCGTCCGCTCGGCGGCGAGCTCGACGGCGCGGTTCTCCGCCGCGGCGCGCGACGTCAGCAGCCCCACGACGAGGGCGGTGAGCACCGTCCCGGCGAGCAGCGGGAACCACGTCAGCGGCCCGGGCACGTCGGACTGCGCCGCGACCAGCGTCCAGGTGCGGCCGGCGACGGGCACGTCCCGCGTGCGCACCACCGGGGCCCGGACCGCGGCGGCGCCCGCACCGGCGGGCAGCGCCCCCAGCAGCTGGTCGCCGTCCAGCACCGCGGTGGGGTCCTCCGGCTCGTCGAGGAGGGCGAGGAGGGGGTCGAACCGCACGGTCGTCACCGTCCACCCGAGCAGGCGACGGACCCGCTCCCCGCGCGACCGGGGAGCGTCCGGGCCGTCGAACACCGGCGCGACGGCAGCCGTCTCCATGCCCCCGACGGCCCCGGCGCGGGCGACCAGCCCCGCGTCCGCCCCGTCGTAGGCGGCGCCGACGTCGGCGGTGTACGGCTCGGACACGACGACGTCCCCGAGGTCGCGGGACGCGACGAGCGCCTCCTCGAGGGCGCGCACGGCGACGGGGTCCGCGGTGCGCCCGGCCACGAGCTCGTCGACCAGCGAGGCCGGCCCGAGGCGCACGACCTGGGCGGCCGCCACCGCTCCGGGCGGCAGCTCCGTCCCGCCGCCGACGAGGTCGACGAGCCCCGCGCGGTCCGCCGGGTCCGCAGGGGCCGGGATCCAGGCGACCCCGCCGATCGTCTCGGTCCTGCCGGTCGGGCCGACGAACACCCGCAGGTGCGACTCCCAGGCGTCGGCGGTCGCCGTCCACGCGTCGTCGGGGCCGGGCGTGAGCATCAGCGCCGACGTCCGCGCGAGGCGCAGCTGCATGTCCCACCGCGCCACCAGCGCCTCGGCGGTGACGGCCAGCCGGGCGCGGGCCTCGTCCGCCGCGTGGTCGCGCCGCTGGTGCCCGTCGAACGCCGAGACCGCGAGGGACAGCACCAGCCCGACCGGCACGGCCACCGCGACGATCACGCGCACGCGGGTGCGGGCACGTCGGCGCTCGTCGAGCGGCATGCCCACCTCCTTCGCGTCCTGCGTCCCCCTCCCATCGGCCGGCACGCACCCCCGCGCGACCACGGCGCAGCAGATTCACCCGATGCGCGGCGGTTCGTCCCGCCCCGCGAGCCGCGCCACGGCGGCGCGCGCCTCTCACCTACACTCGCCAGCGTGATCTTCAAGTCGGTGGGCGAGGGCAGGCCCTATCCCGACCACGGGCTCGTGACGCCCAAGCAGTGGGCGGACGTGCCGCCGCGGCAGGTGCGGCTCGACGAGCTGGTCACGACCAAGCGCACCCTGAACCTCGACAACCTGCTGTCCGAGGACTCCACGTTCTACGGCGACCTGTTCGCCCACGTCGTGCAGTGGCGCGGCGTGCTCTACCTGGAGGACGGCCTGCACCGGGCGGTGCGCGCCGCGCTGCAGCAGCGGCCCGTGCTGCACGCGCGCGTCCTGGTGATCGAGACCGATGAGCACTGACCGCACCCCCGACGCCGCCCGGCAGCGACGCCGCCGGCACACCCGTGAGCGCCAGGCCGTCGTGTTCGGCGTGCTGCTGGCCGGCCTCGGCGTCGCCGCCGCCGGCGCGGGCGCCGTCTACACGGGCAACCTCGAGCTGCCGTTCCTGACGCGGGACTTCTCGTCCCCGGAGCCGACCGGCCTGGCCGTCGCGGACTCGCCCTGCCCGCCGGAGGGCGCCACGCCGGTGCCCTACGGGCAGATCACCGTGAACGTGTACAACAGCACGAACCGCGTCGGGCTGGCCGGCGACACCGGCGACGCGCTCGAGTCCCGCGGCTTCGTCATCGGCGCCGAGGCGAACGCCCGCGGCGCCGGCTACGCCACGTACCCGGACACGGCGCTCATCCAGTTCGGGTCGCAGGGCGTCGCCGCCGCCTACACCGTGGCCGCGCAGTTCGACTCCCCGCAGCTGGTGCTCGACACCCGCGAGGACGCCACGGTCGACGTGGTGGTCGGCGCCGCGTTCAACAACCTGGTCGCCGCCGCGGACGTCGTCCTGACGCCGGACCAGCCGTTTGCCGTGCCGGAGGGCTGCATCGCCCTGGACCAGGTCACGGCGCGGCCGCAGCCGACGCCGACCGCCCCGGCGACCACCGCGCCGCCCGCGGGCTGACCCCGCCGGCGCGGCGCGCGGCGGGAGCCCCCACGGGCCCGCGCCGCGCGCCGGTGGTCAGCGCGTCCGGCCCTCGAGCTCCGTGCCGCCCGGGACGGAGGCCGGCGACGCGGGCTCCTGGCTCGTGCCGCGCCACCGGGCCACGGCCCGCATGACGTGGTAGACGCCGATCGCCGCGGCCGTGCCCAGCGCGATGCCGGCGAACTGCAGGTCGCCCGCCGTCCAGGTGAAGTTCGCGATGCCGATGACCAGCGCGACGGCGGCGGTCGTGAGGTTCACCGGGTCGGAGAAGTCGACCTTGTTCTGCACCCAGATCCGGGCGCCGAGCACGCCGATCATGCCGTAGAGGACCGTCGTGGCCCCGCCGAGCACCCCGGGCGGGATGGTGTTGATGAGCTCGCCGAACTTGGGCGACAGGCTGAGGACCAGCGCGGTGGCGGCGGCCACCCAGTACGCGGCCGTCGAGTACACCTTGGTGGCCGCCATGACGCCGATGTTCTCGGCGTACGTGGTGGTGCCCGAGCCGCCGCCGAGGCCCGCGAACGTGGTGGCCAGGCCGTCGGCGAACAGGGCGCGGCCGGTCAGGTGGTCGAGGTTGCGGTCCGTCATCGCGGCGACCGACTTCACGTGCCCGACGTTCTCGGCGATCAGCACGAAGACGACCGGGAGGAACAGGCCGAGCAGGTGCGGCTCGAACGTCGGCGTCACGAAGTCCGGCAGGCCGAACCAGGCGGCGTCACCCACGGCGGCGAAGTCGACCTCGCCGCGCACCCAGGCGACGACGTACCCGACGACCACGCCGACGAGGATGGACAGCCGGCCGAGGATGCCCCGGAACAGCACGGCCGCGAGGACGATCGCGCCGAGGGTCGCGAGCGCCGTCACGGGGGCGGCGCGGAACCCGCTGCACACGCCCTCCGCGTCGCACGACCCCCACGCCGTGGGGGCGAGGTTGAAGCCGATGAGCGCGACGACGGTGCCGGTGACCACCGGGGGCATCACGACGTCGATCCACCGGGACCCCGCGAGGTGCACCACCAGGCCGACCGCCGCGAGCAGCACGCCGGTCACGAGGATGCCGCCGACCGCGGCGGACTGGCCGCCCGAGGCGGTCGCCGCGACGATCGGGCCGATGAACGCGAAGCTCGACCCGAGGTAGGACGGCAGCCGGTTGCCCGTGACCAGCAGGAACGTCACGGTGCCGATCGCCGAGAACAGCAGCGTCGTCGCCGGCGAGAAGCCGGTCAGCAGCGGCACCAGGAACGTCGCGCCGAACATCGCGACGACGTGCTGCATGCCGATCCCGATGGTCCGGGGCCAGCTCAACCGCTCCTCCGGGGCGACGACCGCCCCCGGGGCGACGCTCCTGCCGTCGCCGTGCACCCGCCACCCGAACGCGCTCACGCGGTCCCGCCTCCTCGCTGCCCGGCCCGGTCCGTCCGGGCGCGCCGGACCGCAGGCTAGCGGCTCGGTCCCCGGGCCCGTCGGGACGGTCCGCCGCGTAGGGTGTCCCGCGCCCGGACTCACACGCGGAGGTGCGCCATCGACCGCCTGCTGCGCTCCCGCGCTGCGCTGTGGACCGCGTTCGTCGCGGTGCACGCCTGGATCGGGTACGTCGGGACCGTCCTCATCCCGACAAAGGCGTTCTGGGACGTCGACCTGTACCGCTGGTGGATGTGGCAGGGGCTGCACGAGGGCGTGTGGCCGGTGCTGAGCGGCGACTGGGTGTACCCGGCCGGCGCGGTGCTGCCGATGCTCGCGCCGGCGCTGGTGGTCGACGCCGTCGACACCCGCGCGTACGCCGTCGCGTGGACGGTGCTGATCGCGGCCGCCAACGCCGCGGCCGTCGGGGTGCTGCTGCGCGGGACGCGCGTGCCGGCCCGGGACGCGCGGCCGGGGGCGGACGGCGGCGTCGTCGGGGTGGTCACCGGCCCGCCGGGGCACGACCCCGCGGCGGGCGCGTGGTGGTGGCTGGCGTTCGTCCTGCTGCTCGGCCCCGTGGCGGTGGGCCGCCTCGACGCGGTGGTCGCGCCGGTGGTGGTCGTCGCGCTCACGCTCGCGCTGCGCCGGCCGGCGGTCGCCTCGGCCCTGCTGACGGCCGGCGCGTGGATCAAGGTCGCCCCCGGCGCCCTGCTGCTGCCGCTGGTGCTCGTGGTGCGGCGGCCGTGGCGCGACCTCGTGCTGCCGGCCGCGCTGGTGTGCGTCGCCGTGGCGACGGCCGTCGTCGCGGGCGGCGGGGCCGCGCACCTGACGTCGTTCCTCACCGAGCAGGGCGATCGGGGGCTCCAGGTCGAGGCGGTCGCGGCCACGCCGTGGGTGCTGGCCGGACTCGGGTCGCCGGACGTGCGCGTGGTGCTCAACCAGGCGATCACCACGTGGGAGATCACCGGCCCCGGCACGGCCGCCGTGGCCGGGGCGCTCGGCCTGCTGCTGCCGCTGGCCCTCGCGGCCGTCACCGCGCTGCTCGCGTGGGTGCGGCTGCGCGCCGGGGACCGGCTGGACACCGCGGGGTTCCTCGCCCGCGGTGCGCTGCTGGTGGCCGTGACGCTGATCGTGGCGAACAAGGTCGGGTCGCCGCAGTTCGTGGGGTGGCTGGCCGGTCCCGTGGTCGTCGGCCTGGCCCGGCCCGGCGCGGCGGGCGCGCGCGCCTGGCGGCTGCCCGCGGCGCTGGTGCTCGTCGTGGCGGCCCTCACCCAGTGGGTGTTCCCCGTGACCTACGACGGGATCACGGCGCAGCAGGCCGGGCCGTCGCTCCTGCTGGTGCTGCGCAACGTGCTGCTGGTGGTCCTCGCGGTCGTGGTGGCGCGGGACGTCGTCCGCACGGGACGGGCCCCGGCCACCACGACCGCGCGGGTCAGCGCACCTGCGGCATGACCTGCGAGGCCACCAGCTCCAGGTGGTCCAGGTCGTGCAGGTCGAGCACCTGGAGGTAGACCCGGCTCACGCCCAGGTCCGCGAGCGCGCCGAGCCGGTCGACGACCGCGGTGGGCGTGCCGGCGACGCCGACCTCGCGGAGCTCCTTCGGGTCGCGCCCGATCGCGGCGGCCCGGCGGTCCACCTCCGCGTCGTCCCGGCCGACCGCCACCACGAGCGCGGCCGACATCGTCAGCGACTGCGGGTCGCGGCCGATCGCCCGGCAGGCCTCGCGCACGGTCTCGAGCCTCTCGCCCACCTGGTCCAGCGGCGGGAAGGACAGGTTGAACTCGCTCGCGAACCGGGCCGCGAGCGCCGGCGTCCGCTTCGGGCCCAGGCCGCCGACGATCACCGGCACGCCCGCGCGCGACGGGTCGAGGGGCGAGCGCTGGACCGGCTTCGGCAGCGCCGGGCTGTCCGTCAGCGTGTAGTGCTCGCCGGCGTAGGAGAACCGCTCCCCCACGGGCGTCCCCCACAGGCCGGTCACGACCTCGAGCTGCTCGGTGAACGGGCCGAAGCGCCTGGCCGGGAACGGGATGCCGTACGCGGCGTGCTCCTGCGCGAACCACCCGGCGCCCAGGCCGAGCTCCACGCGGCCGCCCGACATCTGGTCGACCTGCGCCACCTGGATCGCCAGCACGCCCGGGTGCCGGAACGTCGCGGAGGTCACGAGCGTGCCGAGCCGGATGCGGCTGGTCTCGCGCGCCAGGCCGGCGAGCGTGGTCCACGCGTCCGTGGGGCCGGGCAGCCCGTCGCCGCCCATGCTCAGGTAGTGGTCGGAGCGGAAGAAGGCGTCGAAGCCCAGCTCCTCGGTGGCGCGCGCGACGGCGAGGATGTCGTCGTAGGAGGCGCCCTGCTGCGGTTCGGTGAAGATCCTCAGGTCCATGCCGCCGAGCCTTTCACGTCGTCCCGGGGGGCCGCGCGCGGGTGGGCACGGGCCGGCGCGGCTGGGCGCGGGTACCGTCGAGGGGTGCTGCGCGGCGTCCGGTGGTCGAGCCTCGCCGTCGTCCTCGGGGGCGCGGCGCTGGCCCTGGTCTGCGCCGGGATCGCGCTGCGCGGGTCGCCCTGGGCCTGGCTGGTCGCGGCGGTCTGCGCCGCCACGGCCGTCCGGGAGGTCCGGGCGCTGCGACGTCTGGATGCCGCTGCCCGCCGGCGCGTGAGACGGTGAGGACATGGTGACGCAGCTCGGTCTCGCCCTCGACGCGCTGGCGGTCGCCGACTGGCGGCGGCGCACCGCGCAGACCTACGCGGACGTCCGCCGGATCGCCGCGGACGACCCGGCCGCCGCGCACGCCGAGTGGGTGGCGCGCCGCGACGAGCTGTTCGCCGAGCACGCCGCGTCGCCCCTGCGCCCGGCCGCCAAGGCGGTGTTCCGCGGCCTGGACGTCGCGCCGTACGACCCGGCCTACCGGTTCGAGGTCCGGGTGCGCGCGACGTCGGCCCAGCGGCTCGAGGTCGCGACCGGGACCGACGGCGTCGTGCCGTTCGACCGCGTCGGGCGGGTCGAGCTCGAGGGGCTCGGCGGGCTGTCGGTGTGGGCGCTGCGCACGTACGGCGGCGGCATCTTCGTCCCCGTGAAGGACCGCACGTCGGGCCGCGGGAGCTACGGCGGCGGCCGGTACGTGCTGGACACCGTCAAGGGCGCCGACCTGGGGCGCGCGGCGGACGGCGGCCTGGTGGTCGACCTGAACTTCGCCTACAACCCGTCGTGCGCGTACGACCCCGCGTGGGCGTGCCCGCTGGCCACGCGGGGCAACGTGCTCGACGCGGAGGTGCCCGTCGGCGAGCGGCAGCCCGACCCGATGCTGGTGATCGACGCGGAGGACGAGGCCGGCTGACCGCGGGCGCGGGCCCCGCCGCCTAGGCTGGCGCGGTGCCCGACCAGCCCCTGGAGCCCGACGTCGCCGTGCCCGCCCGCACCACCCGCGCCGGCGGCCTCGTGGTCGAGACCCGCACCGCCGCCGACGTCACCGCCGCCGAGCTGTACCCGCTGCTGCGGCTGCGCGTCGACGTGTTCGTGGTCGAGCAGGCGTGCCCGTACCCGGACCTGGACGGCCGTGACCTGCTGCCGGACACCCTGCAGGTCTGGGCGCACGACGGCGGCGACGTGCTGGGCTGCCTGCGGGTGCTGCGGGCCGGCAGCGCCTCCCCCGCGATCGGCCGGGTCGTCACGGCGCCGGCCGCGCGCGGTCGCGGGGTGGCGGCGGCCCTCCTCGAGCACGCCGTGGGCCTGTGCGGACCGGACGCGGCGATCGACCTGCACGCGCAGGCGCACCTCGAGGGCTGGTACGCCCGCTTCGGGTTCGAGCGGGCGGGCGACGGCTACGACGAGGACGGGATCCCGCACGTGCCGATGGTCCGGCGCCCGGCCTGAGCCCGCCGCCGACCGGCCGGCCCGGCGGTCAGCGCTGGCAGGTGGGGCACCAGTACAGCCGCCGGCCGGCCATCTCCTCGACGGCGACCGGCGTGCCGCACGTCCGGCACGGCTCCCCCGCCCGGCCGTAGACCCAGTGCCGCTCGGCGGGGTCCGCCAGCGCCGCGGCCCGGCCCGCCTCGTCGAGGTCCTCGCGGGTGAGCATGACGCCGGTGCGGATGCCGTCCGCCAGCAGCAGCGCCCAGTCGTCCCACAGCGCCCGGGCGGTCTCGCGCGGCACCCGCGTCCCCGGGGTGTGCGGGTCGAGCCGCGCGCGGTACAGCAGCTCCGCGCGGTAGATGTTGCCGATGCCGGCGACGACGGCCTGGTCCATGAGGAGCTGGCCGACGGGCGTGCGGCGCGCGGTGAGGCGCTGCACCACGACGTCGCCGGCCCCGGGCCCGGCCGCCTCCGACGGCGTCCCGGTGACCCGGGCGCGGACGTCGTCCTCGACCGCCGGGTCGGGCCCGAGCCGGTCGATCGCGGCGGCGGTCGCGGCCGGGTCGAGCACCTCGCACGCCGTCGGGCCGCGCAGGTCGGCCACCGTCGCCTCCGTGGCGATCCGGACGCGCACCTGCCCGACCGGTGCCGGCGGGAACTCCTCGACCTCGGCCCCGACGTCGCCCTCCCGCTCCCCCTCGCCCATCCGCAGCCGGCGCCGGACCCGGGGGGCGCCGAGGCTGGCGACCGCGGCGACGCCGTCCTCCAGGGGCGAGACGACGCCGGCGAAGTCCCAGGCGCCGTACAGCCCCAGGTGCACCCGCAGCACGTGCCCGCCCTCGAAGCCGAGGAACAGCTGCTTGCCGACGGCCGCCGAGGTCAGCAGCTCCCGGCCGTCGAGCAGCGCGGCACCGGCGGCGAACCGTCCCTGCGGGGACGACACCGCCGGTCGGTGGCCGACGAGGTCCCGGGCGAACTGGCGGGCGATGCGGTGGACGGTGTGACCCTCGGGCATGCGCCCAGGCTAGGTGCGGGGTCCGACGTCAGTCGTCCCAGAACGCCGTCCACGCGCCCAGCACGAGCGCGACGGCGACCAGGCCGAGCGCCGGGCCGACGACGGTCCACGACCACTGCGCGGCGAGCTCCGTCACCGCTCCGCCGCCGGCGACCACGCGCTCGACGAGGGCGGAGGCGAGCCGGAGCACGATCTCCACCAGCGCGTCGGTCGACCCGCTCAGCACGCGGACCACCGGTGCTGGAGGACGTCCGTGCTGGTCATGACGCCCATCCTGTCATCCTCAGCCCGCTCCCAGGAAGTCCTCGGGCGCGTGTCGGCGGGGTCCTGCGCGACCACCGGGCCCGAGGGGGGAGGATGGTGCCCTCCCGACCCGACCCGCAGGACCCGCATGCCCCCCACGACGCCCGCCCCCGACCCGGCCGCCGCGACACCGGCGCCGCCGATGCCGTCGACGCCGCCCGCGTCGCCGGTGACCGGCGAGCGCGGCCGCCGCGCGACGGCGCTCGTCGCGCTGCTCGTCCTCGCGCTCGCCGTCGGCGGCGGCGCGTGGCTGCTGCGCCACCAGCAGCAGGTCGCCCGGGAGGAGCGGGTGCTCGCCGCGGCGCAGCAGGAGCTCGCCGCGGCGGTCGCGGACCTGGACGACGCGGCCTCCGCCGGGGAGCAGGTGCTGCTCAGCACGGCCGGCCGGGTCGAGTCCGACGCGACGCGCGACGCGCTCGCCGAGGCGCTCGAGGAGGCGGCCGCCCTGGGGCCCGCTCCGGACGCGACCGGGTCCCGCCCGGAGCGCGCCGCCGCCGCGCGGGAGCACGCCCGGGCGGCAGGACGCAGCGCCGCCGAGGTCCGCGCGGCGTCCGCGGACGCGGCCGAGTCCTCGGCCGCCTGGGAGCTGAGCCGGGCGACCTCGGCGCTCGCGTCCGCCCGGGACGCGCTGCGGAGCGCGACGGGACCCGCGGCCTCCGCGCTGGCGGAGGGACGCGGGACGCCCGAGCAGCGCGCGGTGCTCGGCGAGGCGCTGGCCGGGGCGGAGGCCGTCCTCGCGGCGCCGGTCGACCGCACCGACGTCGACGCCGTGCTCGCCGCGACGCGCGAGGCGGACGGGGCCCGCGAGGCGGTCGAGCAGGCCACGGGCCCGCTGCGGGGCTGACGGCCGCCCGCCCTCTGACGGCCCCGGAGGTTGTCGGGGGCCTGTGGCACGATCGCCCGGTGCCCGAGCCCCCCGTCCCACCCGAGCCGTGGCACGCCGTGCTCGACGGGCTGCTCGCGTGGGGAGGCACCGAGGACGCGGCGCGCTCCGGCCGGGCCGCGCTCCAGCTGGAGGTCCGCGAGCTGACGCCCCGGACGCGGGACCGCTGGAACGGCCCGACCTCGCGCGCCGCCGGGCGCCGGACCCCGGCGGACGGCGCCCCCGGCAGCGGCGAGCTTCGCCTCGGCGCACGCCCGGTGGTCCGCACCGCGCGCGGCTGGGCACGCGCCGGCCTCACGTGGTCGAACCTGCCGCACCTGCAGGAGCGGCTCGACCTGGACGACGCCCAGCACCGCTGGCTGTGCCAGCTCGGGGCGCTGCACCGGGCGGGCCGGCCTCCCCGGCCCGGGGACGACCCGGGCTGGCTGTTCCTCGACGACTTCGTCAACCCCGTGCTGTGGGAGCTGCTGGCCCAGGCGGACGGCCTCGGGCTGCCCCTCGTCGGGGCGTCCGCGCGGGCTGAGGTCCGCGTCGCGGCGGCAGCCGCGGTGGGCATCGACGCCACCCGGGTCGACGGCGGCATCCGGCTCGGCGCCCGGGTCACCGTCGACGACGCGGCGGTGCCCGTCCGCCACGCGCACCCGGTCGGGACGCACGGCGTGTGGGTGGCCGACCCGGCGCGGCCCCGCGACGTCGTGCTCGCGCCGGTCGCGGAGCCGCTGACGCCGCAGCACCTCGCGCTGCTCGGGGCGGCCGGCGGCCGGACGGTGGGCCACGCGCTGGGGGCCGGCGTCGTGGTGCCCGACGCCGAGGCGCCCGCGTTCCTCGCTGAGCACCTGCCGGCGCTGCGGGCCGGGATGGAGGTCACGAGCGCCGACGGGACCGTGGACCTCCCGCCGCCCGCACCCCCGACGCTCGTCCTGACCGCGACGCACTCCCCCGGCCACGTGCTCGACCTGGCCTGGCGCTGGGACGCCGGCCGCGCCGCGGCGCCCACGCCGGACCCGCGGGCGCTGCTCGGTGGCGCGCTGCCCGCGGGGTGGTGGCCGGACGACGCGGCCGGGGACGCCGCACCGGGCGGCGAGCTGCCGCGGCGGCTGACCCTGCGCGACGTGGAGGCCGCGGAGGCCGCCACGACCGTGCTGCCGCGCCTCGCGGGCCTGCCGGGCGTGCGGGTGGACACGGTCGGCGACGCCCCGGCGTACCGCGAGCTGCGGGGCACGCCCGTGCTCACCGTGACCGCGCAGCCCACCGAGCAGAACGACTGGTTCGACCTCGGCGTGACCGTGACCCTGGAGGGCCGGACGGTGCCGTTCGTGCCGCTGTTCACGGCCCTCGCGAAGGGCCGGCGCAAGCTCCTGCTGGTCGACCACACCTACCTGTCCCTGGACCACCCCGCGCTCCAGCCCCTGGTCGAGCTCATCGCGGAGGCCCGCGACCTCACCGAGTGGGAGACGGGCCTGCGGATCAGCCGGCACCAGACGGCCCTGTGGCAGGAGCTGGCCGAGCTGGCGGACGAGGCCGAGGCCGCCCCCGCGTGGCAGGCGCTCCTGGCCGAGGCGCAGGACCCGGCCGGCGGGACGGTGCCGCTGCCCGCCGGCCTGCGGGCGGAGCTGCGCCCGTACCAGGCCGAGGGGTTCCGGTGGCTCGCGTTCCTGTGGCGGCACCGGGTCGGGGGCGTGCTGGCGGACGACATGGGCCTCGGCAAGACGGTGCAGACGCTCGCGCTCGTGCAGCACGCCGTCGAGCAGCGCGGGCCGGCGGAGCCGCACCGGCCGTTCCTCGTGGTCGCGCCGACCTCCGTCGTCCCGAACTGGGTCGCCGAGGCGGCCCGCTTCACCCCCGGCCTGACGGTCCGCCGGGTGGCGGGCACCGAGGCGACCGCGCCGACGCCCCTCGCTCAGGTCGCCCGCGGGGCGGACGTCGTCGTCACCAGCTACGCGCTGCTGCGGCTGGACGCGGACGCGTACGCCCGCGTCGCCGCCGCCGGCGACGGCTGGGCCGGGGTCGTCCTGGACGAGGCGCAGCAGGTGAAGAACGCCGCGTCGCGGGGGCACCGGGCCGTCCGCGACCTCGGCGTCCCGTTCACGCTGGCGGTCACCGGGACGCCCGTCGAGAACTCGCTGACCGAGCTGCACGCGCTGCTCGCCCTCACGACGCCGGGCCTACTGCCGTCCGCGCGCCGGTTCGCCGACCACTACGTGCGTCCCATCGAGGGCGTGCACGCGGGCATCAGCACCGGGCCCGGCGCGGGTGACCTGCCCGCGAGCGCCGAGCGCCTGCGGTCCGTGCGGCTCGACCGGCTGCGGCGGCGCGTCCGGCCGTTCCTGCTGCGCCGCACCAAGGACCTGGTCGCCGCGGACCTGCCCGACCGGCAGGAGCAGACGCTCGCCGTCGAGCTCTCCCCGGAGCACCGCGCGGTGTACGACCGGTACCTCCAGCTCGAGCGGCAGAAGGTCCTCGGGCTCGTCGACGACCTGGACCGGCAGCGGTTCATCGTCTACCGCTCGCTCACGCTGCTGCGGATGCTCGCGCTCGACGCCTCCCTCATCGACCCGGCCCTGGCCGGCGTGCCGTCGGCGAAGACCGAGGCGCTGGTGGAGCAGATCGCCGACGTCGTCGCCGAGGGCCACCGGGCGCTCGTGTTCAGCCAGTTCACGTCCTACCTGCGGCTCGTCGCGGAGCGGCTGACCGCCGCCGGCGTCGAGCACGCGTACCTCGACGGCTCGACGACCCGCCGCGAGGAGGTCGTGGACGGGTTCCGCCGCGGCGACGCCCCGGTGTTCCTGCTCAGCCTGCGGGCCGGCGGCACGGGCCTGAACCTCACCGAGGCCGACTACGTGTTCCTGCTGGACCCCTGGTGGAACCCGGCCGTCGAGCAGCAGGCCGTCGACCGCGCGCACCGCATCGGTCAGCACCGCACCGTGATGGTCTACCGGCTGCTCGCGGCGGGCACGATCGAGGAGAAGGTCGTGGCGCTGCAGCGGCGCAAGGCCGCGCTCGTCGACGCCGTGGTCGACGACGGGGACCTGTTCTCGGCCGCCGTCACCGCGGCGGAGGTGCGCGAGCTGCTGGCCTGAGCGCCCGTCGTCACACCTCGACCCGCGGGAGCACCCGGTCGAGGCGCGGGGGCAGCCACCAGCTCCAGCGGCCCATGAGCGCCATGACCGCGGGGCCGAGCACGCAGCGCACCAGCGTGGCGTCGACGAGCACCGCGACCGCGAGCCCGACGCCGAACACCTTGATGGTGGGGTCGTCCACCCGCACGAACGACCCGAACACCGCGAGCATGATGGCCGCCGCAGCCGTGATCACGCGCCCCGTGGAGGCGACGCCCCGGCGCACCGCCAGGGTGGCGTCACCCGTCGCCCGCCAGTGCTCGCGCACCGAGGACAGCAGGAACACCTCGTAGTCCATCGACAGGCCGAAGAGCACGGCGAACAGCATCATCGGCACGTAGGCGTCCACCGACACCGGGCCGTCCAGGCCGAGCAGCCCGACGCCCCAGCCCCACTCGAACACCGCGGTCACCACCCCGTACGCCGCGGCCACCGACACCAGGTCCATCGCGGCGGCCTTCAGCGGCACCGCGATCGACCGGAACGCGAGGACCAGCAGCAGCGCCGCCACGGCGACCGTCGCCAGCACGAGCCACGGCAGGCGCTCGGCGATCCGGTCGGACAGGTCGAGCCGCGCCGCCGTCTGCCCGCCGACGTGGACCTCGGCCTCGGCCGGGTCGAGCGCCCGCAGCCGCGCCACGAGGTCGGCCGTCGCCGGGTCCGCCGGGTCGGTGGTCGGCGTGACGCGCAGCGTGAGGGCGGAGCCGTCGGCGGCGAGCTGCGGCGCCGCCACCGCGGCCACGCCCTCGACCGCCGCCACGTCCGCGCGGAGGCCGGCCGCGCGGGGGTCGTCGGGACCGGACGCCGCCGGGTCGAGCGTCGCCGCGACGACGAGCGTCGCGTTCGCGCCGGCCCCGAGGTGCTCGGCCGTCAGGTCGTAGGCCGTCCGTCGCTCCGTGCCGAGCGGCCGGTCCCCGTCGCTGCCCTGGCCGAGCGTCATCGAGGCGGCCGGCAGGGCCATCGCCCCCAGGACGAGCGAGCTGACCGCGACGGACACCCACGGCCGGCGGGTCACGAGCCGCGCGAAGCCGGCCCAGCGGGTGGCGTCGAGCGCCGCCGCGGGGTCGGACGGCGCCGCCGGGTCGGACGCCGCCGCGCGACCCCGGCCCCACCGGCGCCGCGGCCGCGCGAGCCGGGGCGCGAGCGTCGCGAGCAGCGCCGGCGTGAACGTGAGCGCCGCGAGCAGCACCACCAGCACGACGACCGCCGTGCCGAACCCCAGCCACGAGACGAAGTCGACCCCCGTCACCGCGAGCGCGGAGATCGCCACCGCGACCGTGACGCCCGCGAACGCGACCGCCGAGCCCGACGTCGCGGCGGTGACCGCCGCCGCCTCCACCCGGTCGGGGGTCGCCCGCAGGCTCTCGGTGTGGCGGGCCACCTGGAACAGCGCGTAGTCGATGCCGACGCCCAGGCCGATCATCGTCGCCAGCGTCGGGACCACCGTCGGGATGGTGACCGCGTGCCCGAGCAGCTGCAGCGCCGACAGGCCGCCCACCTCGCCGACCAGCGCGGTCGCGATCGGGACCGTCATCGCGACCGCCGAGCCGAGCGCCACGAGCAGCACCAGCACGGCGGCGGCCAGCCCGACGACCTCGCTGACGCGGGAGTCGGCCGCGGGCTCCAGGTCGCGGACCAGCGGCTGGCCGACGCCGACGTCCAGGCCGTCGTCCCGCGCCCCGGAGACCGCCGCGCGCAGGGCGGGGGCGTCGACGTCGTCCTGCGCGGCGACGCGCAGCGTGACGGCCCTGCCGTCGGGGCTGACGCCGGCCGGCCGGTCGCCCGGCGCGGCGTCGGCCAGGGGGTCGGTCACCCCGGTGACGCCGTCCACCGCGGCGAGGGACGCGGCCAGGGCGGCGACGTCCGCGGCACGGTCGGTGACCGGGCCGTCGGACGCCACGAGCACGCTGGACGTCGCCACCTCGTCCGCTGCACCGTCGGAGCCTCCGACGGTGCCGAGGACCTCGGCCGCCGCGGCGCTGTCGCTGCCGGGGACGGACAGGTCGTCGTCCAGCGCCGAGCCCAGGGCGCGGCTCCCCGCGAGCAGGGCGACGGCCAGCAGCACCCAGCCGGCCAGGACGAGGCGCCGGTGGCGGGCGCTGAACCGGGCGAGGGCGATCACAGGACGGGGCACGGGAGGACCTCTCAGGAGCAGGGACGGGCGGACCGGGTCGGGCGGGACGGGCAGGTCGGGCGGGGCGGCGCGTCCGGTCTGCGGGCGGCGGGACGACGACGTGGGGGTCGAGGGGCGGACGGGGCTACGGGGCGGACGCCGCCGCACCCGGACCCGGCAGCACGTCGCCGGGGACGGCGACGGACACCGCCACCCCCTGCTCGGTCACCGAGGCGGAGCGCAGCTCGGCGCCGTCGAACCGCTCCGGGACCAGCGCGCCGACGTCGACGCGCCGGGGCGCGAGCAGGTCCGCCAGACCGCCGGGGAGCAGGCCGGCGGCCCGGTCCACCGGGAGCGTGACGCCCGAGACCGTCACCGTGCGCGGCGTGAGGACGAGGTCCCCGTCGGCGGCGGCGACCTCGGAGGCCACCGCGACCGGCAGCGAGAGGGACCGGCGCGTCAGCTCGCCGCGGGCGACCAGCAGCCCGTCCTCGCCGGACCAGCTCAGCCCGTCCAGCGACCCGGCGGCGCCGGAGCCGCCCGCGGGCGGGGTGCGTCCGCCGTCCTCCCCGTCGCCCTGCCCCTCGGTGCCGGACCCGTCGGAGCCCTGCGACAGCCCGGACGCGTCCAGCGCCTCGAACGGCACGACCGCCGAGACGACGACCCCGTCGAGGTCACCGCCCAGCAGCTGGGGCAGCACCAGGACGCCGTCGAGGTGCACGCCGACGTCCCGGAGGCCGCGGTCGGCGAGCTCGGTGCCGAGCCGGTCGGCGGCGCGGCCCTCCGCCCACCACCGGGTGGCGAGGTCGGCCCCGACGAGGACGACGAGCAGCCCGGCGACGACGGCGCCCAGGACGACGGTCCGCCGCCGGGGCCGGCGCAGGCCCGGGCGCGGCGCCGGGGGCCGGGGCTGCCGGGCGGGGGTGCGGGCGGGGCGGGGGTGTCGGGGCACGTCGCGCAGCAGACCAGGGCAGGCTGCACGACGGCTCCCGCGGACCTGACCGGAGGCTGACGTCCCGCCCCCGGGTCCCTGGGAGCCGGTCAGGGCAGCAGCGGCAGCTCCACCGTCACGGTCGTCCCCTCATCCGCGCCGGACCGCAGCGTGACGGTCCCGCCGTGCGCCCGGACGAGGGCGTCCACGATCGCCAGGCCGAGCCCGGAGCCCTCCCGTCGGGGGCCGCCCGCCGCTCCCTGCGGCCCGGTCGCGGGCACCGCGCGCGACCGCACGAACCGGTCGAACGCCCGGGGCACGAGCTCGGGCGGCACGCCCGGTCCGTCGTCGTGGACGACCAGGCGGGCGCGGCCGTCGGCTGCGGACCCGTCGAGCGTCACGGTGAGGCGCACCGACGCCGGGGTGTGCCGCAGGACGTTGCCGACGAGGTTCTGCACCACCTGCACCAGGCGGTCCCGGTCGCCCGCGACGACCACCGGCTCCGCGGGCGGCCGCCACACGACCGGGCGTCCCGGGGCGAGGACGCCCAGGTCCGCCACGACGTCCGCCACGACGCCCCGGAGGTCGACCGCCTCGGCGCGCAGCGGCACGTCCGCGTCGAGCCGCGCGAGGAGCGCCAGCTCCTCGACGAGGTGCCGCATCCGCGTGGTCTCGCGCCCGATGCGCTCCATCGCCCGGTCCAGACCGTCCTCGTCGAGCGCCCCCTGCAGGTACAGGTCCGCCCAGCCGTGCACGCTCGTCAGGGGGGTCCGCAGCTCGTGCGCGGCGTCGGCCACGAAGTCCCGCACCCGCTGCTCGGCGACCGCCCGCTGGTCGAGGGCCTCGTCCAGCGCCGTCGCCAGCAGCCGCGTCTCGGTGGGCTGCGCGGCGGGGTCGTGGATCCGCACCGACCGGTCGCCGGCCGCGATGCGCTCCGCGGAGGCCGCCATCCGCCGCAGCGGGCGCAGGCCGGCACCCGCCGCCCACCAGGCCAGCACGACACCGACCACCGTGGCCCCCGCGCCCGCGGCCACCTCGATCCGCGCGAGGCTCGCGACCGTCCGCCGGTCCTCCGACACGTCGGCGACGAGCACGACCTCGTCCACTGCGGTCTCGGCGTCCCCGTCCGCCACCGTCAGGCCGGGCGTCTCCACGGTGAGCGCCCGCAGCGGGCGGTCACCGGGCAGCCACCCGGGCCCGTCGCGCAGGGCGTCGGCGTCGGCGACGTCGACCGGGGCGGGCACCGCGCCGGACGCGGCGACGGTCTCCACGACGCGGTCCCCGGCGACCAGGTGCACCGCGAGGTCCGCCGTGGACGCCTCGAGCAGCACCCGGACCCGGGCGTCGCGGACGAGCAGGCCGTCGTCACCGGCGGCCCCGAGCGCCTGCCGGACCGTCCCCGCGCCGTCGCGCAGCCGGTCGTCGGTCCGCGCGAGCAGCGACGCGCGCAGCGCGACGACGCTGAGCAGCCCGGCGACGAGCAGCGCGAGGACCACGGCGCCCGCGACGCCGGCGACGACCCGGCCGCGGATCGACCGGGGCGGACGCGGCCGGCGCACGGGGGCCCACACCATCAGCCGCCGCCCCCGGCGCGCAGCGCGTACCCGAACCCCCGCACGGTCCGCACCAGCGGCTCCTCGTCCGGCGGGTCCACCTTGCGCCGCAGGCGGGACACCAGCTTCTCGACCACGGAGGTGTCGCCGCCGAAGTCGTACGCCCACACGCGGTCGAGCAGCTGCGCCTTCGACAGCACGCGCTCCGGGCTCGCGGCCAGCGCGGCGAGCAGGCGGAACTCGGCCGGGGACAGCTCCAGGTCCCGCCCGCCGCGGTGCGCCAGCATCCGCGCGGTGTCGACGCGCAGGTCGCGGTAGGCCAGCACCTCGTCCGCCGCCGACGCCCCCTCCGGCCCCGCACCGACCGCGCCGCCGTCCCGCGTGCGCCGCAGCACCGCCTCCAGGCGGGCCACCACCTCGCTGAGGTCGAACGGCTTGGTCACGTAGTCGTCGCCGCCCACCGCCAGCCCCGCGACCCGGTCGGCCACGGCGTCGCGCGCGCTGAGCAGCACCACCGGCGTCCGGTCCCCCGACCGCCGCACCACCCGCAGCATGTCGACGCCGTCCGCGTCGGGCAGCATCACGTCGAGCACCACGACGTCCGGCCGCTGCTCCCGCAGCGCCGTCAGCGCCGACGCGACCGTGCCGACGGCCGTCACCGCGAACCCGCAGAACGCGAGCCCCGCGGTGAGCAGCTCCCGGATGCCCGGGTCGTCGTCGACGACCAGGACGTGCGGACGGTCGGCAGGCACGGCCCGATCCTGCCAGGCCTTGCGCGGACCGGTCAGGCCCGGCGGCCCCGGCGACGTGCGACGACCGTGAGCACGAGCCCACCGACGACCAGGTACGACGCCGCCAGGAGCGTGGTCCCGAGCACGGCGCCGGTCTCCGCGAGCGAGGGCCCGGCCGCGGGCGCCGCGCCGAGCGTCACGGCCGCCGCGCCACCGGCCGCCGACAGTGCGACCGTCCCGGAGACCACCGCGCCGTCCTGCGACAGCACGCGGTACTCCCCCGGCGGCAGGCCGTCGGCCAGCACCCGGCCGCCGACCGCCGTCACCGGGACCTGCAGGTCGTCGTCGGTGCCGAAGACGCCGTCCGGGCCGGCCCACCAGAGCAGCACCGTGCCGTCGACGGGCGTGCCCGCCGGCGTCGTCACGCGCAGGTCCGCGCGGGCGTCGCCGGCCAGCCCGACCTGCGCCTGCGCCTCACCGCGCTCCGGAACGAGGACGAGTGCCGACGCGTCGGCCGCGCCCTCCGAGTCCCACGTCACCGCGAGCGACTCCGGGTACAGGACGCGCACCGAGTACGAGCCCGGCGCGACGGACGAGAACGCGAACTCCCCCGACGCCGACGTCGTCACCCGCGCCACCAGGGTGCCGGCGACCGCCGGGGCCGCGGCGGACGTGACGCGGCCCGCGCCACCGCCGCCCGCGAGCTCGACGTGGTACAGCTCCACGGCGACCGCCGCGAGGCCCGGCTCGGCCGGGAGGCTCTGCGCCCCGTCGCGGTCACGGTCCAGCCACACGGTGCCCGTGATCCGCTGGTCACCCGTCACCGGGGCCGACGGCGCGGGGACCGACGGGGTCGGCTTCGGGGTCGGCGTGGGCGTGGGCGTGGGCGACGGTGACGGTTGCGGGGTGCTCGGGGTCGGCGCACCGCCGCCGGACCCCGGGTCGGGATCCGTGGACGGGTCGGGATCGGTCGACGGGTCCGGGTCAGTGCTCGGGTCCGGATCCGTGCTCGGGTCCGGATCGGTGCTCGGGTCCGGATCGGTGCTCGGGTCCGGATCGGTGCTCGGGTCCGGATCGGTGCTCGGGTCCGGATCGGTGCTCGGGTCCGGGTCGGTGCTCGGGTCCGGGTCCGGGTCCGGATCCGTGGACGGGTCTGGGTCAGTCGACGGGTCCGGGTCAGTACTCGGGTCCGGATCCGTGCTCGGGTCCGGGTCGGTCGACGGGTCCGGATCCGTGCTCGGGTCCGGGTCCGTGCTCGGGTCCGGGTCGGTCGACGGGTCGGGATCCGTCGAGGGGTCCGTGCTCGGCGGGGTCGTGCCGGTCGCCGCCTGGTCCTCCGCGGTCAGCGTCGAGTCGGTGCCGGTGTACACGAACGCGGCGAGCTCCGTCGTCGTGGGATCACCCGCGGCGCCCTGCTCCTGGAGGTCGGCGATGATCTCGTCGCGCGGCACGCCGGCCTCGCGCTGGACGTCGTAGAACTCCTGCGCGGCCATCCCCCGGCAGGTCGGGGACGCGGGGAGAGGGCCCGTGGTGTTGAGGCCCTTGTAGTTGCCGAAGGGCGGGATGATGTCGCCCCAGCTCTTGGCGTGCGTCGTGTAGTAGCCGGGCGTGGCGTCGAACACGGGCCCGCTGTGCCCGCCGTGCCCGCTGGCGTTGCCGGAGCCGGCGCCGTTGTTGCCCGTGACGGCGGACTGCGACACCGTGATGAGCCGGTAGGGGTTGGTGACCGAACGCGTCCGGTGGCACATGGTCACCGACGTGGTGCTCCCGGCCGGAGCGGCGAGCGCCGGGGCGACCGTCATCCCCACCAGCACCGCGGTGACGGCGGCCGCAGCCGCCGTGCGTCGTGCGCCCATCCTGGATCCCTCCCCCTGTGGACCTCCCGGTGGGGTCCCGCCGGGTGTTCATCGGCTCCGCAGCGGGGTTCGGTAGCCGGGCGGGCGGGTGAGGTCCGGGCCCGGGGGTGGTAGCACCTGGGGCGGCGACCCGGCGCGGGGCGGGGCGTCCGATCGGGCGAACCGGGCGTCCGCGGTGTGACCCGGCGAGCAGAACCGGCTGTGACCTGCTGGGATGTCGCCATGACGTTCCCTGTGCACCACCTGTCCCGTCCCGCCGCCGTCCTCGCGGGCGCCGCAGCGCTCGTCCTGTCCGTCTCCGCCTGCGGCGTGCTGGGCGGCGCCGACGACGCCAAGCGCGACTCCGCGTCCGGTGAGATCACCGAGTCCGCCGAGGCCAGCGTCTTCTCGCTCGAGGTGAAGGACTGCCTCGTCATGCCGTCCGCGGGCGAGACGATGGTCGAGTCCCTCCAGGCGCTGCCGTGCGACCAGCCGCACGACGGCCAGATCTACGCCGAGCAGACGCTCACCGAGCTGCCGGAGCAGACCGAGCTGGACGCGATGGCCCAGGAGTTCTGCCTCGCGGAGTTCGAGCCGTTCGTCGGTGCGGCGTACGAGAGCTCGGTGCTCGAGGTGACGTTCCTGTACCCGACCGAGCAGAGCTGGGACCAGGGCGACGACGCGCTGCAGTGCGTGGCGCAGCACCCGTCCGAGATGGTGACGCAGTCGTTCGAGGGCTCCGCGCTCTGACGTCGCGCGACCGCCTGCGCCGAGGCCCCCTGCCGGACACCCGGCGGGGGGCCTCGGTCCGTCAGCGCCCGAGCATCGTCGCGAGCGCCTGCGACCGCCGCGCCACCAGCTCGGCGTAGGTGCCGTCGCGCTCCGCCCAGCGGTGCATCCGCACGCCCTGCACCAGGACCTCGTCGGGCGTCGGCGTCCGCCCGAGCAGGTCCAGCACCTCGTCGAGGAACGCGTCGAGCGGCAGCGCCGCGGGGTTCACGGTCTCCTGCCCGGCGGTCGCGACGGCGGGCGGCACCAGCTCGGTGACCTCGACCCCCGTGCCGGCGAGCTGCACGCGCAGCGCCTCGGTGTAGGCGTGGACGCCGGCCTTCGACGCCGCGTAGGTCGGCATCGCCGGGAACGGCAGGAACGCGATGCCGGAGGTCACCGTGACGAACGCCCCGGCGCCCCGGGCGACGAGGTGCGGCGTGAACGCGTCGAGCACGCGGATGGTGCCGAGCAGGTTGGTGGCGACCGTCGACTCGGCGGCGGCGATGTGCGCGGGGTCCAGCAGGTCCTCGACGAGCATCACGCCGGACATCGTCACCACGAGGTCCAGGTCCGGGTGGGCGGCGAGCACCTCGTCCCGGGCGCGCAGCACCGAGGCGGGGTCGGTGACGTCGACCTGCACCGACTCCAGGCCGTCGACGGGCTCGGGCCGGCGGCCCCCGACGACGACGGTGCTGCCCAGGCGTGCCAGCCGGTGGGCGAGGCCGAGCCCGATGCCGGACGTGCCGCCGACGATCAGGGCGGTGCGGTGCGAGAGGTCCATGGTCGTTCCTTCTTTCCGTGCGGGGACCTCCAGGTTCGGCCCGGCGGCGCCGACGCGGGTCGGCCCCGTGGTTCCTGGGAGTGACGGGACCACCCCGCGGACGGGGCCGCGCGCCTACCGTGGTCCGGTGAGCGCGGACGACGGCACCCGGCGGCTCGGCGCGTACCTGCGTGCCCGCCGCGCGCTCGTCACGCCCGAGCAGGCCGGCATCCCCGGCGGCGCGAACCGGCGGGTCGCCGGGCTGCGCCGCGAGGAGGTCGCGCTGCTCGCCGGCATCAGCGCCGACTACTACCTGCGGCTCGAGCAGGGCCGCGACCGCAACCCGTCCGCCCAGGTGCTCGACGCGCTGGCCCGGGTGCTGCGGCTCGACGACGTCGAGGCCGCGTACCTGCGGGACCTCGCCGTGCCGCAGCCCCGTTCCCGTCCCCGCCGCCGGCCGCCCGAGCGGGTGCCGGAGCGGCTGCACCACCTGCTCGCGGCGCTCGACGTGCCGGCGTTCGTCGAGGGCCGCGCGTTCGACGTCCTGGCCGCCAACTCGCTCGCCGCCGCGTTCTCGCCTCGGCTGCGACCGGGCGAGAACCGGCTCCGGTCCCTGCTGCTCGACCCCGAGGAGCGGGCCTTCCACGCCGACTGGGACGCCGCCGTCGCCGGGTTCCTGGGCGCGTTCCGCCAGAGCGTCGGGGACGACGCCGACGACCCGCGCATCATCGAGCTCGTCGGCGAGCTCTCGCTGGCGAGCGCCCGGTTCCGCTCCCTGTGGGCGCGCCAGGACGTGCGCCCGCTCACCGGCGGCACGACGGTCGTGCACCACCCCGTGGTCGGCGAGCTGACGCTGCACCGCGACAAGCTGCCGGTCGAGGGCGTGGTCCTGGTCGTCTACTACGCCGACGCGGGCAGCCCCAGCGCGGAGCGGCTGCGGCTGCTGGGGGCGCTCGCGGCGCAGGACTCCGGGGAGGTGGTGTCCGGGTGACGGCGCCCCGCGACGCCCCCACCGCGTCCGTCGCCCTGCTGCGCCGCTACCGGTGGTGGCCGGCGCTGTGGGCGGTCGTCGTCGGCAACGCGCTGCTCGGCTCCGCCCTGACGCTGCTCGCCGTCGCCCTGCTGGTGGCCTCGCCCGGCACCTGGTCTCCGGCGACCTGCGTGGTCGTCGCCGGGGCGGGACTGCTGTGGGTCGGCGGCGGCGCGATCGGGTTCCACCGGATGTACCTGCGCCGACCGCCCCTCGACGGCCGGCGCGTGGCGGTCGAGACGCTCCCCGACGGGAGCCGCGCGACGGTGCTCACGTGGTCCACGACCCTGCTCACCGTGCCTGCGGCGACGACCGGCGGCCTCGTCGTCGTGCTGCTCGCGGCGGCCTCGCTCCAGCTCGGCGATCCCGCGCCGATCACGTGGGTGATGGTCGGCGCCGCCGTGCTGCTCGCCCTGCCGCTCCCCGACAGCCTGCTGCGCCTGCGCCGCCGTCCGCACCGCCTCGTCCTGGACGCCCGCGGCGTCACCGTGCACGGCTGGGACGGCGACGGCCACCTCGCCTGGGACGACCTCGCGGACGTCCGGCTCGGCGACACCGGCTCCTGGCCTGTGCTCCACCTGCTCGCGAGGCCGGGCGCCCGCTCGGCCTCCTGGCGGCGGCGCGGTCGGTTCCTGAGCGCCCCCGTGCCCGGGGGGCTGGGCTCGCCCCAGGGCGCGGTGCTCGGCGTGCCGACGCCGGTGCTCGACATCGACCCGCTGTTCCTCGCCGGGACGCTGCTCTTCTACGCCGCCACCCCGGGCGCCCGGCACGAGCTCGGCGACGGCACGGCCCGGACCCGCCTGGTCGACCGCGTCCGTCCCGTGGTCTGACGGCCGGTGCGCCGGGGGCCCCGCCGCCGGGTCCGGCCCGACGTCAGCCCGGGCCGTCGCTGGTGGCCGCGAGGAGCGTCGCGAGGGTGTCGCCGATCGGCGTCGGGACGCCGTGCACCCGGCCGAGGCGGGAGACCACGCCGTTGCGGATGTCCCACTCGAGCGGTCGCCCGGCCTCCCGGTCGGTGAGGATCGAGGTGCTCATGTCGGCCGGGGCGGCCTGGAAGCCGCCGAGGACGGCCTCGGGGGTGTCGTCGCCGAGCGTCGCACCCTCCGCGCGCGCGACGGCGAGGCACTCCCGCAGGTACGCGCGAGTCAGGTCGGCCACGTCCGGGCGCGTGAAGACGCCGGCGCGCCGGCCCGTGAGCGCCATGATCCCGGCGGCGGCGTTCTGCAGGAGCTTGCGCCAGGCCAGGTCGGCGAAGTCGGCCGCGAGGTCCACCCGGCAGCGCGTGCCGCGCAGGGCGGCTGCGACGCGCTGGGCCCCCGGCCCCTCCGGGAGCGTCAGCCGGGGCTCGCCCCGCAGCCGGACCGTGCCGTCGGCCTGCGCCTGCGCGGGGAACCAGACGACCGCGGGCACCACCTCGACGCCCGGCGGGACGTGCGGGCGCACGGCGGCGACCTGCTCGACGCCGTTCTGCAGCACGCCCACCACCGTCCCGGGTCCGCACAGGCGCCGCAGCCACGGCGCCGCCGCGGCCGTCTGGGTCGCCTTGACCGCCAGGAGCAGCACGTCGACCGTCTCCGCCGGGGCGCCGGGGTCGGTGTGGACGGGTCCGGGGACGACCACGCGCCGCTCGCCGTCCACCAGGGTGAGGTCCGCCCGGGGCGTGCGTCCGCAGAGCACCGGCGTCCGCCCCGCCTCGTGCAGCACGGCGGCCACCGCCGTCCCGATCGCCCCCGGCCCGACGACGGCGACCCGCTCGACCGCCTGCCCGCTGTCTGCGCCCATGCCGCGATGTTATCGTGTGACGCGTGATGCAGCGCGACGGTAACGGCATTTCCGGCCAGGGCGACCCGCTGCGGCGCTGGCTCGGCTCGGTGCAGGCACGGACCGCCGGTCTGGCGGCGAGCGAGGCCAAGGTCGTCGAGCTGCTCCTCACGGACCCGCTGTTCGTCGGGCGGAGCACCGCCGCGCAGGTCGCGGGCCGCGCGGGGGTGTCCGCGCCGAGCGTGGTGCGCGCGGCCCGCGCCGTCGGCTTCGCCGGGTTCGCCGAGCTGAAGCTGGAGATCGCCCGCGCGCGGGGCACCACCGAGTTCTTCGCCCCGCCCCGCACGCTCACCAGCGCCGACACCACCCGCACCATCATCGACGCGAGCGTGCGCACCGGCGTCGAGGCGCTCACCGCCCTCGGCGGGGCCCTCGACCCCGCCGCGCTCGACGAGGCCGTCTCCGCGGTCCTGCGCGCCGGCCAGCTCGTGGCGTACGGCGCGGGCCCGTCGGCGACGGTCGCGGCCGACGTCGTGTTCCGGCTGCGCGCGCTCAGTGTGCGCACCGCGGGGATCACCGACCACGAGTCCGCGATGATCGCGGCCCGCCTGCTGGACGCCGGGGACGTCGCCGTCGCCGTCAGCTCGACGGGCCGCACCGAGACGACGGTCGCCGTCGCCGACGCCGCCGCGACCGCGGGCGCCACCGTCGTCGCGGTGACCAACCAGTACGGGACCCCGCTGACCGACGTCGCCGACATCGCGCTCGTCGTCGGCGGCGCCCCGCTCACCACCCAGATGGCGGCCGCCGGCAGCCGCCTCGCCCAGCTCGCCGCCGTCGACGCCCTCGCCACCGCGCTCGCGCTGCGCGACCCCGACCGGGTCGCGCGCACCGAGCGGGCCGGCGTCGACCTGCCCGACCTCACCTGATGCCGCCCGCCACCCTCGCGACCGTCCTCGTCGCGGCGGTGGCGCACGCCACCTGGAACCTCGCCTCGACGGCCAAGCGGGGCGACACGGTCCTGTTCGTCGCCGCGTACACGGCGGGCTCCGCGGTCCTCTGCCTCCCGCTCGCGGCCCTGGCGGCGACGACCGGCTCGCAGCCGGTCACCTGGCCGCTGCTCGGCGCGGCCGCCGTCTCGGCCACCCTCCACCTGGCCTACTCGCTCACCCTCCAGGCCGGCTACGACCGCGCGGACCTCGGCGTCGTGTACCCGGTGGCCCGCGGCACCGGCCCGCTGCTGACCACCGTGCTCGCCGTCGCCGTGCTCGGGGAGCGCCCCACGCGCCTGGCCGTCGTCGGCGCCCTCGGGATCCTCGCCGGCATCGCCGTCGTCACCGGCAACCCCCTACGCCGCACCGGTGCCGACCCGGTCCCCGGCCTCGCGTGGGGCGCCGCGACCGGCACCACGATCGCCGCGTACACCCTCTGGGACGCCTACACGGTGACGGCGCTCGGCCTCGCCCCGGTCAGCTACTACGCCGGGACCCTGCTGCTCCAGACCGTCGCGCTGGCACCCGGCGTCATCCGGCGCCGGCGCGCCCTGCCGCACACGCTCCGCGTCGACCGCGCGCCCGTCGCCGCCGTCGCGGTCCTGTCACCCCTCGCCTACGTCCTCGTCCTCACCGCGATGCAGACCTCCCCCGTCGCGCTCGTCGCCCCGCTGCGCGAGTCGTCGATCGTCATCGGCGCGCTGGTCGCGTGGCTGCTCACGCGCGACGGCGGGCTCGTGCGCCGCCTGCTCGGGGCCGCGGTGGTGCTCGCCGGCATCGTCGCGATCAGCGCGTGAACCGGGACGCTCACCGACGCCCGAGGCGTCCACGCTCCGGACGGTGCGCGCACGCTCCCCCCGGCTGACCTGCACGGCTGCACGAGAAACCGCGGGCGTCCTTGACACGTCCCCCGGGCCTGCTCAGACTCGTCGCCATGTCCGCCGTCCGGCACGCCCACGCGACCCCGCTCACCGCGGGGTCCGTCGCCGTGCCGACGGTGCGGTGCCGCTGTCGAATGTGTCGCTGACGTCCCAGCGGCCCCCCCGCCCGCGCCTGAGGCGCGCCCCGGGCCGGGCCCGCGTCATCCCGCAGCAGCCGCGCTCCGCCCCGCCCCGGTCCACCCGGTCCCGGCGCGTGAGTGCACCCGCACCGCACGACCCGCCGGACCCCAGGAGCCTGAAGTGCCGCAGCACACCCGCGTCGACGTCCTCCCCATCCAGGAGGTCGTCGCCTCCGCCTCGCCCAGCGCCTGGCGCGACGGCCTCGTCGTCGAGCAGGGCGAGGCCCAGGTGACGGTCGCCCTGCTCGACGGCGGGCTGCACGCGCTCACGACGCGCGCGACGCCGCAGCCCGGGGAGCCGGTGGCGGTGCACCCGGTCGCCGGGCTGCTCGCGGTGGGCGGCGTCTGGTACGCCGCCCGCCCGTCGGTCTAGCGGTCCCCGCCGCGCGTCAGGCCATCGAGGACATCATCGAGCCGCACGCGTCGACCATCGCCCGGCAGGCCTGCGCGCAGATCCGGCAGTGCTCCGACATGGACGCGTGCATCTCGCACTCCGCCGCGCACGCCTCGCCCATCGCGACGCAGGCCTGCATCATCGCCGACATCACGGTCATGTCGTAGCCCGCCGGCCGCATCATCATCCGCATCGTCGTGGTCGCCACGTCCGCGGTGCTGGCGCACATGGACGCACACCGGCCCATGCTCTCCCCGGCGTCGGCGTCGGCACACATCGTCGCCGCCATCGCGGCGGCCGAGCACGCCTCGATGCACGGCTGCATCGCGGTCATGTCCATCCCCGTCGTGCCCGCCGGCATCGACTTCATCATGTCCATCATCATGCTCACGGCAGTGCCACCTCTCGTGCGATCGGCTGGTGCTTCCGGCACGCACGACGCTACGTCGCAGGGCCCGGGGCCACCAGAGGCGCACGAGCGGCTGCTCGGGTCGCGGCAGCGGCTCCGCCCGGACGCACGAGAGCCCCGCCGGACACCGGCGGGGCTCTCGTCACGCGGTAGCGGTGGGATTTGAACCCACGGTGGACTTTCACCCACACACGCTTTCGAGGCGTGCTCCTTAGGCCGCTCGGACACGCTACCTCGGCAGGAGAGACTACCGGATGCCGGGACGAACTCCCGCATCGGCGGACGTAGCGTGGACCCGTGACGTCCCCGGACCCCGTGCCCCACACCCCCGCGCTGCCCCTCCCGCCCGTGACGCCGGCGCCGCCGGTGCGTCTGCCGGTGCCGGCGCACGACGACGCGCGGCCGAAACCGGGGACGGTGGACGACGTGGTGGCGCTGCTGCGGGGCAGCCGGGTGACGGCGCTGACGGGCGCAGGGTTGTCGACGGACTCGGGGATCCCGGACTACCGGTCGCCGGACTCGCCGCCGCGCAACCCGATGACGTACCAGCAGTTCGTGGGGGACGCGGCGTTCCGGCGGCACTACTGGGCGCGCAACCACGTGGGCTGGCGGTACGTGCACCGGACGCACCCGAACGCGGGGCACCGCGCGCTGGCGTCGATGGAGGCGCACGGCGTGGTGCTGGGGGTGATCACGCAGAACGTGGACCTGCTGCACGAGCAGGCGGGGTCGCGGCGGGTGATCGACCTGCACGGCCGGTACGACCGGGTGGTGTGCCTGCGGTGCGGGCGCACGGTGTCGCGCGCGGAGCTGGCGGAGCGGCTCGAGGCGGCGAACCCGGGGTTCGCGGAGTCGGTCGGGGCCGTGGGGGACGTGGAGATCGCCCCGGACGCGGACGCGGTGATCGAGCGGACCGCGCACTTCCGGGTCGTGGACTGCTGGTTGCCGGACCCGGACGGGGGCGACGGGCCGTGCGGCGGGATGCTGAAGCCGGACATCGTGTACTTCGGGGAGACGGTGCCGGCGCCGCGGGTGGCCGAGGCGTACGCGCTGGTGGACGAGGCGGACGCGCTGCTGGTGGCGGGGTCGTCGCTGACGGTGCAGTCGGGGCTGCGGTTCGTGCGGCACGCGGCGGCCGCGGGCAAGCCGGTGGTGATCCTCAACCGGGGGGCGACGCGGGGCGACCCGCTGGCGACGCTGACGCTGGACGAGGGCGCGTCGGAAGCGCTGACGGAGCTCGCGGCGCGGCTCTGACGCCGGGGTCCGGGGCGCGGTGGCCGCTCCGGTCGTGGGGTCCCGCGCTTCGTGCGACGCTGCCCCCGACAGCGCCCGTGAGGTAGCCCGCGGGCTCCGGCCGGTGTCTTGCGGCAGCACCCCCTGCGCCCTATAGTCGCGGCATGTGGCATCGTTGCCACATCGCCGGGCAACGGAGCAGGGGCAGGCCTCGACCGGCGATATCGGTCGACTGGAGGCCCCGATGACGCAGCTCAGAGCCGACGCCGCCCCGGTGGTCGCGCGCTCGCCCCGGGCCCCGCGCAAGCGGCGGGACAAGGTGCCCTACAACAAGCGCGAGGCCCTGGCCGGCTACCTGTTCATCTCGCCGTGGATCGTCGGGTTCCTGATCTTCACGGCCGGGGCGATGGTCTACAGCCTCGTGATCTCGTTCAGCCACTACAACCTGGCCACCAACACGGCCCGCCCGGCGGGCTTCGAGAACTACGCGCAGCTGTTCACCGACCCGCGCGTGGCCACGGCGCTCGGCAACACGCTGTTCTACGCGGTGCTCGCCGTGCCGCTGGAGATCCTGGTGGCGCTGGGCCTCGCCTCGCTGCTCAACCAGGCCGGTCGCGGCGCCGGGTTCTTCCGCACCGTGTACTACCTGCCCAAGATGACGCCCGCCGTGGCGACCGCCGCCGTGTTCTTCCTGCTGCTGAACGGCAACACCGGGGCGCTGAACCAGTTCCTGCGGATCTTCGGCATCGAGGGGCCGCAGTGGCTCGTCGACCCGGCGTGGATCAAGCCGTCCATCGTGCTCATGACGCTGTGGGGCGTGTCGGGGACGATGGTGATCTTCCTGGCCGCCCTGAAGAACGTCCCCCGCGAGCTCTACGAGGTCGCGGAGCTCGACGGCGCCGGCGTCTGGCAGCGGTTCCGCAACATCACGCTGCCGATGATCTCGAGCGCCATCTTCTTCAACGTGATCGTGCTGTCGATCGCCGCGTTCCAGGTGTTCGACCAGGCGTACCTGCTGTTCTGGCGCGACCAGTCAAACGCCTCCCCTGAGGCCTCGCTGTTCTACGCGATCTACCTGTTCCAGCAGGCGTTCCGGCAGTTCAACTTCGGGTTCGCCGCCGCGATGGCCTGGCTGCTCTTCGTGATCATCATGGCGATCACGGCCATCCAGATGAAGTTCGGCAACCGGTTCGTCTACTACGAGGGGGGCAAGGACTGATGGCCAGCACCGGCACCACGAACACGCCCGTCCGCCAGGTCCCCGGCCTCCCCGAGGACGCCGCCGGGCAGGGCGACCGCCCCATCGACCCGACCGGGCCCGCACCCAGCGAGGTCCGCGGCGGCGGCCGCACCGGCCGCCGGATCAAGCGCGGCGTGGTCCTCGCGGCGCTCGCGGTCATCTCCCTGGTGTTCCTGTACCCGTTCGCGTGGCTGCTCGCCGCCAGCCTCAAGGGCCGCGGGCAGGTGTTCGACAACTCGCTGTGGCCCACGACGTTCCACTGGGACAACTACGTCCGCGTCTTCGACGAGCTGCCGCTGGGCAGCTGGATGGTCAACAGCATCGGCATCGCGGTGCTGGCGGCCGTCAGCGTCGCCGTGTCGTCCTCGCTGGTCGCGTGGGGGTTCGCGCACTTCCGGTTCCCGCTGCGCGGCCCGCTGTTCGGCCTCGTGCTCGCCACGATGATGCTGCCCGGCGCCGTCACGATGATCCCGATCTACCTGATCTGGAAGGAGCTCGGGTTCCTCGGCACGTGGGTCCCGCTGTTCGGCGCGAACCTGTTCGGGTCGGCGTTCTACATCTTCCTGCAGCGGCAGTTCTACCTGGGCCTGCCGCGGGAGCTGTTCGAGGCCGCGCGCATCGACGGCGCGAACCAGTGGCGCACCTACTGGCGGATCGCGTTCCCGCTGTCCGTGCCGTCGTTCATCATCGTGCTGCTGTTCGAGTTCCAGGCGTCGTGGAACAACCTGCAGGCCGCGCTGATCTACCTCAACGCCGGCAGCCCGGACGAGTTCACGGCGCCGCTCGGCATCGCGTACGCGATGACGAAGTACTCGCCGACCGCCGGCGGGCAGGGCGACTACCAGTACGTGATGGTGGCGTCGCTGCTGGTCACGCTGCCGATGCTGGCGCTGTTCGCCTTCGGGCAGCGCTACTTCATCGAGGGCGTGGCGACGCAGGGCCGCAAGGGCTGACACCCGCCGCACCGACGACGAGGGCCGGGCCGCGCACACGGCGACCCGGCCCTCGCATCGTGCGCGCGGCTGCTCAGACCGGGTCGGGCAGCAGCCCCGGGCGCGCCAGCACCTGCTCGCACGCCAGCAGCAGCACCCCGGTCGTCCAGGCGTGCGACAGCGTGAGCAGCATGCCCTTCGGCTGGAAGCACGCAGTCTGGTAGTACCGCTCGGACGTCATGCCGCGGTAGGCGTTCATGTCGCCGTCGAACCGCGCGACCATCTGCCGGAAGCACGCGAGCGTCTCGGCGGCGCGCTCGGCGTACCAGGGGTCCCCGAGCGCCCCGGACAGCTCCGCGAGCTCGGCCGTGCACACCAGCCCGTACGCGTGCAGGTGCTGGTTGGACGGCGAGGCGTTGTCGGCGCCGCGGGTCGCGAAGCCGTAGCGCTCCAGCATCGTGCCCGCCGGGAACCGCGTGTTGTACGAGTACCGGAACGTCAGCATCCAGTCGGCCGCGCGGCGCGCGAGGTCGAGCCAGCGCGGGTCACCGGTGCGGCGGTGCAGCGCGACGTACGCCATGACGGCCACGTACCCGTCCTCGGACGTCGGCGCGAGGTCGACGTCCTCCGGTGCGCCGTGCAGGAACTCCCGGTCGACGAACTGCGCGTAGTACTCCCCTGCGCGCACCGCGGCCGCGAGGTACGCGCCGTCGCCGCCACCGGGGCCGTCCCAGCGGCCGGCCTCCGCGAGCGCCCCGACCCACGCCAGGCCCGCGGCGCCCTCCCAGGACAGCACCTCCCCGGTCTGCGCGTGGTGGGCGGAGCCGAGGTTGCCGTCGGCGCGCTGCCGGCGCACCACCGCGTCGAGGTTCGACAGCAGCGCCGCCTCCCACCGCGGGTGCGCGGCGCGCACGTCCGCCCCGAGCTCGAGCGCGCGCGCCAGGAACTGCGCCGCCTCGGCCAGCGTCCGGGAGTGCAGGGCTCCCCTGGTGTGCGACCACGACTGCGACCAGCCGTGCTCGGCGTACCAGACGCCCCAGAACGTGCCGCAGGGCGCGAGGTTCTCGCAGATGAAGTCGATGACGCGGGCGGCCGCGGCGCCGGCGTCCGGGCGGCCGCGGCGGCGGGCGTGCGCGAGCAGGGCGTGCGCCCACGGGATGCCGCTGACCCAGCCGACGTGCATGGCCTGCCGGTCCACCGTCAGGCCGTCGCGGCCGCTGACCTCGCGGTCGAACCCGACGGTCTCCAGCAGGACGCCCGGCTCGGCGTAGTGCCAGCGGTGCAGGCCCTCGGCGGCGAGGTCGGCCGCCTCGTCGACGCCCACCCACGGCGCGAGCGGCGAGCCGGCGCGGGTCCGCTCGTGCTCCTCCCGCAGGACGGCCGCGTACGCGTGGCGGTCCGGGCCGGTGGGGTGCACGGCGAACCGCAGCGACACCCGCTCGCCGGGCGTCCAGCGGTGCGTCGTGACCTCCGCCGGGGCGGGCGTGGCCGACCCCGTGTACGACACCGGCCCCTCCCGGAACGGGAACGTGAGGTGGATGCTGCCGACGCCCGTCGCCGCGTCGTGCGCCAGGCCGAGCCCGGTCATGCCGAGCGGCGTCGTCTCGGGCGCGAGCAGCGCGACGCCCCCCGGGCCGGCCCACGCGAGCACCGCGGGGGTCGCGGCGCGGTCCGCCCGGAGCTCCCAGTGGTCGCTCACCATGCCGGCCGGGTCGTCGGCGCCGACCTCGAACCGCGGGAACGCCCGCTCGCAGCCGACCGGCCGGTTCTCGCCGTAGAACGCGCCCGGGACCAGCCACCACGGCGGGTGCGGGGCGGCGGGCAGCAGCACGCGGACGCGCAGGCACGCGTCCCGCTCGACCGCGCCGCGGTGCTCGACGTCGAGCCGCACGTCCACGCGACCGGTGGCACTCGGCGGCGACCACCACGCCGTGGCGCGGAACCCCGCCGCCTCGCCGGCGACCGCCCCCGGGCCGGGGGACGACGTCGGGGGCACCGGGGTGACGGTGCCGTCCGGGGCCACGACCTCGACGACGTGCGGGACGGAGCCCACGACGGGCGCGTCGCCGCCCGGCCACCGGGTCCCCGCGGGTCGCAGCAGGACACCCTCGTCCACGGCGCGGTTCCTCTCGTCTCGGGGGACGCGGTCAGGCGGTGGGCGCCTCGTCGGCGGCCCAGGCGTCCACCATCTCGCTGATGACGTGCAGCACCAAGGTGTGCATCTCCTGGATGCGCGGGGTGGTGGCCGACGGGACGAGCAGCAGGTGGTCGGCATGTTCCCGCGCCGGACCGCCGTCGCCGCCGGCCAGCAGCAGGGTGGTCGCGCCGTTCGCCCGCGCCGCCGCCAGCCCGCCGACGACGTTCGGGGACCGGCCGCTGGTCGTGAACGCCACCACCAGGTCCCCCGGCCGCGCGAGCGCCTGCACCTGGCGGGCGAACACGTCGTCGTAGGCGTAGTCGTTCGCGATGCAGGTCATGGACGTCGGGTCCGTGCTCAGCGTCACCGCGGGCAGCGGACGGCGGTCGCGCTTGTAGTGGCCGACCAGCTCCCCGGTGAGGTGCTGGGCGTCCGCGGCGCTGCCGCCGTTGCCGAACGTGTACAGGGTGCCGCCGGCGGCGAACGTGTCGCGCACCAGCTCGCCCGCCGCGCGGATCTGCTCCGCGAGGCCCGACATCGCGTGGGCGACGTCGGTGTGCGCGGTCAGGTGGGCGTGCAGCCAGTCAGACACGAGCGGCCTCCGGGGCGGTGGGGGGCGGGGGGCCGGCGGACGGGTGCCCGGCGGAGGTGGGCGGGGCGGTCGTGGGCGCGGCGGCATCGCCGACGGCACCGGCAGCGGGCGGCGCGGCGGCCGGCAGCACGTCGAGCGCGATCGCCCCGGCGCCCACCACGCACACCACGTCCCCGAGCGCCGCGAGCGTCACGGTCGCGGCGCGGGCGGCCGGCGGCATCGCCTCACGGGCGACCAGGTCCCGCACCGGGTCCAGCAGCATCGCACCGGAGCGGGTGACGCCGCCGCCCAGCACGACGAGCTCGGGCTCCAGCACGTTCACGAGGTCGGCGACGGCGCAGCCGAGCAGGTCGGTCGTCTCGTCCCACAGGCTCCGGGCGAGCGGGTCCCCCGCCGCGGCGGCCGCGCTGACGTCGGCGGCGGTGACCGCGGGCAGCCCGGCCAGCGTCGAGCCCGGGTCCGCGGCCAGGGCCTCCCCGGCGCGCTGCGCGATCGACGTCCCGGAGGCGTAGGCCTCGATGCAGCCGGCGCGGCCGCAGGAGCACGCGCGCCCGCCCCGCCGCACGGTGATGTGGCCGAGCTCGCCGCCGTTGCCCGCGGCACCGCGGTGCAGCCGCCCGTCGAGGATCACGCCGCCGCCGATGCCCGTCGACACCGTCAGGTACACCAGGGAGCGCAGCCCACGGCCCGCGCCGTAGCGGTGCTCCGCGACCGCGGCGGCCGTCGCGTCGTTCTCGAGCGCGAACGGGACGCCGAACTCCTGCGACGCCAGCGGGCCGATCGGGATGTCGTCCCAGCCCGGCAGGTGCGGCGGAGACTGCAGCAGGCCGGCGGGGGCGTCGAGCGGGCCGCCGCACGCGATGCCGACCGCGCCGACGGGACCGAGCCCGGCCTCGGCGACCGCCTCGTGGCCCATGTCGAACAGCCGGCGGATGACGGCCTGCGGGCCCTCCTCGCGCCGGGTGGGCCGGATGCGCAGGCCGTGCACGGCGCCGTCGACGGTGACGACCGCGACCGCGAGCTTGGTGCCGCCGATGTCGAGCGCCAGGACGGGCTCGGCGCCGGCCGCGCGCGAGGCCCCCGGCGCGGGTGCCGCGGCAGCCGCTGGGCCTGGTGCCGCGTCGCGGGCGACCTGCGCCGTGCGGGCAGGCGCGAGCGGTCGATCCGTCGTCATGCACGTCCTCCAGACCCCCGACGGGGCGCGACGCGGCAGGCGTCGAGCGCGGGACCCCGGCGGTGGCTCGGCGGCTCCTGTGCAGCCGATCCGGCCTGGGATCGATTCCAGAACGAGCATAGGAGGACGCCTGATCGACCGTCAAGCCACGGGGCGGCGATGCGGACAGGGAGGCGGTCCGGCATGCGACGTCAGCATGGGAACGAGTCCAGCCGGCACCGCCTCCTCACCCTCCGCCCGTTCGGAGGCTCCCAACGTGCTGGGAGGTGTCCGCGCGCCATCGGAGGGGTCCGGGGAGGTCTCCGATGACACGCGGGAGTCTCCGTTCGCGTTCGGAGCCTCCGACGGGGGTTCGGAGGTTCCCCACGTGGTGGGAGGTGTCCGCGCGGGATCGGAGGGGTCCGGGGAGGTCTCCGATCCCGCGCGGGAGTCTCCGATCGCGTTCGGAGCCTCCGACGGGATGGGTGGCACCTCTGGGCGTCAGCCTCCCGCACGCCCGGGCCTCGCGCCGCCCGCGCACGGGCCCCGCACCGCCCGGGCACGGGTCCTGTGGCGCCCGGGGGCGGGCCCCGCACCGCCCGGGGGCGGGTCCTGTGCCGCCCGGGGGCGGGACCGGCTCAGACGGTGGCGGGCGGGGCCGTCGAGCCGCGCTCGGCGACGGCGGCGGAGAGCATCACGGTCCGCACGGGCGAATCGGGGCTCTGGATGCGGTCGAGCATCTGCGCCACCGCGGCCTCGCCGAGCGCGACCGCGTCCTGCGCGACGGCCGTGACGCCGGGCCGGACCATCGTCATCCAGGGGGCGTCGTCGAACGACACCAGGCTGAGGTCCTCGGGGATGCGCAGCCCGAGGCCCTGGGCGGCACGCCACACGCCCTCGGCGAGCACGTTGTTGGCGGCGAACACCGCGGTGGGCCGGTCGGGTGAGCCGAGCAGCTCACGCGCGACGCCCTGCGCGGCGCCGACGTCCCAGCCGCCGCGGACCACGAGCTGGTCGTCCAGCGGGATGCCGGCCGCGAGGAACGCGGAGCGGTACCCGACCAGGCGGTCGCGGCCCGTCGTCCAGTCCATCTCGTCGATGAGCAGGGCGACGCGGCGGTGGCCCTGCGCGAGCAGACCGGCGGTGACGCGCTCGGCGGCGGACTTGTTGTCGACCACCACGGCGTCGCAGGCGCCCTCGGCGAACTGCCGGTCGACCTCGATGACGGGGATGCGGTGGCGGGCGAGGTACTCGGTGACCTCGACGGACAGCGGCGTGAGGATGACGCCGGCGACGCGCAGCGCCACGAACGTCTCGGCGGCCTCGAGCTCGGCCTCGACCGACCCGTTGTCGTCGGCGAGCATCATCGCGTAGCCGCGGCGGCGGGACTGCTGGCTGACGCCGGCGGCGAGGTCGGCGTAGAACGAGTTGCGCAGGTCGGACACCAGGACGCCGATGGAGCGGCTGACCTGCTGGCGGAGGTTGCGGGCCATCGCGTCGGGCACGTAGCCGAGCGTCTGCGCGGCGCGGCGCACGCGGTCCCGCACGGCCGGGGCGACGTAGCCGCGGCCGGTGAGCGCGCGCGACGCCGTGGAGCGCGAGACGTCGGCCGCCTCGGCCACGTCCTTGATCGTCGCGCGACGCCCGGCGGTCACCGGGCCCCGCGTCCCCTGCGCGACGGCGTCCATGCGTGCTCCTCGAGCGTCGTCCTCAGTCCCCCGTCACGTCCACGAGAGCCTCGGCGTGCTGACCCAGCCGGAGGTCCCCGATGCTGACGTCGACGGCGAGCCGACGGCGCCGTGCCCCGGGGCCCGTGGGCACCACCTCGAGGTCCACATCGGCCGTCCCGGCGGGCGGGAGGGCGACGACGACCTCGTCGGGGTGCGCGCGCCAGCCTAGCGGCAGCACCGGCCGCACCGTGGCCTTGCTGTCCGCGCGGGTCGGGTTGCGGACGGTCACGGTGAACCGTGCCGGCTCGCCGGCGCGCGCCTGCGACAGGTACGGCGCGATGTGCGCCAGGCGGTCGTCGGCGCCCAGGTCGTACTCGTCGAGCGGCAGCAGGTCGTAGTGGATCTGCACGAGCTCGTC
The DNA here is from genome assembly GCF_030053835.1 of Cellulomonas sp. ES6. Taxonomy (NCBI): domain Bacteria; kingdom Bacillati; phylum Actinomycetota; class Actinomycetes; order Micrococcales; family Cellulomonadaceae; genus Cellulomonas; species Cellulomonas sp. ES6. The sequence continues at coordinate 2,639,345 of NZ_CP125655.1, read as the reverse complement.
GCCCTCCTGGGCGAGCATGTCGAGGTACGCCTCGTCGACCCAGCGCGGCTCCCAGTGCCCGGAGACCATGACGCCGGGGGCGATCCGCCGGTACAGCGCCGCGGAGTCCCGGTAGTCGGTGATGCGGAACAGGTTCCGGTACTGGTAGTTGAGGATCTCGCGGCGGTGGCCGGGGATGCCGAGGCCGTCCTGCTGGTCGCCGGTGACGAGGACCCGCACGCCGTCGACCTCGACCTCGAACGCCGCGGCGTACAGCGTGTGCCCGGGCAGCTCGTGCACCGTGATCTCGTACTCGTGCCACCGGAACGTCTCCCCCAGCGGCAGCACGCGGTCCACCGGGATCGGGTCGTACCACTGGCAGGGCAGGTCGTGCCGCAGCGGCTCCTCGAGCACCGGCGCGACGTTCTCCGGCGCCCAGATCTGCGTGCCCTCGACCTCGCGCAGCAGGTTCATGCCCGCAACGTGGTCGTCGTGGTAGTGCGTGGGCAGCACCACCTCGACGTCCGTGACGCCGTGGTCCCGGCGCAGCGCGGGCAGGGACGCGAGCCAGGGCCGGCGCGACGCGCGGTCGGTGCCCGTCGGCAGCCCCGTCGTCATGTCGTAGCCGTAGTCCATGAGCAGCGCGGCGCCGTCGCGCGACACCAGCACGTAGGAGCAGGCGTTGGACGACACGTTGAGCAGGAAGTGCTCGGTGATGCGCTGGAACGGCTCGGTCAGGCGGGTGCGCAGGTCCCACGGCTGCGGGCGGCGGGAGTCGACGTAGCCGCGCATGCGGGAGGCGAGCAGCCCGAGCGCGTGCTGCGGGTCGTCCATGGGGGCGCCGTGCGAGGGCAGCAGCAGGTCGAGCCGCTCGTCCATGAGCAGGTAGCAGGACAGGACCGTCATCGCCGGCCCCTCGTTCTCCGTGTACGACCACTGCGTCGCGGCGAGCGACCACACCTTGCCGGGTGCGTAGACGAGGTCCCCCGTGAACGCCAGGCGCCGGCCCGCGCGCTCGACGACGTACGTCACCGAGCCGGTGGTGTGGCCGGGGGTCGGCACCACCTGGACGGCCACCCCGCCGTACTCGCGCACCCGGTACTCCGGGACGACGTCGGCGACGGGCACGGGCTCCAGCAGCGAGAACCGGTCCTGGCGCAGGTTGTAGTCGTTGACCACGGGCCGGGTGCGCCACATCTCGTCGACGTGCTCGAACAGGTCGCGCTCCACCGGCGGGACGTGCACGGCGATGCCGGCGGCGACGGCGCGCGGCAGCCCCTGGCCCTGGTCCCGGTGGTGGTGGGTCATGAGCACGTCGGTGATGCGGTCGACGCCCATCTCGGCGAGGTGGTCGAGCGCGGTGCCGGACCCGAAGTCGACGGCCACCGCGGTGCGCGTGCCGTCGGGGGCGGACTGCTCGGCGCGCACGACGTAGACCTGGCACGTGTCCGCGATGCGGAACACCCCGGGAGCGACCTCGGTGACGGGGGGCATGCGGTTATGGTATCGATTCCAGACGAGGCGGGACAAGAGAAGCGCTGCTCAGGGGCGGTTTCACCCGATCCGCGCCGGTCGTCCGGATCGTCCCGGTCGCCGGGATAGCCGGGGTTGTCCCGGTCCGGGCGGTCGGTACAGTGCCTGACGTGTCGTCGAGCCCGAGCGACCCGCCGCCCGCGAGCCGCCCCGCGCCGGCCGGCTCCGCACCCGCTCGCGCGGCCCTGACCCCGTCCCGCGCGGGCACCGCCGCGCTCGCGACGCTGTTCGCCGTCGTCGTCGCGCAGGCCGCCACCGCCGCCGCCCTGCCCGCCACGTCCCGGCTGCTCGGGCTCGCGGACTGGCAGGCGGGCGTCGTCACGTCCGCCTCCGCGGCGGTCGTGGTGCTCACCAGCCCCTGGTGGGGGCGCCGCGCGGACGCCGCGGGACCCCGGCCGGTGCTGCTGGCCGCGGCGGTGGCCGGCGCCCTCGGCACGCTCGGCGTCGCCGCCGTGCTCACGGTCACCGGGACGCTCGGGCCGGCTCCCGGCTGGGTGGCGCTCCTGGTGGCCCGCGGCCTGGTGTTCGGCACCGCGGTCGCGGCGGCCGGGCCGGCGACGCAGGTGCGGCTGGTGGCGGACTCCGGGTCGGAGCGGGAGCGCGTCGGCTGGATCGCGCGGGCCGGCGCCGTCCGCGGGCTCGGCACGATGGCCGGCGCCGGGCTCGCGGCGGCCCTCGGGGCGGCGGGGGCGGCGGTGCCCGTGGTCGCCGCGCCGCGGCGGTGGTCGCCGCCGGGGTGTGGGTCGCGGCGCGGCGGGACGACGGCGGCGTCGCGTCCGGATCGGGCGACGCGACGGGCGGCGAGCCGGGCGACGGGCCCGCGCCGCCCGGCTCGTCAGCGCCCGCCACGGCCGCGCCCGCCGCGGGTCCGGGCGCGTCCTCGTCGCGCGGCGCCGCCGCCCTGCGCGGCGGTCTCGCGCACCCGGCCGTGCGCGCGGCCGTCGCCGCCTCGGCGGGCGTCTTCCTCGCGATGGCGCTGGTGCAGGGCAGCATCGGGTTCCTGGTGCAGGACCGCTACGGGCTGGCGGCGTCGCGGGCGACCGCCCTGACCGGGACCCTGCTGCTCGTCGCCGGTCTCGGCTCGATGCTGTCCCAGGGGCTGCTGGTGCCGCGGCTCGGCTGGCGGCCGTGGCGGCTGGTGCGCGCGGGTGGCGCCGTGCTGGTCGTGGCGCTCGGGGTCTACGTCGTGCCGCTGCCCGTCCCCGCGCTCGTGGCGGTCGCCCTGGTGTTCGGTGCGGGCGTCGGCGCCGCGGCGGCGGGCTGCACGTCCGCCGCCTCCACGGCGGTGGGGGCGCGGGAGCAGGGCGACGTCGCGGGGCAGGTGAACGCCGCCAACGCGCTGACGTTCGTCGTCGGCCCGACGCTGGCCGCCGCCGCGCACGGCCGGCACCCCGCGCTGCCCGCCGCCCTGGCGCTCGCCTCCGGCCTGCTGGCCCTCCTGGCCGCCCGCGGCCGGCGCTGAGCGGGCCGGTCAGGGCAGCGCCAGCACCTGCCCGGCCGCCCGCAGCTCGTCCTGGAGCGACGCCACGTCCACCGCCTGCACCGCCCGCCCGGACGCGACCGCGCGCGCCGCGGCGAGGCCGGCGACGTGCCCGAGCATCTGGTACTGCGGCTCCATGCGGATCGACGAGAACGCGACGTGCGACGCCGAGACGCACACCGGGACGACGAGGTTGGTGCAGTCCTCCCACCGCGGCACGAGCGCCCGGTACGGGATCGGGTACGGCGGCACCGGCACCGACAGGTAGCCCTCCGTGACGACCATCGCGACCGGTCGCGGGTGCTCGTGCACCCAGCGCCACGTCCGCTGCACCTCGCGCACGTCCAGGTGGTACGAGCCCATCGCGACCACGTCGTGCCAGCGGGCCGGGCGACGCAGGTCGTGCTCGGTCAGCACCACCTCGCCGTGCATCCGGCGCGCCTCGCGCACGTAGAGCTGGTGCGGCAGGTGGCCGGTGTCCGCGAACTCGTCCCGCGGCAGGCCCCAGCGCGCGAGCTCGCGGCGCACGGGCACCGGCACGGCGGGGTCGTGCGTGAGGAACCACAGCAGGTCCTGCGCGTGGTGCCGGTGGTGCCGGCGGATCTCCTCGCGCCGCTGCCTGCCGGCGGTCGGGTACTCCCACGCGGTGCCGTCCAGGACGCTCAGCGAGAACGGGCCGAGCGAGTTGCCGTCGGCCTTGCCGCCGGGCAGGTTCGGCTCGAGCCCCAGCAGGGCGCCCGCCGGCGGCTCGTACCCCTCGGCCGCCCAGTGCCGGAACAGCCGCCGCCCGAGCTCCCAGTGCGCCTCGTCGTAGCCCGGCCGGCGCTCGACGGGCACGCGGTCGGGGGCCGTCGTCAGGCACAGCCGGTAGCCGTAGGACATGACGCCGCCGTCGCCCGATCCCACCGGCGCCATCGGCACGTCGCGCACCTGCGGCAGCACCGCGCCGGCCGTCTCGCCGCCCGGGTCGTCGGTGAACGGCGACACCCACGCCGGGAACGCGTGCCGCCCCGGGACGGGTTCGCGGCGCCCGGCGAAGGTCTCGCCGTGCAGCGACCGGTCCTCCCGCCCGACCGACGACGGCACGCCCGCGAGCGCCAGCAGGTCGCCCTCGTAGGTGGCGTCGACGAACGCCCCACCGGTCCACGTCCGTCCGTCGCGGGTGCGCACGCCCGCGATCGTCGCGTCCCGCACCTCGGCGGCCTCGAGCTCCGCGTCGTGCACCACCTCGATGCGCGGGTGGTCGAGCCAGCGCCGGAAGACCTCCTCCGCGACGTGCGGCTCCGGCCCGGCGTACGTCCCGACCGGCACGCCGTAGTGCGCGGCGACCTCGGCGCGGAACCGGGCCGCCGCGCCGCCGAGCACCCGGACGTCCCCGACGTCGGTGTAGCCGAGCCCGCCCGAGGTCATGCCGCCGACGTGCCGCCCGGGCTCGAGCAGCACCACCGACGCGCCGGCCTCCGCGGCGGCGACCGCGGCGCACACGCCCGCTGACGTGGCGCCGGCGACGACGACGTCGGCGGACGTCACGCGCGCACCCGGGCGCGGTCGGGCGCCGCGAGGCCGGCGCGGTACTCCCGCCACGCCCCGGCGACGAGGGCCAGGTCGTCCGCGCCGAGCTCCTCGCCGCTGCGGTCGATGCGCTCCGCGTAGTACAGCGCCGGCACGCCGCCCTCGGACTGCGCCGCCACGTACGCCCGCCACTGCGCCGCGTCGAGCATCGGCCACTGGTCGGTGTCCACCAGGTGCCCGGGCAGCGCGGCCGTCGCGATGGCCCGCCGCACCCGCATCTGGTCGGCGAGCGGCACGACGCGGTGCGCGGTGTCCCGCTCCAGCACGTCGTTGAGCCGGACCATGTCGCAGACGTCCGCGAACGCCGGGTGCGGCGTGTGCGTGACGACGAGCGCGTCGGGCTTCGCGGCCTTCGCGGCGGCGTACAGGTCGGCCAGCAGGGCGTGCAGCGCGGCGACGCCCCACGGCGCGTCCGGGTCCGCGCCGGCGTGCGGGTGCACCGTGTGGCCCGCGGGCGCGCGCTGCGTGAAGTCGACCTTGAACCCGTCGGCGTCCACCCCGTCCGGCCCGAGCAGCGCGGCGACCGCGCGGCGGACCCGCGCCCGGTAGGCGGGGCTCGCCGGGTCGACGGCCACGGGCCGGCCTGCGGCGTCGACCAGGCACTCCTCGACGGGCAGCCCCTCGGGGTCCCACGCCTTCCACCACAGCAGCACCCGCTGGCCCGCGGCGTGCCGGGCCGCGACCCACGCGCGCAGGTCCGGCCACCGCCGCGGGTCCGGCTCGCCGGTGCCGTACACGGCCTGCCACTTGTCGTCGACGACCACTGTCCCCGGCACGACGTCGTGCGCGGCGAGGCGGGCGAGCAGCTCGTCGTACACGTCCTGCCGGGCGAGGTCGGGCGCGACCGGCAGCCCCGCGGGGACCACGGCGGGGCCGAGGTCCTGGAGGCGGTACGGGTGCGACGCGGGCTCCCCCGGCAGCGGCGCGCGGGCGCACTGCGCGCCCCATCCGCAGAACAGCGGCTCGGCCCACCAGCCCGCGGCGGGGGCGACGGGACCGGCGGGCGCGCCGGCCCGCACCAGGTCCTCCCGGTGGTCCGCGAGCGCCCGCCACGGGTCGGCGGCCGGCCGCAGCACCAGGGCGGGGCTGGTCCAGCGCCCGGCGACGTGGGTGTGGGCGTCGTGGTCGAGCTCCAGCAGGAACCCCCCGTCGAGCGGCTGGTAGCGCAGCTCGGTGAACCGCAGGTCCGCGACGGGCCCGACCACGCCGATCCCGAGCCAGTCGCCCGCGGGCACGTCGAGCGCCGACGCGGCCTGCTCGCGGCCGAGCACCAGGCACAGCGGCGGCGGGGAGAACACCGCGTGCAGCCGGCCCGGCGACGCGTCACCGACCACGCCGAGGGTCGCCGCCGACGCGGCCGGGCGCACCAGGTCCACCGGCTCCGTCGGCGTCGGGACGAACACCGACCGGTGCTCCGCGGACGACCGGAACGTCCCGCCGGCGCCGTTCGGCAGCACCGCCCGGCCGCCCAGCAGCCGCACGTCCGTCAGCACGCCGTCGCCCTCGACCTCCACGACCAGCTCCAGCCGGTCCGGCAGGCACCGCAGCGTGACGCGCCGGCGCGCCCAGGCCGTGCTCGCGCACTCCAGCCGCACCTCGGCCGCGTCGGTCTCGACCGGGTCCGAGCCGACCGGGGTGCCGTCGGCGGCGTGCACCGTGGGGGCGCCGACGTCGAGCGACTCGTCCGCGACGCCCACCCGGTCCACCGACGCCAGCAGGGACAGGTGCGACCAGATGAGGCCGTCCGGGGCGGCCAGCACGGCGCGCGGCGGGTCGGACCGCACCTCCAGCAGGTAGGCGTCGGCGGCGACCGTGCGGGTGCCGGGTCCGGCGGTGATGCGCATGGGGTCCTCGGGGATCTCGGGGGTCGGGGCGGGGGCGTCGGGGGCGTCGGGGCGGGGGCGTCGGGGGCGTCGGGGCGGGGGGCGGAGCCGGGGCGGGTCAGCCGAACGGCGGGATCTCGAGCGGGGCGTCGGGCAGCGTGCCGGTGCGGGCGATCCCCGCGTAGACCCGGCCCGAGTCCTTCACGGTCCGCCTGCCGGTCGCGTAGTCGACGTGCACCAGCCCGAACCGCGGCCGGTACCCGAGCGACCACTCGAAGTTGTCGAGCAGCGACCAGTGCAGGTATCCGACCACCGGGGCGCCGCCCTCGATCGCCTCGTGCACCGCCCGCAGGTGCCCGAGCAGCAGCTCGGTGCGCCGGACGTCGTGCACGCGGCCGTCGCGCGTGGGGCCGTCGCCGAACACGCCGCCGTTCTCGGTGACCATCAGCGGCGTGCCGGGGTGCTCGCGGTGCAGCCGCAGCAGCAGGTCCCGCAGGGCGTCCGGCACGATCTCCCAGCCCTCGTCGGTGCGGGCCACGTCGCCGGGCGGCCCCACCACCCGCCACGGGAAGGGTCGGCCCGGTCCGGTTCCGGCCGCCGCCACGACGCGGCGGGTGTAGTAGTTGACGCCGATCCAGTCCTGCCGGCCGCCGATCTGCTCCTCGTCCCCGGGGAGGATCACGTCGTCCAGCGACCGCCCGAGCGCCCGCTCGTAGTGCGCGCGCACGTCCGCGGGGTAGCCGCGACCGGCCAGGGGGTCGAGGTACCAGCGGTTCACGTAGCCGTCCGAGCCCCACGCAGCCGCGGCGTCCTCGTCCGAGCCCGTCGCCGGGTCGCACGGGAACAGGCTGAGGGCGCAGCCGGTGCGGGCCGCGGGCGCGTGGGCGTGGATCGCGTCGGCGGCGGCGCCGTGGCCGAGCAGCACGTGGTGCCCGGCGGCGACCGAGGCGCCCAGGTCGGCGACGCCCGGGGCGTGCAGGCCGAGCTGGTAGCCGAGGAGCTGCACGATCCACGGCTCGTTCTGCGTGACCCACCACGTCACGCGGTCGCCGAGGCGGGCGGCCACCGCGTCGGCGTACTCCGCGAAGGCGGCCACGCTCGACCGCCCCGCCCAGCCGCCGTCCGCCATGAGCGCCTGCGGCATGTCCCAGTGGTTGAGCGTCAGCACCGGCTCGACGCCGCGCTCCAGCAGCGCGTCGACGAACCGCTCGTAGTGGTCCAGGCCGCGCTGCTCGATCCGGCCGCGACCCTCCGGGACCACCCGGGACCAGGCCACGGAGAACCGGTACGCGCCCAGGCCCAGCCCGTCCACCAGGTCCACGTCCTCGCGCCACCGTCGGTACGAGTCGCACGCGCGCGACCCGTCGCCGCCGCCCTCGACGGCGCCGGGCCGGGACGCGAACTCCTCCCACACGGACCGGCCGCGGCCGTCGGCGTCGAGGCTGCCCTCGACCTGGTAGGCGGACGTCGCGGCGCCCCACAGGAAGCCGGAAGGGAAGGTGACGGTCACGGCAGGGGCTCCACGGTGGTCGGGGCGGGGGCGGTCGGGGCGGACGTCGTCGGGTCGAGCGTGGTCGGGGTGAGGTTCCACGCCTCGAGGGTCAGCGGTCGGCGTGGCGGGACGCCGCCCGCCGCCGCGCCGTCCGGCCGGTCGCCGCGCCAGCGCGCCCGCAGCCGCCGGGTCGCGCCGGGCAGCAGCGGCCGGGGGTCGCCCTCGAGCACGGCCCACCCGGGCGCGCCGGCAGGCCGGGCGTCGAGCAGGGCGAGGCCGACCACCGCCGGCCCCGCGCGGTGGGTGACGGTCACGACGACGGCGTCCTCCTCGGACGGGTCGGCACGGTCACGCGGGTCGCCAGGGTCGGACGGGTCGCGCGCGATCCCGACGTCGACCGTCGCGGGTGGGAGGTCCAGCAGCGGCGACAGGTCGGCGGCGGACGTCGCGACGACGACCTCGTGGTCCAGCGGCGTGCCGTCGGGCGCGGCCCACTCGACCTCCCACAGCAGCACCTCCGCCTCCGGCAGCACCGCCGCCGGGCAGCGCAGCTCCCCGACCGGGCGCGGCTCGGCCACCGGCTCCGGGACGTGCCAGCGGCGCTCGGCGAGCACGGCGCCGTCGGTCGCACGACGCAGCCGGGCCGCGACGCGCGACCCCCGCTGGACGCCGGCGTCCGACCACAGCCACACCTGCGCGACGGCGTGCGACCGGCCGGCCCAGGCGCTGGTCGCGGTGCGCAGCGTCGCGCGGTCCGGGGCGAACGCCCGCGCGACCGCGTGGTACGCCGGCTTCGGGTCGCCCAGGTGGTCCACGACGGCCGTGCACCAGGTGTTCGGGTACGACTCGGCGAGCTGCCACGGCAGCACCAGCGAGCAGCGCGGCCACCGCCGCCGGTCCGCCTCGACCGCGTACGCCAGGCCGGTCGCCTGCAGGTGCTGGCTCGCGCGGCGGTACCCCTCGACGTCCGCGAGCCGCCCGCCGAAGCACTCCTGCACGAGCGGGGCGTTGTCCCACCACTCCCCCAGGTGGCGGTGCACGGGGTTCGACCGGTCGAGCGGCCAGACGTCCGCCGCCGGCACCAGGTGGTCCAGCAGCCGGCGGTTCGCCATGCCCTCGACGCCGAACTCGCTGTGCGCCAGGCACGTGCCCGCGTCCGCGAGCGCGTGCTGCCCCGTCAGCCCCTGGTGCTCCCACGGCCCGTGGACGTCGTGCTGGTCGTCGGGGGCGGCGGCGATGACGTCGGCGCGGTGGTGGAACGCCGGGCCGGTCGGGGACGTCGGCAGCCAGGACCGGCCCGGGTCCAGGCGGGCGACCTCGTCACGCAGCGCCGCGAGCGCCGGCGAGCGGTCCTCGTCCAGCGGGACGCCGCCCTCGTCGAGCTCGTTGCCGCCGCCCCACAGCAGCAGGCTCGGGTGGTGCGTGCGGGCCGGGACCAGGGCGGCGGCCTCGCGCCGCAGCAGGTCCACGAACGCGGCGTCGGCGGCGGGCGCGCTCTGCATGCCCGACGACGACTGCGAGAACTCCTGCCACACCAGCAGGCCCGCGCGGTCGCACGCGTCGTAGAGCTCCTCGGTCTCGACCAGGCCGCCGCCCCACACCCGCAGCAGCGCCGCGCCGGACCGGGCGGCCAGGTCCACCAGGTGCCGCACCCGCGTGGGCGGCACGGCGCCGTACTGCGCGTCGGCGGGCGCCCAGTTCCACCCGACCAGCGGCAGGCGGACGCCGTTGACCTCGGCGGTGTAGCCGCGGGCGCCGGCCGGCGCGCCCGCGTTCGGGACGAGACGAGCCGTGCGGAACCCGACGGTGCCCGACCACAGCGTGCGACCCGCGGCGCGGAGCCGGACGGTGTACGTCGCGGGGACGCCGAGCCGGGCCGGCCACCAGCGCGCGGGGCGGTCGACGGGGACGGTCACGGCGAGCGCGCGCCCGGCACCGGGGCCGGGGAGGTCGACGGCGGCGCTCGCCACGACGCGGCCGGCGCCGTCCAGCACCTCAGCGACCACCCGCGCCGGGCCGTCGTCGGCGACCTCGACGGTGCCGGTGACGCGGACGAGCCCGTCGGCGTCGGGGAGCAGGTCCGCGCGCACGGCGGCCGACGCCAGGTGCACCCGGTCCACCACGACGCGGGCGCTGCGCCACAGCCCCTGGTGCGGCAGCCTCGGGCAGAAGTCCCAGCCCTCGGTCATCCGCGGCCGGTGGGTGCGGACCCGCTCGGTGCGCCCGACCTGCGGCTCCGACCGCGGCAGCGGGTCCACGACGACGGCGAGCCGGTGAGGCCCCGGCACCGTGCGGGCCTCCGGGACCTCGGCGCGCAGCCGGTGGTAGAGCCCGTCGACGCGGCCGATCGCCTCCCCGTCCCAGAACAGCGTCCCGGACGGGTCGACGCCGTCGAGCTCCACGACGACGCGGTGCCCGGCAGGGACGGGCGGCAGGTCCACGACGCGCCGGTGCACCCAGGACCGCGCGCCGGTCCACTCGGCGGCGCGGCTGCTGCGCCCCCGGTACGGGTCCGGCAGCTCGCCCGCGGCGGCCAGCGCGGTGACGACCGAGCCCGGGACGGTCGCCGGCCACCAGCCCGGGGTCGTGGCGGCGGCACGGGCGGCGTCGGCCGCGTTGTTGAGGCCGTGCGCGCCGCCGTCGACGTACCACTGCCAGGTGTCGCCGAGCGCCTCGCGCAGGAACCAGCCGTCGCCGTCCAGGTCGAGCACCCGCCCGGCGTCGGGGTCGGCGTCCGGCGAGGTCAGGGGATCTGGCATCGATGCCATATGAGAACGAAACCACACGCTCCGGAGGCGGGGCAAGGGCGGTGACGGCGTCAGCCCGCGAGCGCCGCCAGGTCCGCCAGGTCCGCCACCGAGGCGAACCGCCGCTCCCCCTCCGGCCCGCCCGCGACGTCGACCACGAACCCCTGCCTCCCCGGTGTCACGTCGACCGTGAGCACCGCCGCGGCACCGGCGTCGCCACGCCACGCCAGCTCGAGCCGACCCTCGCCGAGCTCCCGCGCCGTGAACTCCCCCGCGAACGCCGGGTGGGCCGTCCGCAGCGCCACCAGGCCGAGCTGGGCGCGGGTGACCTCCCCCGTGAGCGCCTCGGCGAGCTCGCCGGGCGTGTAGACGTGGCGGTTGACCTCCCGCCCCTGGCCCGTCGCGGCGTACCGCGGCATGTCGTTGGTGCCGGCGAGCAGCCCGACGTAGTAGATCTGCGGCCGGCCGGGGACGAACAGCTGCACGCACCGGGCCAGCAGGTACGCGGTCGCGTCCTCGCCCAGCACCGACCAGAACGTCGAGTTGACCTGGTGCGGCAGCGCGGCCCACGCGACCCGCGCCGACGCCTGCGCCGACTCGCCGCCCGTGCGCCGCTCGGCCTCCGCGAAGACGGCGGCCATCTCCTCCGCGCTGAGGATCCCCGGCCGCTCGCCGGACGGCCCCGCGTCGATGACCCCGATGCCGTCGTGCGTGTCCAGCACCGTGACGGCGTTCGCCGGGCGGATCGCGAACCAGTGCGCGAGGCGGTCCGTGGCGCCCGTCGCCAGCGCGTGCAGCAGCAGCGGCGGCAGGGCGAAGTCGTACACCAGGTCCACCAGGGGCGCGATCGCCGCCTGCTGCGTGTGGTGGGCGTGCACCTCCACCAGCACCTGCACGCCCTCGGCGTGCGCGAGGGCGGTGATCTCCTCGACGAAGCCCAGGGTGTGCTCCGTCATGAACGAGTCCGTGCCCGGCGTCTTGACGGCGTACCCCACGGCGTCGAGCCGCACCGTCGACACGCCGCCCTCGCGCAGGGTCCGCAGGATGCGCCGCAGGTAGTCGCGCGCCGCCGGGTGGTGGACGTCCAGGTCCACCTGCGTCGGCATGAACGTCGTCCACACCAGGCGCCGGGTGCCGTCGGCCCGCTGGTACGGCGTGAACGGCAGCCCCAGCCGCGGGCGGTAGAACGCCGTGATCGCCGCCTCGTCCGCGCCGTGCGGGAACACCGTGTCGAACGTGAGGAACATGCCGTCCGACGGGGACCGCGGCCCGCGCGCCAGCCAGTCGCGGAACTCCGCCGAGTCGGCCGAGACGTGGTTGACGATGAGGTCCGCGGTGACGTTCACGCCCGCGTCGGCGAGCGCCCGCACGTCGTCCCAGGTGCCGAGCCGCGGGTCGACCGTCCCGTGGTCCACCGGGTCGAACCCCGCGTCGTCGCCGTCGAACGGCACGAAGAACGGCAGCAGGTGGACGCCGCTGAACACCGCGAGCGGGCCGCCCGCGAGCAGCGCCCGCACGCCGGCCAGGTCGGGCGTCGGCCCGCCGAGCCGCTCGGTGTACGCCAGCAGGTGCACGCCGTGGTCGTCCACGTCCGTCCTCCTCACCGTTCGCCGGGCACGCGCCCGGTGGTCGTCGCGAGCGCCCGGACGAGCGCCGCCACCCCGCCGGCGGGCGAGGTCAGCACCGGCACCGCCGGCTCCGCGAGTGCGGCGGCCCCGGCCATCGACGCCTGCGCCAGCACCACCACGTCGGCCCCGCGTGCGGCGTCGGCCACCGCCTCCGCGACCAGCCGGTCCGCGCGCTCGCCGTCGCCGGCGTCCCGCGCGGCGGCGGCCCCGTCCACCACGCCGGCCTCGACGTCGACGTCCGCCCCCGCGTCCGCCGCGGCGCGCTGCACCAGCCGGCCGGTCGGCCCCAGGGTCGACGCCAGGGTCGCCAGGACCGCCACCCGGCCGCGCGCGCCCGGGGCGGACGCGAGGGTCACGGCCTCGCGGGCCATGGACGCGTCGACGCGCAGCACCGGGACGTCCACCGTCGCCGCCGCGGCCTCGGCGGCCTCACCGATCGACGAGCACGTCACCAGGACCGCCGTCGCACCCGCGTCCACCAGGTGCCGCACGTGCGCCGCGACGGCGGCCTCGACCTGCGGCGTGACGCCCTGCGCCACCGCCGTCGCCAGCAGCCAGCCGTCCACCACGTGCAGCCGGCGCAGCAGCGGCGCCGCGGCGTCCACGTCGGCGTCGAACCGCTGCGCCAGGGCGGGGACCGTGTGCAGCAGGCCGACGGTCCCGGCGGACCCGGGCGCGGGCGACGCGGGCACTGGCGACGCGGGCACTGGCGACGCGGGCGCGGACGGCCCCGGCCCGGTGGTCACGCCGCGCTCCACGGCCGCGCCTCGGCGTCCACCAGGTCGACCAGCGCGCGCAGCCGCGGCACCGAGACCTCCGCGAGCGCCGCGGGGACGTCCGGCCGCCCGACGACGTCGCTCCACAGCGCCCGGCCCGCGAGGAACCCGCTCGCCCCGCCGCGGCACGCCGCCCGCACCGCCCCGGCGAAGTCCTCCCGGTCCACGCCCTGCGACAGCACCACCCACGGCCCGGTGATCGACGCGCCCAGGGCCGCGCAGGCCCGCTCCAGCTCGGCGGCCGGCGCGCGACCGCCCAGCGGCACCTGCACCTTGTACAGGCTCGGGCCGAGCGGCGAGAGCTCCCGGGCGGCCTCGGCGATCGCCGCCTCCTGGTCCCACGTGCCGGCCGCCAGCTCCTCCGGGGTGGCCCGCACGACGGGCTCCAGGACCGACAGCACGCCGCGCGAGGCCGCCACCTCGATGAACCGGCGCGCCAGCTCGACGCGCTGCTCCCGCCGGGCGTCGCGCCGCCAGATCACCAGCAGCTTGAGCGCGACCGCGCCGTGCAGGTCGGACTCCGGGGCCACGACGACGTCGTCCAGCCCGGTCTCCTCGACCGGGCCTCCGGGCTCCTGCTCGAGCGCGTCCGCCGCGAGGATCAGCCCGCAGGACGCGGGCAGCAGGGGCGCCGCCCGCTCGACGCCCATCTCCCGGTCGATGAGGAAGCCCGACGCCAGCGGCGACAGCGCGCGGGCGACGGCGAGCTTGAAGTCGACGAGCGTCGCGTGGTCGGGACGGCCGGCACCCGCCTGGTCGAACATCGTGCGCAGGCTCTCGCGCTGGTCCATCGCCACCATCGCGAGCGCCCCGGACGGGCGGGCGATGGCGTCGAGCGTGGGCGCGGCGGCGGTCGGGTGGGTCACGGGCGGGCCTCCAGGCGGTGCGGTGCGGGGGGTGCGCGACGGGGCGCGGGCTCGGGGGTCGGGGCGCCGGGCGCGGGTGGCCCCGGGGTGTCGGTGCCGGGCGCGTCGGTGCCCAGCGGGGCGGAGGCGGGCGCGTCGGTGCCGGGCGCATCGGGGCCCGGCCTCTCGGTGCCCGGCCCGTCCGCCCCCAACGCAGCCCGGACGAAGCGGTCGAGCGCCGCCCCGGCGCGGGGGTCGGGGTCCGGGACGGGGCTGCCGTCGGGCAGGCCGGGGAGCAGCGGCAGCGTCGGCGCCTCGCCCGTGCCGAGCAGCCCGGCGCGGTGCAGGGCGAGCAGGGCGGCCCCCGCGGCGACGGGCTCGGCGCCGTCCACGAGCCGCACGGGCACGGGCCCCGCGAGCGCCTTGGCGCGCATCCACGCGGTGTTCCGCCCCGCCGGACCGCCGAGCACCCGCACCTGCCGGGGCCGGTGGTCGGGACCCGCGAGTCCGGCCTGGACCTCGAGCATCCACCGGGCGTGCAGCGCCAGCCCGTCGACCATGGCGGACGCCAGCGCCACCGGCCCGTGGCTGCCGCGGTGCAGGACGGCCGGGCGGGCGCCGGGGTCGGGCTCCGGCGTCTGCCGCCCGCTCACGTAGGGCAGCACCACCACGTCGTGCGGGCGCTCGTCCGCCGGCAGGGCCGCGACGGCCGCGAACAGCGCGTCGGCCGACCAGCCCGGGGCCTCGTGCTCCAGCCACCACCGGACCATCGCCCCGGCGCTCGACGACCCGGCCAGCAGGGCGGGCAGGCCCGCGACGGTCCGGACCAGGCTCATCCCCGCGCGGGCCACGTCCGCGCGGACGGGGTCGGCGGCGAGCACGGTGCACACGGCCTCCGCGGTCCCGATCGAGTCGGCGACGTCCCCCGGCGCCCGGACGCCGGCGGCCCACGCACCCACCGCGTGGTCGTGACCGGCTACGGTGACGGGCGTGCCCCTGCGCACACCGGCCGCGGCCCAGGCCGGGGCGCTCACGGTCCCGGCGACCGCGTCGGGCGGCGCGACCCTGGGCAGGTGCTCCGGGCGCAGGCCGACCTCGGCGAGCAGGTCGGCGTCGAACCCGTCGGGCAGCGGCACGCCGGTGGCCGGCAGCCGGTACGCCATGGTCCGCCCGGCGAGCGTGTGGTCGGTGACGAGCTCGCCGGTGAGCCGCAGGGCCGCGAGGTCGGCGACGCCGGCCCACCGGTGCAGCGCGGCGCGCGTCGCCGGCTCGTGGGCGCCGAGCCAGGCGAGCGTCGCGAGCGGCACCTTCGCGCTCGGGCGCACCCCGGTCGCCTCGAACAGGGCGGTCGCGCCGAGCCGGTCCGCGAGCGCGGCGGCCTCGGCGGCGGCCCGGTGGCCGTCCCAGCGGAGCCACGGTCCGAGCGGCCGGTCGTCCGCGTCGAGCGGGACGCCGGTCTCGGCCATCGAGGCCAGGCCGACGGCCTCGGGCACGACGGCGGACCCGGTGCGGCGCGCGGCCGCGGCGAGCGCCCGGACGGCGAGCTCGCGCAGCGTCCGGTCGAGGGCCGCGGGGCCGGGCGTCGGGGCCGACGCGACCGCGAGCAGCACGGGCGCGTCCGCGCCGTCCTCGGGCACGTCGACCACCGCCACCTTGACGTTGGTGGTCCCGACGTCGATGCCGAGGCCCACCCGGCGGCGCTGACGACTCACCCGCACAGTGTGTTCGTTATCGAACACTTCGGTCAACCATGTCCGACGATTGACAACCCACGACCGGCCCCGTTGGATGACGTCCGTGCGCTACTCCGCCGCCCCCCGCCGCCGCGACGAGCTGCTGCGCCGCCTCGAGGAGACCGGCTACGTGTCGTCCAGCACGGCGGCCGCGGAGCTCGGCGTGTCCGAGATGACCATCCGCCGGGACCTCGGCCAGCTCGCCGCCGAGGGGCTCGTCCGCCGCGTCGTCGGCGGCGCGAGCCTGGTGGACGGCAGCGCGGCGCCGTCGTTCGAGCTGCGCCGCACCGAGGCCGCGCGGGAGAAGGACGCGGTCGCGCGCGCCGCGCTGCCGCTGCTCGCCGACGCCGGCGTGGTCGCGCTGGACGCCGGCACCACCGTGGCGGCCCTCGCGCGCCGGCTGCCCGGCGGGCTGACGGTCGTCACCCACTCGGTGCCGGTCATCACCACCTGCACCGCGCGCGACGACCTGGAGGTGGTCGCGCTCGGCGGCACCTACCACCGGCTGACGCGGTCGTTCGCCGGGCCGAGCACGCGCGCCGGCCTCGCCGACCTCGCCGTCGACGTCGCCGTCCTGTCCGCGACCGCCGCCGGCCCGGCCGGGGTGTTCTCGGCCGACCAGTGGGACGCCGACACCAAGCGCGCCATGGCAGCCATCGCCGAGCGCGTCGTGCTGCTGCTCGACCACCGCAAGCTCGA
This sequence comes from Cellulomonas sp. ES6, assembly GCF_030053835.1. Lineage (NCBI taxonomy): Bacteria > Bacillati > Actinomycetota > Actinomycetes > Micrococcales > Cellulomonadaceae > Cellulomonas > Cellulomonas sp. ES6. The sequence goes on along the minus strand of NZ_CP125655.1, from coordinate 2,623,038 downwards.
CGCCCGCGCGCCCATGCGGGTGCTGGGCCTCGAGCAGGCGCACGCCGTCGTGGTCGACGACGCGGCCACCCCCGAGCAGCTCGCCCTGCTGCGCGAGCGGTGCGAGCGGGTCGTGGTCGCGGCGACGGCCGGGCCGGGCGACACGGGCGGTGCGGCGGACGACGACACCCGGGACGCCGCCCGCGCCGGAGGCGGGACGGACCACGCACCCGCCGGCACGGCGCTGGCACCGGCGTGACGGGAGGACCGGCAGCCCCCGGCGCGACGGGGCCGCACCTCGGCGTCGTCGCGGACGACGTGACCGGGGCCTGCGACCTCGCGGACGCGGTGCGCGACGCCGGCGGGTCGGCGGTCGTCGTCCTCGGGGTGCCCGGGGCGGGGCTCGAGCTGCCGCCGTGCGACTGCGCCGTCGTCGCGCTCCGCACCCGCACGGCACCGCGTGCGCAGGCGGTCGCCGAGTCCGTCGCGTCCGCCCGCTGGCTGCTCGACCACGGCGCCCGGGCGCTCTACCAGAAGTACTGCTCGACCTTCGACTCCACCGACGAGGGCATGATCGGCCCGGTCGCCGACGCGCTGCTCGACCTGCTCGGGCCGGCCTCCGTCGCCGTCGGCACGCCCGCGACCCCCCGCGCCGGACGGACGCAGTACCAGGGCCACCTGTTCGTCGGGGACCGGCTGCTGTCCGAGTCGCCGCTGCGCGACCACCCGCTCACCCCGATGCGCGACCCGGACCTGGTGCGCGTGCTCGGGCGGCAGACACCGCGCCCCGTCGCGCTCCTGGACCGCCAGGCGCTCCTGTCCGGTGAGGCGGCGGTGGCGCTGGAGCGGCTGGCCGGCGACGGCGCGCGGCACGTGCTCGCCGACGCGCTGACCGACGCCGACCTCGACGCCCTCGCCGCGGCCGTGCCGCTCCCCTCCCGGCCCGTGCTGCTCGGCGGAGCGGCCGGCCTCGCGGCCGCGCTGGCACGGCGGGGGTCCCGCGACACGCGCCCGTCGCCCCTCGCCCCGCCTGCCCCGGAGTCCCGCGCCCCCGGTGCCCGCGACGACCGTCCCGCCCTCGTCGTCTCCGGCTCCTGCTCCGCCCGCACGCTCGAGCAGATCGGCCACTTCGTCGGTCCGCGGATCACGCTCGACGCGGTCGCCCTCGACGCCGACCGCGAGGGCACGCTCGACGGGGTGCTGCGAGCGCTCGCGGACGCCTACGCGGCCGGCCCCGGCCCGGTGCTGGTCGCGTCCTCGGCCGAGCCCGCCGCCGTCCGCGCCACGCAGGAGCGTCTCGGAGCCCGGCGGGCCGCTGCGCTGCTGGAGGACGCGGCCGGGGAGGTGGCGTCGCGGGCGGTGCGGGACCTGGGGGTCGGGCGGCTGCTCGTCGCCGGCGGCGAGACGTCCGGCGCGGTGGCCGCCGCGCTCGGCCTGCGGGTCCTGCACGTCGGCCCGGCGGCCGCTCCGGGCGTGCCGTGGATGGTGCCCGCCGAACGTCCCGGGCTGTCCGTGCTGCTCAAGTCCGGCAACTTCGGCGGTCCCGACCTGTTCCGCACCGCCTGGGAGGCCTGCCCGTGACCACCGCCGACTCCGCCCGCGAGGCCGTCGTCGCCGCGTGCCGCCACCTCGCCGCGCGCGGCCTGTCACCGGGAGGCTCGGGCAACGTGAGCGTCCGGGTCGGCGACCACCTGCTCGTCACGCCCACCGGCTCGAGCCTCTCCCGCGTGCGACCGGAGGACCTCGCGCTGGTCCCGGTCGCCCCCGGCCCAGGCGACGACGCCCCCACCGACGCGACACCCGGCACCGGGACGGCTGTCGTGGACGGACCACGGCCGTCGAAGGAGCTGCCCCTGCACCGCGCCGTGTACGCGGCCCGGCCCGACGCCCGCGCCGTCGTGCACCTGCACTCCCCGGCCGCCGTCGCGGCGTCGTGCCTCGAGCCCGCCGCGCTCCCGCCCGGGACCGCCACCGGCCCGCTCCCCGCCACCACCCCGTACCAGGTGATGCGCCTGGGTGAGCTCCCGGTCGCGCCGTTCGCCCTGCCGGGCAGCGCCGAGCTCGCGGCGGGCGTCGCCGACCTCGCGGGTGCGGCGCCGGTGCTGCTGCTCGCGAACCACGGCTCCGTCGTCGCGGGGACGCACCTCGACGCGGCGGTCGACCTCGCCGAGGAGCTCGAGGCCGCGGCCCAGGTGGTCCTGCTCCTCCACGGCGTCCCCCACCGCCGCCTCACCCCGGCGCAGGTCCGCTCGCTCCGCCCCCGCTGACCGCCCCCACCGCCCGCGTCCCCGCGCGAGGTCGTCACCTGCGCACGAGGTCGTCCGTCCCACCTGACGACCTCGCCCCGACCTGACGACCTCCCCGCCCATCGCACCAACGCCGCCCCGCCCCCGCCCCACGTCCCGCGAGGTCGGCACTTCGGTGACGAGGTCGGCAGCTCCAGGTGCCGAACTCGACCGGGACTGCCGAACTCGCGGGCAGGGCTTGCGCGGGGCGGAGGGTCAGGGGGGCGGGGGTGGGAGGCGGAGGCGGCCGCCGAACTCGCGGCAGTGCCGCGCGACGCCCTCAAGGGTCGCGCGGCCGGCCTCGTCGGTGACGCGCACGCCGGTGGCGTCGACGGTGAGCTCCTCGCCGCTGGCCGCGAGCAGGCAGTGCAGCGCCTCCCGGAGCGCGGACGCCGTGTGCACGTCGAGCTCACCGCGCACGGCGATCACCGACTCGTGCTCGGGTCGTCCCAGGTCGATCGTCACGTCCACGGCGCGCCTCCCCTGCCGCCGGTCCGGCCGTCCTGCCACAGCCCGCCGTGGCGAGGGTAGGAGCGGTTCCCCCGTGGCGCGAGGGGAAGCGTCTCTCCGCTAGGAGCGACCGCACTGCGAGACACCGACGCCGGATCCCTGGTGTGCGAAGTCGCACATTCGCTAGTGTGGCAACGTTCCTACATTCCGTCCGGCGCCGCACGGGACCCCGCCCGGGAACCCGCGCGCGCGACCCGACCGAGGAGAGCCGTGCACCGCACCCTGACCGACCTCACCGCCCGCATCGACCGCACCCTCAAAGAGCGGATCCAGCCCTGGGTGCACACCCGGCGGACCCCGCTCGAGGTGACGGTCGCCCACCTGCCCGGCGAGCCCGTGCCGTTCGCGGAGGCGGTGCGGCTGCCGTTCGCCCCCACCGCCGTCGGCGAGCCGTGGGGTCGCGCCTGGGCGACGTCGTGGTTCCGGCTGCGCGGCGTGGTGCCGCCCGGCATGGCCGGCCGTCGCGTGGAGGTGCTGGTCGACCTGGGGTTCCGCACGGGCGGCCCGGGGTTCGAGGCCGAGGGTCTCGTGTACACCCCGGACGGCACCCCGCTGAAGGGCATCGAGCCCCGCAACCTCTACGTCCCGGTGACGGACGCCGCGACCGGCGGCGAGGTGGTCGACCTCTACGTCGAGGCCGCGGCCAACCCGTCGATCGGGGGCGAGCCCGTCACCGCGCTCGGCGACCTCGACACCGTGCCGGACACGCTGCTGTACCGGCTGGCCCGCGCCGAGGTGGCGGTCCTGGAGGAGGAGGTCCAGGCGCTGGCGCTCGACGTGCAGGTGCTGCACGAGCTGGCGCTGCAGCTGCCGGACAACGACCCCCGCCGCGAGTCCGTCCGCGCCGGGCTGGAGCGGCTGGTCGACTCCCTCGACGTCCGCGACGTCCCGGGCAGCGCCGCCCGTGCCCGCGCGCAGGTCGCGGACCTCCTGGCCCGGCCCGCCGCACCGAGCGCGCACCGGGTGTCGGCGGTCGGCCACGCGCACATCGACTCCGCCTGGATGTGGCCGGTGCGCGAGACGATCCGCAAGTGCGCGCGCACGTTCTCCAACGTGGTGTCGCTCGCCGACCGGTACCCGGACCTGCGCTTCGCGTGCTCGTCCGCGCAGCAGTACGCGTGGACGAAGGAGCACCACCCGCGCGTCTTCGACCGGATCCGGGAGAAGGTCGCGTCCGGCCAGTTCGTGCCGGTCGGCGGGATGTGGGTGGAGTCCGACACGAACCTGCCGGGCGGCGAGGCGCTGGTGCGGCAGTTCGTGCAGGGCAAGCGGTTCTTCGACGCGGAGTTCGGCGTCGAGCCCCGCGAGGTGTGGCTGCCGGACTCGTTCGGCTACTCCGGTGCCCTGCCGCAGCTGGCACGGCTGGCCGGGTTCCGGTGGTTCCTGTCGCAGAAGATGTCGTGGAACACCACCAACCCGTTCCCGCACCACACGTTCTGGTGGGAGGGCATCGACGGCAGTCGCGTGTTCACGCACTTCCCGCCGGCCGACACGTACGGCGCCAAGCTGTCCGGCGAGCAGCTCGCCTACGGCGTGGCGAACTTCGCCGACGCCGGCCCGGCGAACCGCAGCCTGCTGCCGTTCGGGTACGGCGACGGCGGCGGCGGCCCGACGCGCGAGATGATGGAGACCGCACACCGCGTCGCGGACCTCGAGGGGTCGCCGCGCGTGGTCGTCGAGACGCCGGCGGAGTTCTTCGCCGGCGCCGAGGCGGAGTACCCGCAGGCGCCGGTGTGGTCCGGGGAGATGTACCTGGAGTTCCACCGCGGCACGTACACCAGCCAGCTCGCGATGAAGCAGGGCAACCGCCGCACCGAGCACCTGCTGCGGGAAGCCGAGCTCTGGGCGGCGACCGCCGCGGTGCGCACCGGCGCGGACTACCCGTACGAGCAGCTCGACCGGATCTGGCAGGAGATGCTCCTGCTGCAGTTCCACGACATCCTGCCGGGCAGCAGCATCGCCTGGGTGCACCGCGAGGCGCGGGCGACCTACGCGCGGCTGCGCGAGGAGCTCGAGGCGCTGGTGGGCGACGCGCTGCACCGTGCGGCCGGGGAAGGCGACGTCGAGGTGGTCGCGAACGCCGCGCCGCACGCCCGCGCCGGCGTGCCGGGGCTGGGGGCCGCACCCGCCGCGGCGTCACCGGCACCGGTGGAGGTCCGCCGCGACGGCGACGCCGTCCTGCTCGACAACGGGCTGCTGCGGGTCCGGGTCGACGCCGACGGCACGATCGGCGCCGTGCGGGACCTGGTGGCCGACCGCGAGGTCCTCGCGCCAGGCACGTCCGCGAACGTGCTGCAGCTGCACCCGGACCAGCCGGTGCGGTTCGACGCGTGGGACGTCGACGAGTTCTACCGGCACTCCGTCCGCGAGGTCCGCACCGTCGAGGAGCTGGTGGTCGACGACGCCGACCCGGCCCGCCCGCAGGTCCGCGTGACGCGTCGCGACGGGGCGTCGACGTACGTCCAGACGATCGCGCTCGAGGCGGGCGCGCGGCGCGTGGACCTGGCGCTGGACGTCGACTGGCACGAGCGCGAGACGCTCTGCAAGGCCGCCTTCCCGCTGGCCGTCCACGCCGAGCGGTCGGCGAGCGAGACGCAGTTCGGCCACGTGCACCGGGCCACGCACACCAACACGTCGTGGGACGCCGCGCGGTTCGAGATCTGCGCGCACCGCTGGGTGCACGTCGCCGAGCCCGGCTACGGCGTGGCCGTGGTCAACGACTCCACGTACGGGCACGACGTGACCCGCCCCGGGCCGGGCGACGCCCGCGGGGCCGGGGCGACGACGGTCCGGCTGTCGCTGGTCCGGGCGCCCCGCTACCCCGACCCGGAGACCGACCAGGGCCGCCACACGATGCGGTACGCGCTGGTGTGCGGCGCCGAGGTCGACGACGCGGTGCGCGAGGGCTACCGGATCAACCTGCCGGAGCGCCGCGTCCGAGGCGCGGCTGCGGTCGCCCCGCTGGTCGAGGTCACCGGCGGCGGCGCGGTGGTCGAGGCCGTGAAGCTGGCCGACGACCGGTCCGGCGACGTGGTGGTGCGGCTGTACGAGTCGCGCGGCGGCCGCGGGCGTGCCGTGGTCCGGCCCGGGTTCGCGACGTCGGGCGCGTCGGTGCGGGACCTGCTGGAGCGCCAGGACCCGGACGTCGCCGCGCTCGCACCGCTGACGGACGCGGGCGGCGGGGCGGTGGCGCTGGACCTCGCGCCGTTCCAGGTGGTGACGCTCCGGTTCACGCGGGCCTGACGACCGCGTCCCCGGCGGCCCGTGCGGGCCACCGGGGACGGCGTGGTCGGACCGCCGGAGCGGGCGCGGACCGGCTCAGCGCCCGGCGTCGCCGCCGTCCGGCGCCCCGCCCACCAGCCGGTCGAGCGCCGCGTCGAGCAGCGACCACCCGGCGTCGGTCAGCAGCCAGCGCGCCGCGCCGTCGCCGGTGAGGAACGCGACCGTGCGGGCGGCCGGGGCCGGCGTGCCGTCGGCCAGCGGGGTGCCCGCCGCGACCTCGACCAGCACCGGCCGCGGCTCCGGCTCCGGCGCCCGGGCGACCACGTGCGCGCCGGCCACGGGCTCGCACCACGTGAGCCGCCCGGCCCCGCGGTGCACGACCACCTCGTCGTCGCCGGCACGCACGCGGTCGCGGTCCAGCAGCACACCCGACTCCCGCCCGATCCCCAGGGTCACGAGCCGGCCGGTCGCCAGCACGGGCACGGCCGCCGCCGCGACGGCCCGGGCGGCGGGCAGCGGGGCGTCCGGGGTCACCACCACGAGGTCCGCCGCGTCCCCGGGCGCCCACGTCGGGCGGAGCTGCACCGCGAAGCCCCTCCGCCGCAGCCACTGCGCCGTCGCGAGGTCACCGGCCCCCGGGTCCGGGCCCGTGACGAGCACCGCCTGCCGCCCACCGGCGACCTCCTCCTCCGCGACGGCGCCGGCCGCAGCGAGCGCCCGCCGCACGAACCCGGCGACGTCCGCCCGCAGGACGTCCGGGAAGTCGGTCTCGACCCGGTCGAGCGCCTCCCGCGCGGCCGCGAGCTGCGCGGCCGTCGGGGCGCCGGGGCGGTCCAGCAGGTCGCACGCCGCCAGCCCGGCGGCCCCGGTGTGCGCCGCGGCGTCGAGCCACGGGGCGAGCGCGGTCAGCAGCGCGTGGCCGGTCGGGGCCACGCCCGGGCGCTCCCGCGCGGGGCCGGCACCGCCCACGCCGGCCCCGTCCCCGCCGGCCTCGCCGTCCCCGCCCGCACCGTCCAAGCGGCCGCCGTCCCCCGCGCACCCGGCCAGCTCCCGCATCCGCCCCCGGACCGCCGCGACGGCGACCGCATCCCCGGCCAGCGCCCCCTCCAGGAGCGCGGTCAGCCCCGGGTCCCGCGGCGCCGACGGTGGCCAGGACGCGCAGGCCCGCACCAGCGGGGCGACCTGCGCCGCCCGGTCCCCGGCCACGGCCCGCAGCGCCGCGGCGCCCGCCCGCGCCGGGTCGTACGCGGCGGGGTCCCGCGCCCAGGCGCCGACGGTCGCGAGCGGCAGCCGGGACGGCAGCGCCTCGATCATCGCGTTCGCGACCACGCCGTCGAGCGGCAGGCCGGTGACGTCGGCGGGGCGCCCGGTCAGCGGTCCCAGGAACAGCCGCGTGCGGTCGAAGTCGTTGACGGGGTAGTTGTCCCACAGCACCAGGCGGCGCCCGAACGCGGCGGCCGCGGCGAGGACGTCCTCGCGGGTGACCTCCCCGACGACGATGTCCCGCCCCGTCCAGAGCACGCGCGCGTCGGCGGGCAGCGTCTCCGCGAGCCCGGCGCGGTAGGGCGAGGGCCCGCACCCGGCGTAGTCGGTGGGGCAGACGGTCATCGGGTGGTCGAGGCCGTGCGGCAGCAGGAACGCCTCCCGGAACCGCGCGGCCGCCTCCCCGTGCGCGCGGCCGGCGCCGTGGGGCCCGTCGCCGTACCGGTCGGCGTCCGCGGGGTCGGTCAGCCGGTCGGGCACGTCGTCGAACAGCAGCCAGACGTCGCGCACGCCGGCCGCCCGCACCTGCTCGGCCTTCGCGACGAGCGCGGCGTGGTCGGCGTCGTCCGCGTACCGCATGGACAGGCCGGGGGCGACGGACCAGACGAACGCCACCCCGGCGTCCCGCGCCGCGGCGGCGAGCTCCCCGAGGCGCGCGAGGGCGTCCGGCGGGTACGGCTCGCGCCAGCGCTCGCGGTGCCACGGGTCGTCCTTGGGCGCGTACAGGGAGGTGTCGAGCCCGAGGGACGGGGCGGCGGCGAGCAGGTCGAGCCGCTCCTGGTGGCTCCACGGCGGGCCGTAGAACCCCTCGACGACACCGGCCTGCAGACGTCCTCCGCGACGTGACATGGCGACCATGCAACCGGCCGCCGTCCACGGGTGTCAATCGCCGCACACGTGTGCGTCGTCGCACACTCGGCGCACCCCGACGTGCGGCGACGCCGCGGGTTGACACCGCCCGGTCGCTCGATATGGGATCGATTGCAGCGTACGATCGTGCGCACAGGACCGGACCCGCGCGACGACGCACGAGGAGCGACATGAGCAGGCCCCGCCACACCACCGGCGCACCGGTGTCGAACGCACCCGCCGGTGCCCAGCCCCGGGACCTGCCGGCGGTGCCCCGCCCGCACGCGACGCCGGACCGGACCATCCACATGATCGGCAACTCGCACATCGACCCCGTGTGGCTGTGGCCGTGGCAGGAGGGCTACCAGGAGGCGCGCGCGACGTTCTGGTCCGCGATCCACCGCATGGACGAGTACCCGGACTTCGTCTTCACGTGCGACCAGGTGGTGCTGCTGTCCTGGGTCGAGGAGTCCGACCCCGAGCTGTTCGCCCGCATCGCCGAGCGCGTCGCCGAGGGCCGTTGGGTCAACGTCGGCGGCTGGTGGGTGGAGCCGGACTGCAACATGCCCATGGGCGAGTCGTTCGCCCGGCAGGGCCTGTACGGGCAGCGGTACCTGATCTCGCGGTTCGGGCAGCCCGCGACCGTCGGCATGAACGCCGACCCGTTCGGCCACAGCGCCGGCCTGCCGGCCGTGCTGCGCGGGCAGGGCATGGACTCGTACCTGTTCCTGCGGCCCGGCCCGCACGAGAGCGAGCTCGACGACACCCTGTTCCGGTGGCGCGCGCCCGACGGGTCCGAGGTGCTCGGCTACCGCATCCCGTTCGAGTACTGCTCCCCGCCCGGCTCCGTCGACGGCCAGGTCGACAAGGCCCTCGGGACCCTCGACCGCTCGCTCGGCGACGTCATGGTGCTGTACGGGGTCGGCAACCACGGCGGCGGCCCGACCATCGCGAACATCGAGTCCATCCACCGCTACGACCGCATGGGGTCCTTCGGCCGCCTGCGCATGTCGTCGCCGCGCGAGTACCTCGACGGGGTCCACGCGCGCGGCCCGGAGTTCCGGGAGGGCCTGACCGTGTGGACCGACGACCTGCAGCACCACGCGCCCGGCTGCTACTCCGCGCACTCCGGCATCAAGGCGTGGCAGCGGCGCGCGCAGTACGCGCTGCTCTCCGCGGAGCGCTGGGCCGCCGTCACCGCCGTGCACGACGGCACGCCCTACCCCCGGGAGAACCTGGAGCGCGCCTGGAAGCAGGTGCTGTTCAACCAGTTCCACGACATCCTGCCGGGGTCCGCGATCGAGCACGCCTACGACGACGCCCGCGACCAGCTCGGCGAGGCCGTCGCGATCGCGAAGCGCATCATCACGCGCGCCCACAACACGATCGCCCGGCAGGTCGACGTGCCGCTGGAGGAGGGCAGCCAGCCGGTCCTCGTGTTCAACCCGCACCCGTGGCCGGTCTCGACCGACGTCGAGCTGCACTACGGCTCCCACCCCGGCGCCGTGCACGTGGTGGACGACGAGGGCCGCGTGGTCGTCGCGCAGCCCACCCAGTCCCGCGCGACCACCAACCAGACCGGCCGCGGCGCGCTCGTGCTGCGGGCCGACGTGCCGCCGCTCGGCTACCGGCTGTACCGCGTGCGGATGGCCGCCGAGCCCGCGCGTCCGGAGTGGAGCGAGGGGGCGCCCGGCAGCCTGACCGTCTCGGGCACGGTGCCCGGCACGGTGCTGGAGAACGACCTCGTGCGCATCGAGCTCGACCCGGCGACGGGCTGGGTCACGTCGTACCTCGACAAGCGGACGGGCCTCGACGTCATGCGGGGCGTCGACGGCGCGCAGCACACCCAGGTCTGCGACGACCCGACGGACACCTGGGGCCACCGCGTGGTGTCGTACGCGTGGCCGGGCGACACCATGGCGACGGCGCGGATCGTCGTGCGGGAGACAGGCCCGCTGCGGGCGCGGGTCCGCGTGGAGCGGGAGTGGGGCGCCTCGACGATGATCGAGGAGCTGCTGCTCGACCACGACTCCGCCGTCCTGCGGGTGGACGTCACGCTGGACTGGCGGGAGCCCGCGCACCTGCTCAAGCTCCGGTTCCCCACCGCGCTGACCGACCCGCGCGCCACCTACCAGATCCCGTACGCGGAGCTGGAGCGGCCCGTCGACGGCGCCGAGGAGCCCGGGCAGGGCTGGGTGGACCTCACCGGCACGCTCGACGGCCGCCCCGCGGGCCTGACGGTGGTCGTGACGAACAAGCACGGCTACGACGTCTCCCCCGGGGAGCAGCCGAGCATCGGCGTGACGGCCGTCCGCAGCCCCGTGTACGCGTGGCACGACCCGCGCCTGCTGGACGGCGACGACGTGTACGCCTACCAGGACATGGGCATCCAGCGGTTCTCCTACGAGCTCGTCGTGCACGACGGGGACCGGCACGCCGCCGACCCGGGGCGCCGCGCCGCGCTGCTCGGCTCGCCGGTGCGGGCCATGCTCGAGTCGTTCCACGCCGGCACGCTGCCCCGGACCGGGTCCTTCGCGTCCGACCAGGCCGGCCCGGTGGCCATCACGGCGCTCAAGGGCACCGAGGACGCGACCGACGGGCCCGGGGGCGCCGACCTGGTGGTGCGGGCGGTCGAGACCCGCGGCAGCGCGGCGACCGCCCGGCTGGAGCTGCCCCTCGTAGGGCGCACCGTGGAGGCAGAGTTCGGGCCGTACCAGCTGCGCACGTTCGTCGTCCCGGCGGACCCGGACGCGCCCGTGCGGGAGGTCGACCTCGTCGAGCGGCCGCTCGGGGCGGACGGCGCCGGCGCGTCGGCCGTCCGCAGCGACCGCGCGACCCCCGAGGTGCCGGCGGCCGGCACGACGGACCACCCGGAGGACCCGGCCGCGGCCGCGCCCGGCTCGGGCCTGACGCCGACGCAGGAGTCCGCCCCGGGCGCGACGGGCCGGCCGCGCCCGTCGCAGGCCCCCTCGGCGGACGACCCCGCCTGAGACGCGCGAGGCCGGGTCCCGGGTCGTCGCGACCCGGGACCCGGCCTCGTCCACGCCCGAGGGGCGCCCGGTCGTGCCCGCCCGAGAGCGGCCCCGGTCAGCCCTCCGGGTGGTGCAGCACCACGTCGGCCACCCCGTGGCCGCCCAGCGACACCCGGCCCCCGCCGGCCACGCCCGGCCCGTCCCACGTGACGGTCGCCTCGACGGGCTCGTCGCCCGGGTTCCGCAGCCGCACCCGCACGCCGCCACCCGGCCCCGGCAGCGGCCGCACCTCGGCCAGCACCCGCTCCGCGGGCTCCACCCGCAGACCCGACCGGCCGGTGAACGCCACCGGGCCGTCGTACGCGCGGGCCTGGAGCGGCTCGGCGAGGTCCCGCCCGAGCACGCGCACGGCCTCGCGCGTCACGGCGTCGGCGGCGGCGAACCGGTAGCGGTAGGTGCGGGTGCCCTCCTGCCGGGCCTGGAAGTTCGTGAAGTGCAGGTTGTTCATGAGCCACGACGACAGGTAGCCGCTCGCGGGTCGCAGGGTGCGTGCCCACTCTCCCGTGTGCAGCCCGCCGACCTGCACCAGCGGCGCGTCGACGGTGCCCCACAGCACGCCCGGCCCGCCCGCCGCGCCGTGCACCCCGACGGCGTGCTGCACCGAGTACCAGTCCTTGCTGGTGTCGGGCAGCTGCTCGGTCTCGGCGGCGTACACCGCGCCCGCGGTCTCCAGCAGGAACTCCGGGGGGCCGTCCACGCGGAACGGGAACGCCACGTGGATGCTCTCCGGCCCGAACGACTCGGGCTTCACCAGCGCGACGGCCAGGTCCACCACGTCGACGTCCCGGTACAGCGTCAGCGTGGTCGTCGCGGCCGGCAGGCCCGGTGGGGTGGTCCGCCACGAGATCCGCGCCCAGCCGTCGCCCTCGGTGACGACCGGCTCCTCGTCGCCGGTCGCGTGCCGGCGGTCGAAGTCCGGGCCGGGGAAGTCGGGGTGGAAGTCCTTCGGGTCCCGCACCACCATCGGGTGGGTGCTGCCCGGGACGACGGTCTCGGCGACGACCGCGCCCAGCCCGTGCCCGGCGCCGCCGTCCACCAGCTCGCGGCCCGAGGGCAGGTGCACCAGCGACACGACGCCGCCGCGCGCCGGGTCCACCGCCACCCGGTACGCGCCCCAGGTCAGCTCCCGTGCCGTCCGTGACGCGCCGGGCGCCGCGGGCAGCGGCACCACCGCGACGCCGAAGGGCGGGACCGTCGCCACGGTGCGGGCCCGGGTGCGGCCGGCGACCTCGACGTCGACGGGCTCGGTGCGGGTGCGCTCGGTCGGGTTGACCACGAGCACCCGGGTCCCGCCGGCGCCCTCCGCGCCGCCGGCCGCCGCGCCGGGCCCGCTGGCCGCGAACCGGAACAGCCCCTCGACGGCGAGGTCCCGCGCCAGGTCGAACGCCCCGTAGGCGAAGCCGGCCTTCGCGTTCCAGTGCGAGTGCGAGAACGTGGAGTACGGCTTGGAGTAGGTCTCCCAGGAGCCCCAGGTGTGCTCGCCGAACAGCAGCAGCTCGTGGTCGACGCGCTCCAGGTCCCGCGCCACCTCGGCGTCCGACCGCACGCGCACGGGCCCGCGGCGGTAGCCGATGACGTCCGCGAGCGCCGGCTCGCCGTCGCCCCGCAGCCGCGTGAGGCCGAGCGTGGTCTGCGCCGCCCGCGCGAGGCTGCGGGCCTCCCGGTAGACGGCGACCTCCCGCGCCGTCGAGCCGTGCCCGTGCGCCCACCAGTCCGACCACTCGCCGCGGGCCACGGGCACGTCGGCGGCCTCGGCCTGCGGCTGCAGCACGTCCAGCGCCTCGTCGACCGTCGCCGTGCGCATGGGCAGCTCCGGGTGGCGGGCGTTCCAGTGCCGCACGACGTCCAGCCACAGCGCCGTCGGCCACCGGTTGTCGTTGGCGGCGTGCACGACGGCGGTGTCGTACGGGTAGTCGTCGCGCGCCTCGAGCTGCGCGACGAACGCCGCGACGTGGGCCTCCGCGGCGGTGACGTCCCCGTCGACGATCCCCCACTCCTCGCCCACCCCGTAGTGCGTGGACAGCCACACGAACACCCGCCCGCCCGACGGCCCCTCCCACCAGAAGCCGGTCGGCTGGGTGTAGGGCGGTCGGCCGTGGTCGGGGTTGAGCGCCATCACGAGCCGCGAGACGCCGGCGCGGCGCATGCCGTCGACCGTGCCCCACGCGGTGCCGTTGACGTCGCCGTGCTGCTCGGTGCGCACGGGGAGCCCGGCGTCCCGCAGCCGGTCCAGCAGGTCGTACGCGGTCCCGAGCTCCGCGTCGGAGGGCAGCTGGGTCATGTTGAGGTAGCCGCCGGTCACGGCGACCCGCCCCTCGGCGACCCGGCGGCGCAGCCGCTCCACGTCGGCGGCGGAGGCCCGCTCCAGGAACCGCAGCACGGGCCGGGCCACCTCGAAGGTCCACCGGAACGCGTCCGGCCCGTCGCCGTCCTCCGTGTCGCACAGGTCCAGGACCCGCCGTACGGTCTCAGCGTGCAGGTCGTCGACCAGGCGCGGGCTGTTCGTGTAGCCGACGTCGTGGTGGGTGTGGCCCACCAGCAGGACCTGCCGCAGCCGCGGTCCCGGCACGGGGCGGGCGGCAGCGGGGCCGTCGGGGAGCGGGGGGCCGGAGCCGTCGTGGTCCAGGCGGTCGTCTCGGGACTCTTCACGCGCGGAGGGCATCGCCAAATCCTCGTCTTTGTGGCATCGTTGCCATATGAGCCTAGTCACAGACTGGGTGTCGAGTCCATGGTCAGCACGCGTCGGACAGGCGTGATCACACCGTGATCCGCCCGCTCTTGCCGCCGCAGAGGGCCCTGAACTAGCGTCCGATGTGGGAAGGTTTTCATCCATCTCGGCACCGATGCCGAGGGTTCTCCCGTGGGCCCGCGACGACGCGGACCCAGTGGCCGAGGAAGGGAACACGTCAATGACCAAGAGGAGCCGTCGCGCAGCGATCGCCCTGCTGCCCCTCACCGCGCTCGCCCTCGCGGCGTGCAGCTCCGGCGGTGGGGAGGAGGAGGGCGGCGGATCCAGCGACTTCAGCACCGAGGCCACCGGCACGCTCAACGCCTGGGGCTTCGAGAACGCCGACGACGTGGGCCAGTCGCGGCTCGACTACGCCGCCGAGCAGCTCTCCGACGTGGACATCGAGCTCGACGCCACCGCGTTCGACGCCCAGAAGTTCACCACCCGCCTCGCCAGCGGCGACGTCCCCGACGTCGTGCAGATGGACCGCCGGTACGTCACGACGTACGCGGCGCAGGACCTGATCATGCCGCTGGACGCCTGCTACGCCGCGCACGACGTCGTGCCGGAGGAGCAGTACTACCCGTCGGTCGTCGACGACGTGCGGTACGAGGACCAGGTGTGGGCGGTGCCGCAGTTCTACCAGCCGCCGGCCATCATCCTGAACAAGCGGGTCATGGACGCCGCGGGCGTCACCAACGACCAGATCGACACCTCGAAGCCGGACGTCCTCATCCCGGCCATCGAGAAGATGTACGCCGAGAGCGGCGGCGTCCCGACGACGCTCGGCCTCGACCCCGTGGCCACCGGCCAGGGCGGCCTGTGGATCCTCGGGCAGGGCGGGCAGCTCACCGACGCGGACGGCAAGCCGACCCTCGACGACCCGTCCAACGTCGCCGGCATCGAGCTGCTCAAGCAGATCACCGACGCCCAGGGCGGCTTCGCCAAGGTCAAGTCGTTCACCGACTCGTTCGACACCTTCGGCGACAACAACCAGTACGTCGCCGACCAGGTCGGCGCGCAGGTCAACGCCCAGTGGTACCCGAACGTGCTCGGGGCCTACGTCGGCCAGATCGAGATCGAGGCCGTGCCGTTCCTCGACCAGGACGGCAACCCGTTCTCCGTCGCCTCCGGCACCGCCTTCGTCATCCCCGCCGGGGCGCAGAACAAGGACGCCGCCTGCTCCTGGATGCTCAACCTCACGTCCTACGACGCGTGGATGGCGGCCGGCGAGGCCCGGGCCGACACGATCGCCACGGACGGCGGGATCAACACCGGCCTGTTCACCGGCTCGCCCGAGGCGGACAAGGCGATCCGCGACGAGTACGTCACGGAGACCGGCGACGCCGGCTTCGACCAGGTGATCTCCACCTACTACGACGTCGTGGACTACGGGCAGACCTTCGGGTCCTCCCCCGCCGGCCAGGACATCCAGAACGAGCTGAACAACGCCATCACCGCGGCGCTGCTCGGCGACAAGTCCCCCGAGGACGCGCTGGCGGACGCCCAGCCCGCGGCCATGCGGGCGTACGACAACATCACGGGCGGCTGACCCGCCGTCCGCCCCCTGCGACGAGGGCCCCCGCCGGTGCACCGGCGGGGGCCCTCGTCCGTGCGGCGCGGAGCGGGACCGACGTCCCGGGCCTGCCGGGACCCCACGGGGCCGTCGCGCCGGTCCCCCGCTGTCAGGCCCCGCCGCGGTGCGGCGCGAAGAACTCGCGCAGCAACACCCCGCACTCCTCCTCGCGGACGCCGCCGACCACCTCGACGCGGTGGTTCGACCGCGAGTCGCGCACCACGTCCCACTGCGACCCGCACGCGCCGGCCTTCGGGTCCCAGGCACCGAGCACCAGCCGCGGCACACGGGCCAGGACCGTCGCGCCCGCGCACATCAGGCACGGCTCGAGCGTCACGACGAGCGTGCAGTCGTCGAGCCGCCACCGGCCCAGGGCCGCCGACGCCGCCCGCAGCGCCAGGACCTCCGCGTGCGCGGTCGGGTCGCCGTCCGCCTCCCGCCGGTTGCGGCCCGCGCCGACGACCGCGCCGTCCGGGCCGATCACGACCGCCCCCACGGGGACGTCCCCCGACGCCGCGCAGCCGGCGGCCTCGGTGAGGGCCAGGCCCATCGCGGTCAGGTCGTCGGGGCGCGCGAACATGCGGCCCATCCTCGCGCACCACGCGCGGCGGGACCGGGCACCGCGGCGGGGGGGTGGCGGGGGTGGCCGAGAGGGACGGCGGACCACCGGAACGGACGCGCGACGGTGCGCGTGCGGCACGGGAGTTGGGTGCGCGGCGGCGACGACGCAGGCAGGGGGTCCTCGTCGTCGCCGCGCGCTCCCGCTAGCGTCGCGCCCGCGCGGGCCCCGCGCCCGGGACGTTGGACCCACCCGGCGGTCGCCGGTCGCACGCACCGGCCGGACGCGGGCCCGTGCCGGTGCCGTGGCGCCCGGCGGAGCCGCCGGGGCGGGGCGGGGCGCCGCCCGCGCACGGTAGGTTGAGCCCATGCGCCTGCACGTCGCCGACCACCCGCTCGTCGCCCACAAGCTGTCGGTGCTCCGCAACAAGGACACGTCGTCCCCGACGTTCCGCAAGCTCGTCGACGAGCTCGTGACCCTGCTCGCCTACGAGGCGACGCGCGACGTGCGCACCGAGCCGGTCGAGATCGAGACGCCCGTCGCCCGCACCACCGGCGTCAAGATCGCCGAGCCGCTGCCGCTCGTGGTCCCGATCCTGCGCGCCGGCCTCGGCATGCTCGACGGCATGACCCGGCTGATGCCGACCGCGGAGGTCGGGTTCCTCGGCATGCAGCGCGACGAGACCACGCTCGAGGCCATCACCTACGCCAACCGGCTGCCGGAGGACCTCACCGGCCGCCAGTGCTTCCTCATCGACCCGATGCTGGCCACCGGCGGCACGCTGGTCGCCGCGATCGAGTACCTGTTCGACCGCGGTGCGCGCGACGTCACGGCGGTCTGCCTGCTCGCCGCACCCGAGGGCCTCAAGGTCGTCGAGGACGCCGTCGGCGACCGGGTCGACGTCACGGTGGTCGTCGCCGCCGTGGACGAGCGCCTCAACGAGAAGGCCTACATCGTCCCGGGCCTGGGCGACGCCGGCGACCGCCTCTACGGCGTCGTCTGACCCCGCCCGCCGCCCCGCCGGGCGGCGCCTCCCGTCATCCGGTCTCGGCCGCTGAGACCGGACCGGGCATTGCCGTGGACAGCACCGGCCCCGTGCGTCACGCTCGTGCCGTGACGCACCGCCGACGCCCGACCGACGCCACCCCGGCGTCCGTCGGCGTACGCCCCGGAGCGCACCGCACGCGCTGTCGGTCCTGACGCCCCGCGTCCCCCGACCACACCCGGCCGCCCGCCCCGCGCGGCCCCGCGCACCCCTCCGGAGCACCCCGTGCCACGTCCACGCACCCCCGCGCCGCCCGCCGTGCCGGGCCCGCCGACCGCCCCCCGCCGCCCGCCGCGCGACCTCCAGCCCGCGCGCGCCGGCTTCGTCCTGTACGTCGGCCTGCAGGGCGACCCGCCGGACCTCGACGCCGGTCACGTCACCGAGCTGGCCGAGGTCGCGGAGGCGCTGCGCGACCTGGCCCGGGACCTGCTGCCCACGGCGGAGACGTTCACCGCGCTCTCGGTCGTGCCCGGCGCGTCCGGCCCCGACGACGTGCGCGACCTCCGCGCCCGGCTCGCCGCGCTGCGGCCGCTGGAGCGGGAGGCGGCGCCCCGTCCGGCGGGGGCGTGACGCGGGCGCACCCGGGGCCTGGTCACGTCCGCACCCCTACGCAGTCGCTGCGCGGCGCGCCGGCGAGGCCGGTCGCGCCCCTCAGTCCGACCTGGTCCACCACCTGGTTCCGCCTTCGTGCGCTACTCATCGGTCTCCGTGAGGCCCGGCGCTGCCTAGCCTGGCCGTGCGCCGCCACCCCGCACGCGCCGGCACACCCGCGCCGGCACGCGCGGCACGCGGCGCCGACGCCCGGCACCGTCACCCCCTTCGGCGACGGGCGTCACGCCCCGGGCCGTGGCACCCCTCCGCGGCCCGGGGCACCCTGCGCTCGGCCGGGGGGACCGGCGGGCGGCACGGGCCGTCCCCACCCGCCGCCGGCCGTCGCCACCCGCCGCCGGCCGTCGCCACCCGCCGCCTGCCTGCACGGCCGCGACCCTGTGGCGGGCCCGCCCGGACGCTCCTACCGTGGACGGATGCGCATCGTCATCGCCGGGGGCCACGGGAAGATCGCCCGACGCCTGAGCCGGCTGCTCGCCGAGCGGGGTGACACGCCGGTCGCCGTCGTCCGGAACCCCGCGCACGTCGCGGACGTCGAGGCCGACGGCGCGACCGCGGTGCTCCTCGACCTCGAGCAGGCCGGCGTCGGCGACCTCGCGCCGCACCTCGACGGCGCCGACGCCGTCGTCTTCGCGGCCGGGGCCGGCCCCGGCAGCGGGACGGCCCGCAAGGACTCGGTCGACCGCGGCGCCGCGGTGCTGCTCGCCGACGCCGCCACCACGGCCGGCGTCCGGCGCTACCTGCTCGTCTCGTCCGTCGGGGCGGGGGCCGAGCCGCCGCCGGGCACCGACGAGGTGTTCGCGGCGTACCTGCGCGCGAAGACGGCAGCCGAGGAGGCGCTGCGCGAGCGCGACCTCGACACCACGATCCTGCGCCCCGGGTCGCTCACGGACGAGCCCGGCACGGGCCGGGTCCGCCTCGGCCCGGACATCCCGCGGGGGTCGGTGCCGCGCGACGACGTCGCCGCCGTGCTGGTGGCCCTGCTCGACGAGCCGCGCACCGCGGGCCTCACCCTGGAGCTGTCCGAGGGCGCCGTGCCGGTGGCGGCCGCTGTAGCCGCCGCCACCGAGCGGGAGGACTGACCTCCCGCCCGGCGCGCGGGTCGGGCGTGGACCGGGCGCGGATCAGGCCGGGGCGTACGTCAGGCAGTCCGCCAGGTCGTGGCCCGCGCCGATGCGGACCGCGTCGGCGGCGCACGTCAGGTGCTCGTTGTGGGAGCAGTCCGCGCGCTGGCAGGCGCCGACGTGCGAGACGACGCGGTCGAGCCCGCCCTTGACGCTCAGCGGGATGAACGTGGAGCACTGCGCGTCGCCGGTCGTGCTGCCGCCGACGGTGATCGCGGCCGCGCTGCACGCGTGGTCGTGGTTGTACGAGCAGCCGTCGACCGAGCACTCGGAGACGGGCGGCTGGTCCATCAGCGTGCTCATGGGAACCTCCGCGGGGGTGGGGGCGTGCCTGCTGTCCCGTTCGACGCTAGGCCCGGCCGGGCGGGGCGTCTAGAAAGGAAGGCCTGGCTCACCCGCCGCCGGCGGCCGTCCGCGACTCCTCGCCGGGTTCCGCCCGCACCCCGGGGAGCATCTGCTCCGGCAGCTGCTCGACGGGCACCACCACCACGTCCTGGATCTTCCAGTCGAGAGCCGCCACACCCCGCCGCAGCTCCGTCAGGTCCTCCGGGCCGGGGGCGCTCCCGTCGCGGGGCACGACGAACGACTCCACGTGGAAGACGTGGCCCTGGTCCCTCACCCGTGACCGCGCGGCGGCCACCCACGGCACCGCGCGCAGGTACTCGTCGACGCGTCCCACCAGCGGGTGGACGTCCGTGCCGTCGACGGTCGTCGCCCGGGCGTCCATCAGGGCCGCCGCCGCGACCCGCAGGTTCGTGGCGCCGTCGCGCAGGATGCTGCCCGCGATGAACAGCGCCGCCGCCGCGTCCGCCCACCACAGGCCCGCGCCGATGCCGAGCACGCCGACGACCGTGCCGAGCGCCGTCATCCAGTCGGCCTTGTTCATGTCGGCGTCGGCGTACAGGACGCGGTCGTGCAGCGTCCGGGCCAGCGGCAGCTTCGCCCGGCCGAGCAGCACCGGCGGCACGCCGGTCACCACCATCGCGGCGATCATCGGCCACCCCGCCCAGAAGACGTGACCGCCCAGGTGCATCACCCCGACCGGGGGGTGCTCGGCCTTCAGCAGGCCGCTGCCGGAGTCGACGACCAGGAACGTCCCCATCGCCAGCAGCGCCGTGGCCGCCACCAGGTGCCCGATGCCGACCGACCGGTGGTAGCCGTAGGGGTGCTCGGGCGTCGGCCGGCGCCGGGCGAACCGCACGGCCACCAGGAAGCTGATCGGCGGGATGAACGACAGCAGGTCCTCCGTCCACGCCGCCTTCATGGCCTGCGAGCTGCCCATCACCAGGTACACGAGCGTCACGCCGACGACGAGGAACCCGATCGTCCCCCAGGCGAGGCGCACCGCCCGGCGCAGCGCCTGCGACTGCTCCGGCGGCAGCTCCGTGTGCCCGAACGTCACGCTCACGGCAGCACGTCCTCCCGGTTCTCCAGCAGGTACGTCTCGAGGCGCACCAGGAACGCGTTCTCGCCGAGCGGCGCGGCCATCACGTGGGGCTCCGGCTCACCCCGTGGCCCGGGCACCGTCGTGTACGGCGTGGTGAGCGCCGCCTGGTCCGCCCACGGGGAGCGACCCGTGAGGCCACCGACCACGAGGTCGAGGCGGGACTCCGCCAGGTCCGCCACCAGCGACTCCTCGCCACCGGTCGTCCACTCCACGCGGGCGTCGAGCGTGCGGGCGAACTCCGAGACGATCTCCACCTCCAGCCCCGACGGCTCGCCACCGGGCCCCACCTCGGTCCACGGCGGGTTCGGGGACACGCCCACCCGCAGCACGTCGCCGGTGACCCGCTCGAGCGTGCCGTCCGGGTCGGCCGGGAAGGACCCGCCGCACCCGGCGAGCAGCAGGACCGCGAGCGCCGTGGCCGCTGTACGCCTCATGCCGCCGAGTGAACCCCCCGGCGCTCCGGAGCGCACGCGGAGGCGGTCGCGGGCGGAGCGGTCGCGCGCGGGATGGCCCGGACGGCGCGTCAGCCGGTGCCGGACCGCGCCGGACGGGCCCGGGCTCCCGGCGCGGGACCCTCGGCGGCGGGCTCCGCGCCTCCCGCGTCCTCCGGGCTGCCGGACCGGCGACCGCGCTCCGCGTCCTCCTCACGGCCGCCGTGCTCCGCGTCGATCTCGGCGACCAGGACGCCCCCGGCGAGCACCGCGATGCTGCACAGCCACAGCCACAGGGCCCCGGCGAGCACGAGCCCGAGCATCTGCGCCGCCGCCTGCACGACGGCCGCGCTGTCCGGGGAGGCGCCGGGGGTGTCCGGCACCGCGACCCGCACGTACGACAGGTACCCCGCGGAGACCAGCAGCACGCCGGCGGTCCCCACCACCGCCCCGGGGAGGCAGCGCCGCCAGGTGGAGCCGGCGCTCGGGGCGTACCGGTACAGGAGCGTGAGGAACGCGGTGGTCACCGCCAGCACCGCGGGCCAGCGCAGCAGGTCCCAGGCCGTCCGGAACGCGTCGCCGAGCCCGAGGCGGTCCGCCAGGCTCGCACCGCCGCCGAGCAGCGGACCGACGACGGCCAGCAGCAGCACCGTCACGACGGTGACCAGCGCGCCGACGGTGAACGCCAGGCCCAGGGCGTACTGCGCCACCACCCCGCGTCGCCTGCGCACCTGGTAGGCGTCGTCGAGCGCCCGCACCGCGGCCCGGAACACGCGGCTGGCGAGGTACAGCGTCACCAGCAGGGCACCGACGGCGAACCCGCCGCGCTGCTCGTCCAGCAGCCCGTCGACCAGCGGGACCAGCACGTCGCCGGCCACCTGCTGCGCGAACACGGCCGCCAGCGTGTCCACGACGCCGGACCGGAGCTGCTCCACCTGGGCGTCCCCGAGCACCGGCCGCAGGTACCCGAGGCTGGCGCCCAGGGCCGTCGTGATCGGTACCAGCGAGATGAGGGCGTAGTACGTCATCTCGGCGGCGAGCCCGGTGACGCGCACGTCGCCCGCCCGCAGCGCTGCCCGCACCGTCGTGCCCACGACGTCGTGGCCCGCGACGCGCACGGGGTGCCGCCGGGCGAACGCCTCCGTCCGCTCCCGCAGCGTCGGCTGCCCCTCGCGCCGGCGCCGGCGGCGCGCGAGCGGCCCGCGCAGCCGGCCGGTGACCCACGCGGCCGCACCGACGGCCGCGGCGCCCGACGCGGCGGCGAGCGCACCTCCGGCCACGGCCCGCCACCCCGCGGGGAGGTCGGCCACCGCGAGCGCGCTGCCGGCGGCCGCCAGCCACGCGGCGGTCGTGGACGCGGGCACCGGGAGCCGGTGGCGGACCCACGGCACGCGGCGGGCCAGGACGGCCACGAGGAGGGCGACGACGAGCACGGTGGCAGGCACGGGGCCTCCTTCTCCGGGCGGGCGGCACCCTCGGTCGAGTGAAGCCGAGATGCGCGGGCGGCGCGCGACGGGCCCCGGCCGGCTCGGGCCCCGCGCGGAGCCGGATCAGCCGGGGCCCGGCACCCCGCGCGGCTCCGACGCGCGGCGCGCGGCGGCCCGGCGTCCCCGGACGACCAGCAGCGCACCGCCCACCGCCAGCACGACCAGCAGCCCCGTCGCGGCGGCCGCCCGGGCGGGCGCGGAGGCCAGCGTGGCGGACGCCCGCTCGGCCGCGGCCGTGGCCTGCGCGTACCGGCCGGCGTCGAGCGCCGCGCGCGCCGCCTCCAGGTCGCCGTCCACGCCGCCGGCGAGCATGCCGAGCCGCGTCACCGGGTCGGCGTCCTCCCGTTCACGCGTGGCGGCCACGAGGGCCGCGGCGGCCTCCCCGGCCTCCGTGACGGCGGCGGCGGCCTCCGGCACGGACGTCGCGTTCTCCACCTGCTCCTGCAGCGCGCCCGGGACGTCCGCGCCGATGCCGGCGAGGGCGGCGACCAGGGCGTCGCGGTCCTCCAGCAGCGCCAGCACCTCGGGCGCCGCGGCGGTCGCGTCGTCGAACCGCCAGTCCGCCATCGCGTCGCGGACCGCCGCCGGCGGCGCCCACCCGTCGCCCGCGTCGAGCAGCCCCTGGTACTCGTCGCGCGCGGCGTCCCGGGCGTCGAGCACCGGGAGCTCGTCCTGCCGCACGACCACGTCGCGGAACACCTGCGCGGCCCGTTCGGAGCCTCCCACCTGCTCGAGCAGGTCGAGCAGGCGCTGCCACCCGGTCGGGCCCCGCACGCCCGTGTCGTCGGTCGGCGCGGGGTAGGCGTCCTCGCCGGACACCGCCGCCCCGACGGCCGCCGACAGCGCCTCCGGGCCGATCTCCGCGGCGATCTCGTGCGCCACCCACCAGGACGCGGCGTAGCCGTACTCGTCGTGCGCGCCGCCCTCGGGCCCGTCCGCGCGGGCGTCCTCCCAGTCGACCAGGCGGACCGCGTCCGGACGCGCGAGGTCCAGCGGCGCGGGCGTCGGGCGCTCCTGGCCGAGCGTCTCCATCGCGATCGCGGAGTACTCGTCGGCGAGCGCCTCGCCGATCCACCGGCCCTCGAACGTGGTCCCGTTGAACCAGGCGTGGGCGAGCTCGTGGAGCGTCACGTGCGCGTCGAGCATGTCGCCGATCTCGATCGAGCCACGGTCGTGGTCGTACCAGCCGGCGTACCCGTGCGCGCTCGGCGTGGCCGCCTCGAGGATCGTCAGCCCGCCCGTGACCGTCCACGGCTGCCCGACCAGCTCCTCCAGCACGGGCAGGCCGCGTCCGGCCAGGTCGGTGGTGAACGCCAGCCACTCCGCGTCGTCCGGCCACCCGAGCACCTGCACGCCGTCGCCGTAGTCCACGTCGGCCGGCACCAGGGCGTCGTCGTCCCGCACCACGACCTGGGCCTGCCACGCGGCCGGGTCGGCCACCGCGTCCGCGCTCCACGTCGTGCCGTCGCCGGTGGGCGCCGGGGTCATCGGGCCGCCCACCACCTCGACGTCCGGGCCGCCGGGCACCACGACGCGCGCGGAGGCCAGGCCGGGGTCGCCGTCCAGCACCACGGGGAACGTCGCGAACGCCGGGTTCACCTGGGCGTACGTGGCGACACGGGGCGGCTGCGCCGGCAGGTCGTACGTCACCCGCAGCGTCCGGGTGTCGCCGTAGGTCAGCACCGGCCGGAGCGCGACGACGACGGCCGGCAGGTACTCGTCCGTCCCCGGCTCCAGGGTGAACGCGAGCGGCGTCCCGTCGTCCCACGTAGCGGTCACGCCCGTCCCGCCCGGCAGGAACGGCACCGCGTACTCCTCGAACGTGTAGTACCAGGCGCCCGTCGACGGGGTCTGGTGCGTGAGGGTCGCGACGTGCTCCACGTGCACGACGCTCGCCGCCAGGTCGACCGTGTACGTCGCGGACGTCTCGACGCGCAGGCCCTCGGTGCGGTCCTCGGCGGCCGCCAGCGGCCCGGGCGCGGTGACGGCCGCGACGGCGGCAGGGGGCGCGGGGCGCGCGGCGGCCACCGGCACCGCGGCGGAGACCCCGGCGGGCGCGAGCAGGGGAAGCAGCACGGCGGCACCGGCGGCACCGGCGGCCGCGAGCAGGCGGCGGGGCGAGGGCATGCGGGCATCCTGGCAGCGCAGGCTCCCGCCGTGGTCGACGTCGCGCACGGCGGGTGTCAGGTCACCCGGACGCGCGGCGCCGCGGGTGGGCGGGGTGTGGTCCGTCAGGGCACGGCGGGTGGCGCGACGACGAGCTGCGCCGGGGCCGACGACCCGGCCGCCGTGGTCGTCGCCGTGGTCCCCGTCGGGGTGAACTGCGCGACGACGTCGTACGTCCCGGCGTCGAGGGTCGGGAGCGCGACCGTCGCCCTGCCGCCCGCGGTGGACGCGGTGGACGCGATCGTGGCCGTCGTGGTCGTCCCTCCGGCGGTGACGGTGACCGTCCCTGTCGGCCTGGTCACGCCCGGGACCACGACCGCCACCCCGGCCGTGACCGTCGTCCCGGCGGGCGCGGTCGACGGCGTGAGCGTCACGGTCACCGCCGGCGCGGCCTTGACGACCGCCGCGGTCGCGAGGCTGGTGGCGGTGGCGGTCGTGTAGCCGCTCTTCCTGGCGGTCACACGGACGGACAGCGGCTTGCCGACGTCCGCCGCGGTCGGCGTGTAGGTCGACGCGGTGGCGCCCGTGATCGCCGAGCCGCTGCGCAGCCACTGGTAGCCGTACGTCAGCCCCGTCGTCGCCCAGGTGCCCGGCGTCGCGGTCAGGCGGGACGCCACGGCCGCGGTGCCGGTGACGGTCGGCCGTGCCGTGCTCGTCAGGGTGCCGCGGGCCACCGCCGCCGTCGACGCGCTCGTCGCCGAGGCCGACGTGTAGCCGGACCTCACCGCGGTGACCCTCACCGACAGCCGCTGCCCGAGGTCCGCGGCGGTCACGGTGTACGTCGCCTTCGTGGCGCCCGGGACCGGCTTGCCCGCGCGCAGCCACTGGTGCCGGAGCGTCACCCCGGACGCCGACCACGTCCCCGGCTTCGCGGTGAGCTGCGCGCCGACCTTCGCCGAGCCCGCCGCGGTCGGCTTCGTCCGGACGGCGATCGTCCCCTTGGCGACCGGCGCCGTCGCCGCGCTGGTGGAGCTCGCGGCCTTGTAGCCGGTGCGGCGGACCGTGACCTTGACCGCGAGCTTCCTGCCCACGTCGGAGGCGGTGACCCGGTACGAGGCGGACGTGGCTCCGCTGATCGCCGCGCCGTCGCGCAGCCACTGGTAGGTGGTCGTCAGCCCGGAGACGGACCAGGAACCGGGCCTGGCGGTCAGCGTCGCGCCGACCTTCGCCGTGCCCGACGTCGTCGGCCTGCTCGTGCTGGTGACGACGAGCAGCGGCACGGTGGCGGTCGCGGCGCTCGTCGCCTGCGCGGACTGGTAGCCGGACCGCGACGCGGTCACCCGGACGGACAGCTTCTGGCCGGCGTCCGCGGTCGTGACGGTGTACGTCGACGTCGTGGCGCCGCTGATCGCCGTCGTGCCGCGCAGCCACTGGTACGTGTAGGTGAGCCCCGCGACCGACCAGGCGCCGGGCTTGGCGGTGAGCCTCGCGCCGACCTTCGCGGCGCCGAGGACCATCGGCCTCGTCGTGTTCGTGGGCGTGAGCGGCGTCGCCGTGGCCGTGGGCCGCAGGACCAGGCCGGTCGCGCCGGGCGCGACCCGCGAGGCGTCGCTCTTCTGGTGGCCCAGCGGCTGCGTGTCCGAGACGTAGTACCCCGGGAAGACCTTGTCCGACCCGGTGATCGACAGGTCGTACGTCTCCCACGACGACAGGCCCGCGATGGTGAACGTCGTGGAGGACCCCGTCAGCGTCGTGCTGCCCTGGAACGGCTCGTCCCACCAGGACAGGCCGAAGGCCTGCACCGTCAGCCCGGCGAGCGACGTCACCCCCGGCGGGAGCTCGACCCGGCCGGAGATCGACATCGGGTGGTGGGGCCTGAGCACGATGCCCTCGGAGCCCGGGTCGACCCACGTGCCGGCGGGCGCGCCGGAGTCCGCGTCGGTGACCGGTCCGAGCGTGCCGTCGTCGCTGCGGTAGCAGCCCGCGGTCGTCGACGCGGAGGCCTCCAGGCAGACCCGGTAGCCCAACGTGGGGTGCAGCCCCGTGAGGGTGAACGCCGAGCCGGTGACGACAGCGGTGCGCACCGCGTCCTCCCCCTCGTAGTCGGCGGACCCGACGGTGGCGACGACGCGCGTCCCGTCGACCGACGCGACCTCGGGCGGCAGCGTCAGCGTGCCGGAGATGCTCGTCGGTGACGCCTTCTTCAGCGCCTCGACCACGAGGTCCGTCGTCCCGCCACGGACCGCGACGGCCGCCGCCACCGCCCGCACGGGCGGGACGCCCGGACCCGCCCAGAGCCCGTCGGCCAGCTCGTCGTGCCAGAACGAGAGGGACACGACGTAGTCCTGGTCGGCACGCAGCCCCGGGATCGAGAACGAGGTCCCCGAGCCCGACGTGCTGCCGTACGTCCACGGCTCCTGGCCGTCCACGGTCCACGCCTGGATGTCGAAGCCCTCGGAGTACCCCTCCTGGAGCCCCTCGGGGAACACGATGGTCCCCGAGATCGACGCCGTCGCCGCCGGGTCCGTCCCGTCGCCGTCCGCGGCCCCCGCCGCCGGCGCTCCGGCGAGCGCCAGCACGGCCGCCGTCACCACCGCGACCAGCCCGTCCCGCCACCAGGTCCTCGTGCTCATGGGCCGTCCCTCGTCTCTCACGCCGTCAGCAGAGCGGAGCGTGACGACGGACGCGGGTGAGGCGGACGGCGGTCGCCCTCCGTCACGCCGGTCACCCACGGTCCGGCTCGCGCCGCGGCCGCGTCGGGACGCCGGGCACGGCAGCTCACCGCGCCGTCGTGGGCGTCCGCGTCGGTCTGGCGGTGAGGCTAGTGACCTGTGCGGCCGGAACGGCCGGGCGCAGGCGTGCGGGACCGTTCGGAGATCTGACGGCGACGGACGGTCAGCCCTCCGGCAGCAGCGAGCGCACGACGCGCGCGGGGTTCCCCGCCACGACCACGTCCGGCGGCACGTCCTTCGTCACGACGGACCCTGCGCCGACCACCGACCGGGCGCCGATCGTCACGCCCGGGCAGACCACGACGCTGCCGCCCAGCCAGACGCCGTCCTCGATGGTGATGGACGAGACCCGCTCCCACCCCTGCGGGCGCAGCTCGGGGTCCAGGACGTGCGTCGGCGTGTACAGGCGCACGCTCGGGCCGATCAGCACGTCCGCGCCGATCCGGATCTCACCGCCGCCGAGGGTCAGGAGGTCCGCGTTGACGAACGTCCGGTCGCCGAGGTGCAGGCGGTGCCCGTAGTCCAGGTAGAACGGCGGCCGGAAGTCGACGCCCTCGCCCACGGTGCCCAGCAGCTCGCGGAACAGCTTCTCGGCCGCGGGCCGGTCCTCGTCGTACAGGGCGGTGATCCGGCGGCACGTGCGCTGCGTGCTGGTCGTCATGTCCGCCAGCTCGGGCCCGAACCGGTAGCGGTACCAGTCGCCGGCCACCATCTTGTCGTACTCCGTGCGGCCGTCCGCGAGCGCCGTCGCCAGGTCGAGCTCCACCCTCGGGTCCTCCTTCGTCGTGTGGGGCGAGTCTCCCAGACCACGCAGGCGGGCAGCCGGGACCACAGGTCCGCGGGCCGGCGACCCCGGTAGATTGCCTCCCGATCTAGTCAGCCATACGATCTAGACGTGACCGACGAACGCGAGTGGCCGGGCGAGTGGCTCCGCGGGGTGCTGCCGCAGGCAGTGCTGCGCGTGCTCGCCGACGGCCCGACGTACGGGTACGCCATCGCCACCCGCCTCGCCGGGGCCGGGATCGGCGACATCAAGGGCGGCACCCTCTACCCCCTGCTCGGTCGCCTCGAAGCCGCCGGGCACGTGACCGTCGAGTGGCGCGCCGGCGAGGGCGGTCCGGGTCGCAAGTACTACGAGATCACCCCGGAGGGGCGCCACCACCTGCTCGACCTGGTGGCGCGCTGGACGCGCTTCGCCGCGGTCGTCGACGCCCACCTGGCCGCACCCGCCCCCGGAGGAGAGGACCCCCGTGCCTGACACCCGCCGCCCGACCGGCGCCCAGCAGATCGCGCCCGCCGTCGACCCGGGCTGGGTCGACGCGTTCGTCCTCGAGGCCCGGCTGCGCGACGTCCCGGGTGAGCGCATCGGCGACGCGCTCGCCGAGATCGACGTCCACTGCCGGGACAGCGGCGAGCCCGAGCACGTCGCCTTCGGAGACCCCGTCGCCTACGCCCGGACGGTCGCCGAGACGTTGCCCGCCCCGCGCACGCGGTGGTGGCCGCACCTCGCGCCGCTCGCCGCCGAGATCCTCGGCATGGTCACCGTCATCACGGCGGTCGGCGAGACCGCCCGGGGCGGCGACGTCACGCTCAGCTGGGGCCTCGTGGCGATGCTGGCGGTCGTGGCCGCCGGGTGCGGGCTCCTCGTCCGGCACGCGGACCGCGTGCTGGGGCTGATCGTCCGCAGGCCGGTCGTCGCCGCGGTCACCGTCGGCGCCGGCGTCACCGCCGCGCTCGTCCCGGCGGCGCTGCTGCTGCGCATCGAGGCACCGATCGCGCAGCTGCCCGCACCCGCGGCCCTGGTCGCCGGCCTCCTGCTGCTCGCCACCGGCATCGGGGCGGAGGTGGTCCTCGGGCGTCGCGGCCGGACCGCCGACCCCGTGGTCGGCCCGCGCGAGGAGGCGGCCCCGCGACGCGTGAGCATGCTGATGCCGTGGACGGTGCTGGCGTGGACCGCGATCGGGTCCGTGGTCGTCGCCGTCATCGGGGCCGGGTCCGGAAGCTGAGGCCCCGGACGAGCCGTCCGGCGGACACCAGCCGGCTCCCCGGCAAGCGCTCCGGGACGCACGACGCCCCGGACCCACCAGGGTCCGGGGCGTCGTCGTCGGTGCGCGGGTCAGGCCGGGATCAGAAGTCCCAGTCCTCGTCCTCGGTGTTCACGGCCTTGCCGATGACGTACGACGAGCCCGACCCGGAGAAGAAGTCGTGGTTCTCGTCGGCGTTCGGTGACAGGGCGGCGAGGATCGCGGCGTTGACGTCCGTCTCGTCGCGCGGGAACAGCGCCTCGTAGCCCAGGTTCATGAGGGCCTTGTTGGCGTTGTAGCGCAGGAACTTCTTGACGTCCTCGGTGAGGCCCAGGGGGTCGTACAGGTCCTGGGTGTACTCCACCTCGTTGTCGTACAGCTCGAACAGCAGCTCGAACGTGTAGTCCTTGAGCTCCTGGCGCTCCGCCGCGGTGAGCTTCTCCAGGCCCTTCTGGAACTTGTAGCCGATGTAGTACCCGTGCACCGCCTCGTCGCGGATGATCAGGCGGATCAGGTCGGCCGTGTTGGTGAGCTTGGCCCGCGAGGACCAGTACATCGGCGCGTAGAAGCCGGAGTAGAACAGGAACGACTCGAGCATCGTCGAGGCGACCTTGCGCTTCAGCGGGTCGTCGCCCCGGTAGTAGTTGAGGACGATCTCGGCCTTGCGCTGCAGGTTCGGGTTCTCCTCCGACCACCGGAACGCCTCGTCGATCTCCCGCGTGGAGATGAGCGTCGAGAAGATCGAGGAGTAGGAGCGGGCGTGCACCGACTCCATGAACGCGATGTTGGTGTACACCGCCTCCTCGTGGGGGGTCAGGGCGTCGGGGATCAGCGAGACCGCGCCGACCGTGCCCTGGATGGTGTCGAGGAGCGTCAGGCCCGTGAACACCCGGGTGGTCATCTGCTTCTCGGTCTCGGTGAGCGTCGCCCACGACTGGATGTCGTTGGACAGCGGCACCTTCTCGGGCAGCCAGAAGTTGCCCGTGAGCCGGTCCCAGACCTCGAGGTCCTTGTCGTCCTCGAGCCGGTTCCAGTTGATCGCCTGCACGCGGTCGATCAACTTCAGCTTCTCCGCCATCACTGCTCCATCGTCGTGTCGTGGTTCGCCGCGCCGACCGCGGCTGCGGGCCGGGGCCCGCGACGTCCTGCTCCCCATCCTGCACCCGGGGACCGACGCGCCGGCCGGGCCCGCAGGCCCGGCCGGCGCCGGTCGCTCAGAGCATGCAGGACACGCAGCCCTCGACCTCGGTGCCCTCGAGCGCCATCTGCCGCAGGCGGATGTAGTAGAGCGTCTTGATGCCCTTGCGCCAGGCGTAGATCTGGGCCCGGTTGATGTCGCGCGTGGTGGCGGTGTCCTTGAAGAACAGCGTCAGCGACAGGCCCTGGTCCACGTGCTGCGTGGCCTCGGCGTACGTGTCGATGATCTTCTCGTAGCCGATCTCGTACGCGTCCTGGTAGTAGTCCAGGTTCTCGTTGGTCATGAACGGCGCGGGGTAGTAGACCCGGCCGATCTTGCCCTCCTTGCGGATCTCGATCTTCGACACGATCGGGTGGATCGAGGAGGTCGAGTTGTTGATGTACGAGATGGAGCCCGTCGGCGGGACCGCCTGGAGGTTCTGGTTGTAGAGCCCGTGCTCGCGCACCGACTCCGCCAGCGCCCGCCAGTCGTCCTGCGTCGGGATGTGCACGCCGGCCGTCGCGAACAGCTCCCTCACCCGGGCGGTGCGCGGCTCCCACGTGCCCTCGACGTACTTGGCGAAGTACTCGCCGGACGCGTACGTCGAGTCCTCGAAGCCGAGGAACGCCTGGCCGCGCTCCTTCGCCAGCAGGTTCGACGCCCGGATCGCGTGGTACGCCACCGTGTAGAAGTAGATGTTCGTGAAGTCCAGGCCCTCGTCGGAGCCGTAGTAGACGTGCTCACGCGCCAGGTAGCCGTGCAGGTTCATCTGCCCGAGGCCGATGGCGTGGCCGCCGCGGTTCGCCTTCTTCACGGACGGCACCGACTCGATGTCCGTCTGGTCCGACACCGCGGTCAGCGCGCGGATCGCCGTCTCGACCGAGCGGCCGAAGTCCGGGGAGTCCATCGCCAGCGCGATGTTCATCGAGCCGAGGTTGCAGGAGATGTCGCGGCCGACCTCGGCGTAGGACAGGTCCTCGTTGAACGTCGACGGCGTCGAGACCTGCAGGATCTCGGAGCACAGGTTCGAGTGCGTGATCTTGCCCTTGATCGGGTTCGCGCGGTTCGCCGTGTCCTCGAACAGGATGTACGGGTAGCCGGACTCGAACTGCAGCTCGGCGAGCGTCTGGAAGAAGTCGCGGGCGTTGATCTTCTTCTTGCGGATCTCGCCGTTGTCGACCATCTCGCGGTACTTCTCGGAGACGTTGACGTCCGCGAACGGCACCCCGTAGACGCGCTCGACGTCGTACGGCGAGAACAGGTACATGTCCTCGTTGTTCTTGGCCAGCTCGAACGTGATGTCCGGGATGACGACGCCCAGCGACAGGGTCTTGATGCGGATCTTCTCGTCCGCGTTCTCCCGCTTGGTGTCGAGGAACCGCATGATGTCGGGGTGGTGCGCGTGCAGGTACACCGCGCCGGCGCCCTGGCGCGCGCCGAGCTGGTTCGCGTACGAGAACGAGTCCTCGAGCAGCTTCATCACGGGGATGACGCCGGAGCTCTGGTTCTCGATGTGCTTGATCGGCGCGCCGTGCTCGCGGATGTTCGACAGCAGCAGCGCCACGCCGCCGCCGCGCTTCGACAGCTGCAGGGCGGAGTTGATGCCGCGCGCGATCGACTCCATGTTGTCCTCGATGCGCAGCAGGAAGCAGGACACGGGCTCGCCGCGCTGCGCCTTGCCGAGGTTGAGGAACGTCGGCGTGGCCGGCTGGAACCGGCCGGAGATGATCTCGTCGACGAGCTGCAGGGCGAACGTCTCGTCGCCGGCCGCCAGCGTCAGCGACACCATCGCGACGCGGTCCTCGAACCGCTCCAGGTACCGCTTGCCGTCGAACGTCTTCAGCGTGTACGAGGTGTAGTACTTGAACGCGCCGAGGAACGTCTGGAACCGGAACTTCTTCGAGTACGCGTGCTTGAAGAGCCGCTTGATGAACTCGTGGTCGTACTGGGCCAGGACCTCGGCCTCGTAGTACTTGTTCGTGACCAGGTAGTCCAGCTTCTCCTCGAGGTCGTGGAAGAAGACGGTGTTCTGGTTGACGTGCTGCAGGAAGTACTGCCGCGCCGCCTCCCGGTCCTTGTCGAACTGGATCTCGCCGTTCGGCCCGTACAGGTTCAGCATCGCGTTGAGCGAGTGGTAGTCCATCTCGGGCGTGATGGTGACGACCTGCGTGCCGTCGGTCAGGCCGGCATCCGTGACTGTCGCTGCCAAAATCGTCCCCATCCCTCTCGGACGCGCGTGACGTCCTCGGTCGTTCCCATGAGCTCGAAGGCGTACAGGTACGGGACCTGGCACTTCGCGGCGATGATGTCCCCGGCGATGCAGTAGGCAGCGCCGAAGTTGGTGTTCCCCGCCGCGATGACGCCGCGGATGAGGGAACGGTTCGATGCGTCGTTGAGGAACTTCACGACCTGCCGCGGCACCGCGCCGCCCTCGTTGCCGCCGCCGTACGTCGGGACCACCAGCACGTAGGGGTCGGTGACGCGGAGGAACGGCTCGGAGGGGCGGAGCGGGATGCGCGCGGCGTCGATGTCCAGCTTGTCGACGAATCGGCGTGTGTTCTCCGAGACGCTGGAGAAGTAGACCAGTGAGCTCATCGCTCGTCGATCCCCCTCGCCCCGGTCGGATCGTGGATCGTGCAGGGTCGCGGCCGGGCCGCCCGGGTCAGCGGGCGGCGGGCGGCGACGTCAGGCGACGGAGACCGCGGCGCGGTCGGCGATCGCCTTGATCTGGTCGGGGCGGTAGCCCGACCAGTGGTGGCCGTCCGCCACGACGACGGGCGCCTGCAGGTGGCCGAGCGACATGACGTAGTCACGCGCGTCGGCGTCCTCGGTGATGTCGACGACCTCGTACTCCAGCCCGGCCTTGTCCAGGGCGCGGTACGTCGCGTTGCACTGGACGCACGACGGCTTGCTGTAGACGGTGATGGTCATCGTGTCTCCCCGGTGTGAAAGGCCTCGCTGGTACGTGCGCCCCCGCGCCCGCCCCGCACTGCTGGTGGTGCTCGTCCTGGGCCGCGTCGGCGGGTCTCCCGGTGGCCGGGGCCCCGCGTCGAGCGGCGAGTCAGAACACTACACCTAGTGGTGCGTCCGGCAAGGGACCACAAGTGCTGGTGTTACACGCGTGTCGTTCTCCACAGGCTGTGCACGGAGTCGTGGTGTCCGGCTTCATCCACAGGCTACGACCGACCACTGACACACAGCCCGCCCGACGGCGACCCGCGGGACCTGCTGCGTCGTCCACAGCGAGCCCCTCGTCGTCCCCAGGTCACCCACACCCGGGTCCACCTGTGGACGACGACGCGCACGCCCGCCGCGGACGTGATCCGGGTCCGGCGTGTCGCGCCCGTCGGCGTGTCGCGGACCGGACGCGCGCGTGCCCCGACCCCCTCCCCCCACCCCCTGGCCGCGTTCGGATCCGTTCGCACGGACACGCCCGGCGCGCCCGCACGAACGGATCCGAACACCCCCGGCCGACCGGCGGCGGGGCGGTCAGATCCGCGGAGTGTCGGGGGCGGGCGGCGCGGCGGGGTCGGTGCCCGGCGACGCACCGCGGCGGTCGGCGTCCGCGACACCCCCGCCGCCCGCCCGGTCAGCCGCCACCCCGTCGTCCGCCTGGTCGGCCGCGCGGTCGGCCGCGCGTGCACCGGCACCGGGCGCGGAGGCTCCCGCAGCCGCGACGGGCACCCGCCGCCCCACGACCGCCGTGCCCGGCAGGCCGTCGCCGCCGCGCCGGTGCGGCAGGCCGGGCAGCGCCCGCGAGGCCGACAGCCCCAGCAGCACCCCGAGCGCGATGCCGAGCATCGTGGACGCCGTCGACACGAGGGTGGACAGGGCCCCGCTGCCGCCGTCGAGCAGGGTCGCGACGCCCACGAGGCCCAGCGCACCGGGGACGAGCATCCAGAACGCCGGCAGGAACGACACGAGCGGCGACGGGCCGGACGGGAACCGCGCGACCGCGAGCGCCACCGGCGTCATGACGAGCGCACCCACGAACGCGGACAGCACCCCGCCGAGCAGCGTCCCGCCGACCACCTGCGCGCCGTAGGCGACCGCGAGCACCAGGACGACCCAGCCGGTGGTCCGCGGCCGGGCGCACCGGAAGACGACGGTCCCGACGCCGAACAGCACGACCCCCGCCCACGGCGCGAGCGGGCCGAGCGGCTGGGACGACGCGGTGAGGTCGAGCTCGGGGATGCCGACGAGGGCGCCGGCCCCGACGATGCCGCCGGCCAGCAGCGCGAGCTGCATGGTGCCCGCCGCGAGCCGCCCGCCGCCGGACAGCATCTGGCCCGCCGCGAGCTCGATCACCCCGGTGGTGAGCAGGCCGCCCGGCAGGAACAGCGCGAGCGGCGCGACGACGGACGGCAGCACGCCGAGGCCGGGCACCACGCGGGCGAGCAGCAGCACCGCGAGCGCCACCCCGAACGCCGCGGCGATGGTCAGCGCCACCTGGGGGCCGCTGGACAGCGGCGGCACGGCGAGCTGCACCGCGCCGACGGCCACGCCCAGCCCGCCGGCGACGAGCAGGTCCACCCAGGACCCGCCGAGCAGCGCGGCGAGGCCGACGGACAGCAGCAGGTAGCCCGCGAGCCGGGCCACGGGCCCGAACGGCCGCGGCGCGGCGCGCAGGTCCGCGATCCGGCCGATCAGCGACCCCGGCGTCGGGCGGGGGCCGGCGTCCGCGGGCGCGGCGGCGTCGCGCAGCACGTCCGCCAGGTCGTCCACCTGGTACAGGTCGAGCGGGCGACGCCCCGTCGACACCACGGCGGTGGCGACGGCGGACCCCTGCGGCACCGACACGAGCAGCGCCGTGGGCAGCACGACGACCTCGGCGCCGCGGACGTCGTGCGCGACGGCGATGTCGTCGAGGGCCTCCGCGACGGAGGAGACGGTGTGGCCGGCGTCGATCATCGCCTCGCCGGCGGTGACCATGAGGCGCAGCACCTCCTCCGGCCCCGGGGGGTCGGCGGCCGCGCTCCCGCCTCCCGCCGCGTCCGGGTCCGCCGCGGGCCCGTGCGGTGCCGCGGCGGCAGCGGCGGCGGCCGCAGCCGCCCGACGGCGCGCGGAGACCAGGACGACCGCGACGGCACCCGCGAGGACGACCGCCAGCGCGCCCAGCAGCTGCCCCCACGGCGTCGTCGCGGTCGTGACCGCGGGCGGTGTGGCGGGGCGCCGGCCGGGCGCGGGCCGGTCGTCGTCCGTCCCGGACCCGCCGGGTGCCACGGACGTCGGCGTCGGAGCGGGCGACGGCGTCCCCGGCGCGACGGGGGTCGGCTCCGGCACGGGGGTCGGCGTGGTCGTCGGGCGCGGCTCCGGCTGCGGCGCGCGCGACGGCGTGGGGTCGGGCGTCGGCACGGGCGCGGTGGTCGGCACCGGTGTCGGTGTCGGCGTCGGGGT
Organism: Cellulomonas sp. ES6; assembly: GCF_030053835.1. Lineage (NCBI taxonomy): Bacteria > Bacillati > Actinomycetota > Actinomycetes > Micrococcales > Cellulomonadaceae > Cellulomonas > Cellulomonas sp. ES6. The sequence goes on along the minus strand of NZ_CP125655.1, from coordinate 2,587,456 downwards.
GGGGACGGGCTGCTCGGGCGCCGCGGCGTCAGCGCCGGACCCCCCGCCGTCCGCCGCCGGACCGCCGCCGTCCACGGTCGTCGCCGCGGCCGGCCGGGCGGCGACCACCGCGGCGTCGCGGGGGGCGCCGGGCCCGCCGGGGCTCCCGGCCGCCGGCCCGGACCCGAGCAGCGTCAGGACCGCCGCCAGCAGCAGCGCGGCGCCCGCCGCCGGGGTCCTGCCTCGCATCGTGCCCGCCTCGTCCGTCCGGCCCGTCGCCTGCCACGGTAGGCGACGTCGCCCGGCGCGCGCCGGGCGACGTCGCGCGTCAGCGCCCGGAGGGCCGCCAGAGCACGATCGCCCCGCGCGCGCCGGCGGCTCGCGGGTCCTCCGCGGCGGGCTCGGCGGACCGGCGCTGGCTGCGCCCGAGCGGCCCCATCGCCACGACGTCGCCCGAGGGGTGGGCGGTGAACACGCGCCGACCGGGCTCGGCGAACGCCCGCAGGTACTCGACCTGCCGGCGCAGCCGCTCGACCTGGGACTCGAGCTCCAGGATGCGCTTGATGCCGGCGAGGTTGACGCCCTCCTCCTGGGAGAGCCGCTGCACCTCGCGCAGCGTGGCGATGTCCCGCAGGGAGTACCGCCGCCCGCGGCCGCGCGTGCGGCCGGGCTGCACGAGGCCGAGCCGGTCGTACTGCCGGAGCGTCTGCGGGTGCATGCCGGCGAGCTCGGCGGCGACCGAGATCACGTAGACCTGCGCGTCCTCCGAGACCATCCCCACCACCTCCTGCCGTCGTGCGCCGGGCGACCGGGACCGTCAGGCCCCGGTCGCCCGGCGGTGCCTCACTCCTGGGCGCGCGCCAGCAGCTCGGCGCGCGGGTCCTCGCCGGACGTCGCGATGCCGAACGCCTGCACGGCCTCCTTCGCCGCGGCGCTGAGCCGCTGCGGGACGACCACCTGCACGGTGACCAGCAGGTCCCCCGTGCCGGACGACGTCGTGACGCCGCGGCCCTTGACCCGCAGCGTCCGCCCGGACGGCGTGCCGGCCGGGATCTTCAGCCGCACGGTGCCGCCGTCGAGCGTCGGCACGGGCACCTCGGCGCCGAGCGCGGCCTCGTCGAACGCGACCGGCAGCGTCACCCGCAGGTTGTTGCCGTCGAGCGCGAACACCGGGTGCGGCGTGACCCGCACGGTGACCTCGAGGTCGCCGGGGGGCGCCCCGTGCTCGCCGGGCCGGCCCTTGCCGCGCAGCCGGATCTTCTGGCCGTCGCGGACGCCGGCGGGGATGCGCGCCTTGACGGTGCGTCCCTCGACGCCGAGCGCCACGGTCGAGCCCTCGACGGCCTGCCGGAACGGCAGCGTGGTGACCGCCGACAGGTCCGCGCCGCGGCGCGCCGTGCGGGCCTGGCCGAACCCGCCGCCGCCGAACAGCCCGCCGAGCAGGTCCTCGAACCCGCCGGCACCGCCCGCGCCGCCGCCCGCCGCACCGCCGCCGCCCTGCGGGAACCGCACGCGCGACCCACCGCCGCCGGTGAACACGCCGCCGAACAGGTCCTCGAACCCGCCCGCCTGCGCGCCACCCGGGCCACCGGCACCCGCGCGGAACCGCGCACCGCCGGCCATGGCCCGCAGCTGGTCGTACTGCTGCCGCTGCTCGGGGTCGGACAGCACGGCGTACGCCTCGCCGACCTCCTTGAACTTGGCCTCCGCGACCGCGTCCCCGGGGTTGTGGTCCGGGTGCATGGTGCGGGCGAGCTTGCGGTACGCCTTCTTGATCGCGGCCGCGTCGGCGTCCTTGGGGACGCCCAGCACGGCGTAGAAGTCCTTCTCCAGCCAGTCCTGCCCGCTCACGACGCCTCCCTCCGCTCTGCTCCACCGGTCCGGGCCCGCGTCAGGGCCCGGGCCGGGCGGGACCCGGCCGCGCGGTCACGCGGCCGGGCCCTCATCCTGCTCGTCACGCCTCCGGGTCGACGACCGCCACCCGGGCGGCGCGGATGATGCGCTCGCCCATGCGGTAGCCCGGCTGCAGCACCTGCTGCACGGTCGGCTCGGAGACGTCGGCCGAGTGCCCGTGCATGAGCGCCTCGTGCACCGTCGGGTCGAACGGCTCGCCGGCCGCGCCGTAGCGCTCGATCCCGAACCGCCCGAGGGTGCCCTCGAGCTTCTCCGCGATCGACGCGAACGGGCCGACCAGGTCGCCGTGCTGGCGCGCCAGCTCGATGTCGTCGAGCACGCTGATGAGCGCCTCGGCGACGGCGGCCACGCCCTGGTCCCGGGCCGCGAGGGCCTCGGACTTCGACCGCTTCACGTACGCCGAGTACTGCTGCTCGAGGTTGTAGTAGTCGGCATTCCGGCGCTGGAGCTCGTCCAGCCGCTCGGCCGCCAGCTTCTGCGCCTCGACCAGCCCCTCCAGCACCACGGCCTCCTCGGCGGCGGTCGCGGCCTCCTCGGCCTCGGCCAGGACCGCCTCCTCGGGCGTCGGCTCGCGCAGCTCGCCCGTCTCCGGGTCGATGCGGCGCTTGTCGGTCACGCGCGGGGCGTCCTCCGGGTCACGCCCCTGCGGGGTCGGCTCGTCGGTCACTTCTTGTCACCCTCGTCGTCGACGATCTCGGCGTCCACCACGTCGTCGTCCTGCGCCGACGCGCCGGAGTCGGCCGCGCCGTCCGCCGGGGCGTCGCCCGCGGGGGCCTGCTGGTTCGCGGAGTACAGCGCCTCGCCGATCTTCTGGCTGGCGGTCACCAGGGCGGCCTGCTTCGCCTGGACCTCCGCGACGTCCTCGCCCTCGAGCGCCTTCTTCAGGTCGTCGACGGCCGACTTCACCTCGGTCTTCACGTCGTCGGACAGCTTGTCGTCGTTGTCGGCGAGCAGCTTCTCCGTGGAGTAGACGAGCTGCTCCGCGGAGTTGCGGGTCTCGGCCTCCTCACGACGCTTCTTGTCCTCGGCGGCGTGCGCCTCGGCCTCCTTGACCATGCGGTCGATCTCGTCCTTCGGCAGGCCGGAGCCGCCGGAGATCGTCATCGACTGCTCCTTGCCGGTGCCGCGGTCCTTGGCGGACACGTGCACGATGCCGTTCGCGTCGATGTCGAAGGTGACCTCGATCTGCGGGACGCCGCGCGGGGCCGGCGCGATGCCGGTCAGCTCGAACGTGCCGAGCGGCTTGTTGTCCCGCGCGAACTCACGCTCGCCCTGGAACACCTGGATCAGCACGGACGGCTGGTTGTCCTCGGCGGTCGAGAAGATCTCGCTGCGCTTGGTCGGGATGGCCGTGTTGCGCTCGATGAGCTTGGTCATCACGCCGCCCTTGGTCTCGATGCCGAGGGACAGCGGGGTCACGTCGATCAGCAGGACGTCCTTGCGGTCGCCCTTGATGACGCCGGCCTGCAGCGCGGCGCCGACGGCCACGACCTCGTCCGGGTTGACGCCCTTGTTGGGCTCCTTGCCGCCGGTCAGCTCGCGCACGACGTCGGCCACGGCCGGCATGCGGGTGGAGCCGCCGACGAGCACCACGTGGTCGATGTCCGAGACCTTGATGCCCGCGTCGCGGATGACCGCGTGGAACGGCGCCTTGGTCCGCTCGAGCAGGTCGGCCGTCATCTGCTGGAACTGCGCCCGGGTGAGCTTCTCGTCCAGGTGGATGGGGCCGTTCTCGCTCATCGAGAGGTACTGCAGGCTGATGTTGGTGCTGGTCGCGGACGACAGCTCCTTCTTGGCCTGCTCGGCCGCCTCGCGCAGGCGCTGGACGGCGATCTTGTCCTTCGCCAGGTCGACGCCGGTCGAGTTCTTCACCTGGCCGACCAGCCAGTCGACGATCCGGCTGTCCCAGTCGTCGCCGCCGAGGCGGTTGTCGCCGGAGGTCGCCCGGACCTCGATGGTCGAGAAGTCGTCGTCCTTGCCCACCTCGAGCAGGGAGACGTCGAACGTGCCGCCGCCGAGGTCGAAGACGAGGATCAGCTCGTCCTCCTTGCCCTTCTCCAGGCCGTAGGCCAGGGCCGCCGCGGTCGGCTCGTTGACGATGCGCAGGACGTTGAGGCCGGCGATCTGGCCCGCGTCCTTCGTCGCCTGGCGCTCGGCGTCGTTGAAGTACGCCGGGACGGTGATGACCGCGTCGGTCACGGGCTCGCCCAGGTACTCCTCGGCGTCGCGCTTGAGCTTGCCGAGCACGCGGGCGGAGATCTCCTGCGCGGTGTACTTCTTGTCGTCGATCTCGGTCGTCCAGTCCGTGCCCATGTGGCGCTTGACGGACGCGATGGTGCGGTCGACGTTCGTGACGGCCTGCCGCTTGGCGACCTCACCGACGAGGACCTCGCCGGTCTTCGAGAACGCGACCACCGACGGGGTCGTGCGGGCGCCCTCCGCGTTGGCGATGACCGTGGGCTCCCCGCCCTCGAGGACGGCGACCACGGAGTTGGTGGTGCCCAGGTCGATGCCGACTGCTCGTGCCATGTCTGTCGCTCCTTCGTCGTGCTGCGTGGGTCCGGCGCCGCGCACCCCGGAGCGGGGCCGGTCGCCTTGAGCCTGCTGCACTCAAGTCTGCGCCGGCCCGGGCGCTGTGGCAACTCGGGGCGGGCGGACTTGAGTCCACCTGGCTCAACCCTGGGGAGCGGCCGAGCATTCCCGGCGCCCGCCCTCTGCCAACTTTCCTCGCGCCTCGTAGGTACTGTAAAAGTGTTACAGTAGATTCATGTACGCCGCCGAAGTCGACCAAGCCCTGGCGCAGCCCGTCGAAGAAGCGGTCGATCTCCTGCTCGCGCTGCCAGAAGGTCAGTGGTTCGAGCGCAAGTCGGGGCGAATCTCGCCGCGGGACCTGGCCGTCCCTCTCGTTGCATTCGCCAACGCGGAGGGCGGCTGCATCGTCGTGGGCCTCCACTCAGGATCGGTGGACGGTGTCGCAGCTGCCCGCCTCAACGACCTACGCCAAGCGGCCCAGGACTTCACCCAGCCTGTTGTTCGCGTCCGGGCGGATCAGCTCAGCACACCCGAAGGGAAGACCCTGCTCGTGCTCCGGGTGGACCCGGGCGACCGCGTCCACGAGACGACGAGCGGCGACTGCTACCTGCGCGTCGGAGACGAGTCTCGGAAGCTGGGCTTCGCGCAGCGTCAGGAGCTGGAGTACGACCGCGGTGGCGCGCCCTTCGATGGAACAGCCGTCGACGCCCGGACCGAGGACCTCGACGCTGCTGAGGTGGCGGCGTACCAGGAGGCGATCGGCTCGTCGTCCCCGGAGTCGATGCTCCGTGCCCGAGGGCTGCTCACCCGCGATGATCGCCTGACCGTTGCTGCGTATCTCCTCTTCGCGAACCACCCCCAGGACCTGTTCCCGAACGCACACGTCCGCATCCTCCGCTATCGCGGCGTCGAGCGAGGGGCAGGCTCTGGCCTGACACTCGAGGACGCGGCCGACATCCGCTGCGAAGGGTCGATCCCGCGACAGATCACGGACGCCGCGCAGATCATCGAGACGATGATCCCGGACCGTCGCGCCCTGGGGACCAGCGGGAGGTTCGAAGCAGTCCCTGTGGTGCCGCGAGATGCATGGCTCGAAGGGCTCGTCAACGCGGTACTGCACCGCTCCTACAGCATGGCCGGTGATCACGTCCGGGTGGAGATCTTCCCCAATCGGCTCGAGATCGCGAGTCCTGGCCGCTTCCCCGGGCTCGTGGACCCCACCCGGCCACTCGACATCAACCGGTATGCGCGTAATCCCCGGCTCGCGCGAGTGTGCTCGGACCTTGGGATCGCCCAAGAGCTCGGAGAGGGGATCAGACGCATCTTCGGAGAGATGCGCGCCCGGGGGCTGACCGACCCCCTGTACACGCAGACCGCCGCATCCGTGCAGCTGACCCTCTTCTTCTCCGATGCTCTCGCGCCGGAGATCCGCAGCGCGCTGCCGTCGGGCGCGCTGAAGATCCTCGACCTGATGCGCCGCGCGGGGCGGCCGCTGGGCACAGGTCAGGTGGCCGACGCCGTGGGCGTCACGAGGCCGACCGCATCTCGGAACCTTCAGCGTCTGCAGGACGCCGGCCTCGTGACGTGGGAAGGTCAGTCACCCAAAGACCCCCGCGCAGCGTGGCGACTGACGTGACACGCCACTGCAACACCTACTGCGACACGTGTTTTGCAGTAGGTGTTGCAGTACCAGCCCACTCGCCGCCTCCACGAACAAACAGCCCCAGATGGCGCCCACGGCTCTCGCCGCAGAGCCGTCCGAGAGCGTGAGGCAGGCCTGTCGCCCGCGAGCCTCAGAGCCACCACTCTGCGAGCCCGCCCGGATCCCACTGACGCGCGCTCACCCCCGCAGCCGCGCCGCGACCTCCGCCACCACGTCCGTGTCCCCGACGATCTCCAGGTGCATCTCGTCGGGCCGGTCGGCGTAGTCGCCGCCCCACGCGACCGCGGGCGCGACGTCCGCGAGGATCGACCGGATCGCCGCGACCTGCTCGTCCGTGAACGTGCCGCGCACGCCCATCGGGTGGAGCGGGGCGTTGAGGTCGATCGCCGTGGCGGAGGCGTGGTTGGACAGGACCTCCCGGCCGCGGACCGGGCGGTGGGCCCAGCCCCACGAGGCGTCGGCGTCGACGGGCTCCACCTCGGCGTCGAACCGCTCGGCGACGTACCCGAGGACGGTGGCGACGTCGCCGCCCAGGACCCGGCCCGTCACCCAGGGGAGGCGCACGAGTCGGGGGTCGTCGCCGGACGTGATCTCGGGCCAGCCGTTCTGCGAGGTGCCGGCGCCGCGCCCGCCACCCGGCCCGAACCCCTGCAGCGCGAGCCCCGCGGCGACGACCACCGCGAGGGCGGCGAGGGCGAGCGTGGCCGCGTGCCGCCGCGTGCTCGAGCGGTGGGTGGGGACGCTGTCGCTGGTCAGGCTCGTCATGCCCTCGACGCTAGGAAGCGGCGGCACCCCGGGGCATCGGCTCCCGGGCCGGTCCTCCCACCCGCCCGGCACCACCGAAGGGTCCGGTCGGCGTCACCCCGCGGGAGGAGCCGGCCTCCGGGTCACCAACGCCACCGCGCGCTCCACCTCGGCGATGTCGTGCGGCTCGGTGTCCAGCGCGCGGTGGATGGACAGCCCCTCGATGAGCGCGTCCAGCAGCCGGGCGGTCGGCGGGTCGAAGTGCCGCTCGAGCGCGGCGCGGCTGCGGGCCATCCAGGCGTGGGTGAGGCGCCGGTACCGCGGGTCGCGGGAGGCCAGCGTGTACAGCTCATGGGTCAGCACGAGCTCGCGGGGGTCCGTGAGCACGTCCGAGGCGATGAGCCGGACGACGGCGGCGCGCGCCTCGTCGAGGGTCGCGGCGCCGGACATGGCCGCCTCGAAGCGGTCGCTGACGCGCGTCGCGAACCGCTCGAACGCCTCGTGCAGCAGCGCGTCCACGTCGGCGAAGTGGTAGGTGATCGAGCCGAGCGGGACGTCCGCGGCGGCCGCGATCCGGCGGGCCGAGGTGCCCGCGACGCCCTCCGCGCCGATGACCTCGAGGCACGCCTCGACGATGCGGTCGCGCCGGTCGGGGTCGTGCCGGCGCCTGCGGGGCTCCCCGGCGGCGGCCACCTCAGACCTGCTCACGGGGCTCGTCGAGGCGGCGCACCACGCGCGCCGGGTTCCCGACGGCCACGACGCCCGCCGGCAGGTCCCGCGTGACGACAGCGCCGGCCCCGACCACCGTGTCGTCGCCGATGGTGACGCCCGGGCAGACGATGACGCCGCCGCCCAGCCACACGTTGTCCCCGAGGGTGATCGGCTCGGCGGCCTCGAGCTTGTCGCGCCGCGGCTGCGGGTCGAGGGGGTGCGTGGGGGTCAGGAGCTGCACGTTCGGCCCGATCTGGCAGTCCTCGCCGATGGTGATCGTCGCGACGTCGAGCGCCGTGAGGCCGGAGTTCACGAACGTCCGGGCGCCCACGTGGAGGTTCTCCCCGTAGTCGACGGCGAGCGGCGGCTTGATGAACGCGCCCTCGCCGAGCGAGCCGAGCAGGTCCGTCAGCACGCGGCGGGCGCGGGCGTCGTCGGCCGCGATCACGGCGAGCCGGTACTCCTCGACCAGGACGGTCGCCCGGCGCGCGATGCGCTCGCTCTCCGGGTCGTCCGCGATGTACAGGTCCCCGGCGAGCATCCGCTCGCGGTTGGTGCGCGGGTCGCCGGCGAAGTAGTCGCGATCGCTCATGTGTACGAGCGTACACATCGTGTGTACGCTCGACGACGCACCCCGACCGCGGGCGCCGACGCCGGCACCCGGACCCACCGCCGGAGCCCCATGCCCGCCTCCCCCGCAGCACCCTCAGCAGCCGTCGTGACGCCGGTCGCCCGGCGCGCCCGCGTCGCCGTCTCGATGGTGTTCCTGGTCAACGCCGTGCTGTACGCGAACCTCGTGCCGCGGCTGCCCGAGGTGAAGGCCGACCTCGGGCTGAGCAACGCCGCGCTCGGCACCGCGATCGCCGCGATGCCGCTCGGCGCCCTGCTGGCCGGGCTGCTCGCGCCGCTGCTGATCCAGCGCCTCGGGTCGGCCGCCGTCGCGTCGTCCGGCCTGGTCACGCTCGCGGTCGCCGTGGCGCTCGTGCCGCTCGCCGGGAGCTGGGCCGCGCTGGCCGGGCTGCTCCTGCTCGCGGGCGCCCTCGACGCCGTGATCGACGTCGCGCAGAACGCGCACGGGTTCCGCGTGCAGCGGCTCTACGGGCGCTCCATCGTCAACGCGTTCCACGGCCTGTGGAGCGTCGGCGCGGTGCTCGGCGGGCTGGTCGGGTCCGCCGCCGCCGGGCTCGACGTGCCGCTGCCCGCGCACATCGCCACCACGTCCGCGGTGTTCGCGGTCGTCGCCGTCGTCGCGCACCGGTTCCTGCTGCGCGGGCCCGAGGACGCCGAGCGGGCCACGGCCGGCGCCGCAGCCGACGCGTCCGCAGCCGACGCCCCCGCGGCCGACGCCCCCGCACCGGCGCCCCGGGGGCGCGTCGCGGGCCACGCCGTCCTCCTGCTCGCCGCGCTCGGCGTGCTCGCCGCCTGCGGCGCGTTCGTCGAGGACGCCGGGTCCTCGTGGGGCGCCCTGTACCTGCGCACGGAGGTCGGCACCGGCGCGGCCGCCGCCGGGCTGGCGTTCGTCGCCCTCCAGGTCGCGATGACCGTCGGCCGGCTCACCGGAGACCGGGTCGTCGACCGGTTCGGGCAGCGGCGCGTCGCGCGCGTCGGCGGCCTCGCGATCGCGGTCGGGGCCGGCGGGATGCTCGCCGTGCCGTCACTGGCGACGACGCTCGCGGGGTTCGCGCTCGCGGGTCTCGGCGTCGCGACGCTCGTGCCCGCCGTCATGCACACCGCGGACGAGCTGCCCGGCCTGCCCGCCGGCGTCGGCCTGACCGTCGTCAGCTGGCTGCTGCGCGTCGGGTTCCTGGTGTCGCCGACCGTGGTGGGCGTGGTCGCGGACGCCTCGAGCCTGCGGGTCGCGCTGCTGAGCGTCGTCGTGTCGGGCCTCGTCGTCGCCGGGGTGGGCCGGGTGCTGCTGACGCGCGCGGCCGCGGCCGAGCCGGACGAGGAGCCCGTGACCGCCTCGGGTGGGCCGGCGGCGTCGCCCGGCGCCTGACCGCGCACGACGAGGCCGGACCGGCGCGACCGCGCCCCGTCCGGACCAGCCGTCAGGCCGGGTCGGCGTCGGTGCGGCGCGCTGCGAGCGCGTCCAGGTCCCGCAGCGCGAACCGCAGGTGCGACCACTCCTCGTCGAGGATCGTGTGCAGGCAGGACAGCACCGTCTCGAGGTGGTCGGGGCCCCACGGGTTCGGCCGCGTGCCGGCCAGGTCCTCCGGGGTGACGGAGGCGAGCTGGTCGCGGACCATCGCCTGGCGCTCGGCCCGCACGGCCAGCACCCGCTCGAACGTCGGCGACGCCTCGGAGAACACGGCAGGGTCGTGGCCGTCGGTGGCGTACTCGACGTTCGGCTGCCCGACGGGGTGGTACGGCCGCTCGATCCCGAGCACCGCGCCGCGCAACCACGTGTCGGTCGCCATCACCAGGTGCCGCAGGGTCTGGGAGAACGACCACTCGCCGTCCACCTGCAGGTCCACGGTGCCGGGCGGCATCGCGGCGGCACGCTCGACGGCCCCGTCCCACGCCCGCTCGACCGCCGCCCAGGCGGCACGCAGCCCCTCGGGGTCCTCGGCCTGGCGCAGCGCCCGGCCGGGGAACCGCCGGTCCAGCTCGGCCTCCACCAGCGGCGCCACGTCCACGCCGTTGACGAGGAACGTCCCCTCGCCGAGCCACGGCGCGTCGAGGTCGGCCCCGTCCACGTCCACCCCGCGCAGCACCGCCCCGGACAGCGTGCTCCGGACGAACCGCGCCCCCCGCAGGTCCTCGTCCACGAACTCGGTCACCACCGCGTCCCCCTCCGCTCGCGCACGGTCGCGCCCCTCGCCGGCCGCTACCCGATGTCTACACCCGGCCACCGACACCGTCCACGGCCACCCACCCCGCCGTCCAACGATCGAATGCTATCGTTTGTCGATAGCCTGGCACGCGCGTCGGGCACCGAGAGGAGTCGCCATGCCCCAGCTCGTCCGACGCCTCCTGCGGGTGGTGATCGTCCTGCTGCTCGCCGGGATGCTGTTCTTCCAGGCCGTGCTCATCCCGTTGCTCGGCGTCGACATCGCCGAGGGCGGCCCGGACGTCGTGCACCTGCGCTGGCCGGTGGTCGTCATCGGCGTGCTCGGCGTCGCCACGGTGGAGGTCGTGCTCGTCTGCCTGTGGCGGCTGCTGACCATGGTCCGCACCGGGACCGTGTTCAGCCGCTCGGCGTTCCGCTGGGTCGACGCCGTCATCGGCGCCCTGGCCGTCGCCGCCGGCCTCGTGGTGCTGCTCGGCGTCCTGCTCGCACCGGGCGAGGCCGTGCCCCCCGGGATCGTGCTGGCCCTCGGCGTCGTCGCGATCGGCATCGGCGGCGGCGCGCTGGTCGTCCTCGTCATGCGCGCGCTGCTGGCGCAGGCCGTCGCGCTCGACACCACCGCCACCACGCTGCGCGCCGAGCTCGACGAGGTCATCTGATGCCGATCGTGGTCGACGTCGACGTCATGCTCGCCCGCCGCAAGATGTCCGTCGGGGAGCTGGCCGACCGGGTGGGCATCACGCCGGCGAACCTCGCCGTGCTCAAGAACGGCCGCGCCCGGGCCGTGCGGTTCAGCACCCTGGACGCGCTCTGCGCGGTGCTCGACTGCCAGCCGGGCGACCTGCTGCGCCACGTGCCCGAGGAGGTCACCGCCCCGGCGGGCCGGTGACCTCCGACCGGTCAGAGCAGGTCGACCCGGTCCGCCTGGGGGCCCCGGTCGCTCTGGCGCACCTGGTACCGCACCCGGTCGCCCTCGTAGAGCTCCTCGCCGTCCCGCACGACCGACACGTGCACGAACAGGTCCGGCCCGCCGTCGTCCGGCGTGATGAACCCGAAGCCGCGCTCCGCGTCGTAGCGCGCGACGACGCCCTGGCCGCCGCGCTGCGGGCCGCGGGCCGGCGCCGGGCCCCGGCCGGGGTCGCGCCGGTCCGACCCGCCGCGGCCGCCTCGGGACGGGCCGCCGACCAGCCGGACGCCCTGGGCCTGCAGGCCCTTCTCGCCCTCCGAGGCGCGGTAGCTCACCCGGTCGCCCTCGACGAGCTCGGTCAGGTCGCCGTGCAGCGAGCGCGCGTGCACGAACACGTCCTGCTCCCCGGAGTCGGGGGTGATGAAGCCGAAGCCCTTCCCCGCGTCGTACCAGGTCACGGTGCCGTCGGCGCCGTCGTCCGTCGCCACGGCGCGGCCCGGTCCCGCGGCCGCGTCCGCGCCGAGCGGCAGCAGGTGGTCGGCCTGCGGCCCCTTCTCCCCCTCGACGACGAGGAACGCGACGCGCTGGCCCTCCGCGATCACGCCGCCCCCGACGATCGCCGAGCTGTGCACGAAGATCTGCGCGTCGCCGCCGTCGGGCGTGAGGAACCCGTAGCCCTTCGCGGGCTCGTACCAGGCCACCGTGCCCAGCACCCCGAGCGCCACGTCGGCCGCGACGTCGCCGGTCACCCGCACCTGCCGGGCCTGCGGACCGCGGTCGCCCTCGCCGACCTCGAACTCCACGGCCTGGCCCTCGCGGAGCGAGCGGGTGCCGTCCTGGCCGACGATCTCGGACGCGTGGACGAAGAGGTCCTCGGCGTCGTCGCCGAGGGCGAGGAAACCGAACCCTCGCTCGGCGTCGAACCAGCGGACGGTTCCCTGGGGCACGGTGACTCCTCGTGGTGCTGCGGTGGTGCTGCGCTGACGGTTGCTGCCTCCCAGTGTCCCCCGTCCCGGGGGCGGCGCGTCACGCCGGTCCCCGGCCGGTGCCCGCGATGTCGGGACCCCGGCGGCACGACGGCCCCGTCTGGGTGCCGGCAGCGCGCGCCGCGTACGATCCTCCGGGCCCCCGCGCGACCGCGGCGCCCTTCCCCCACCCGAGGACGGACGGCGCTATGAGCGCGCAGACGACCACGCCCCCGCAGCACCCGGACGCACCCGGCGACGGCACGGACCCCGCCGCGGACGTGCCCGGCGTCGACCCCGCGGAGTTCGCGACGTTCCTGCGGGTGGCCGACCAGGTCGCCGCCCTCCCGCAGACGCACCCGCAGCACGCCGCCGCCCGGCGCGCCGCGTCCGCCATGTTCAAGGCCGCGAAGAAGCACCGCCGCGGGGAGAAGCGCCGCCTGGTCGCGGAGGCCGACGCCGCCGTGGTCGCCGCCACCGCGACCGGCAGCCCGGGCCGCATCGACGACGAGACCGCCGGCATCCCGATCACGTCGTCGGCCACCGGCGCGATCGCCGGGACGCTGCTGCGGCCGCGCGCCTGCTACGTCTGCAAGCAGGACTACACGGTGGTCGACGCGTTCTACCACCAGCTCTGCCCGGAGTGCGCCGCGCTGCACCACGCCAAGCGGGGCGCGCGCACGGACCTCACCGGCCGCCGCGCGCTGCTGACGGGCGGCCGGGCCAAGATCGGCATGTACATCGCGCTGCGGCTGCTGCGTGACGGCGCGGACCTGACGATCACCACCCGGTTCCCCCAGGACGCCGTCCGCCGGTTCCGCGCGATGGACGACTCCGCCGACTGGATCGACCGCCTGCACGTCGTGGGCATCGACCTGCGCGACCCGGCGCAGGTGGTCGCGCTCGCCGACCACGTCGCCGCCCAGGGGGCTCTGGACGTCCTCATCAACAACGCCGCGCAGACGGTGCGGCGGTCGCCGGGGGCGTACGCGCGGATCGCCGAGGCCGAGGACGCCCCGCTGGACGCCGACGCCGCGCGGATGATCACGACGTTCGGCCGGACCAGCGACGCCCACCCGCGCGCGCTGGCGGGGTCGGTCAGCGAGCTGAGCAGCCCGGCCCTGGCGATCGAGCGGGCCGGGCGCGCCGCCGCGGAGGCGCTGACCGCGCAGTCCCTCACCGCGGAGGCGGCGAGCCTCGAGCGGCTGGTGGCGGGGACGTCGATCGACGCCGGCGGCCTGATCCCCGACGTCGCGGAGACGAACTCCTGGGTCGCGACGGTCGAGGACGTCGACCCGATGGAGCTGCTCGAGGTGCAGCTGTGCAACCAGACGGCGCCGTTCATCCTCATCAGCCGGCTGCGGCCCGCCCTCGCGGCGTCGCCGGCGCGCCGGACGTACGTCGTCAACGTCTCCGCGATGGAGGGCGTGTTCGCCCGGGGCTACAAGGGCCCGGGCCACCCGCACACCAACATGAGCAAGGCCGCGCTCAACATGCTGACGCGCACGAGCGCGGGCGAGATGCTCGCCGACGGCATCCTCATGACCGCCGTCGACACCGGGTGGATCACCGACGAGCGGCCGCACCCCACGAAGGTGCGGCTGGCCGAGGAGGGGTTCCACGCGCCGCTCGACCTGGTGGACGGTGCGGCGCGGGTGTACGACCCGATCGTGCGGGGCGAGGCCGGCGAGGACCTGTACGGCTGCTTCCTCAAGGACTACGCCCGCTCGGCCTGGTGAGGGCCCGGGGCGCGGCGGCGGTCAGGCGCCGGGTTCCCACCGGGAGGGCACGAGGTCCGCGAGCAGCGCGCCGTGGGCCCAGCGCGCCCACGCGAGCGCGCTCCAGCCGCCGCGGCGCACCAGCGCGTTCCACGGCTCGGGGCCGAGCAGCAGCGTGAGCAGGTCGACGGCGTGCAGCGGCTCCAGCCCGGGGCGCAGCGACCCGTCGGCCACCAGCGCGTCGACCAGCAGGCCGTGCACCGCCCGCCGCCGCGTCTCGTCGCGCTCCCACGCGTCCCGCAGCACCGCGTCGCCCGGGGCGGCGGAGCGCACGAGGTCCTGCACGCCCGCGGCCCTGCCGAGCAGCTCGGCGAACCCGCGCACGTGCAGGAACACGCGCCGCGCCGGGTCTGCCTCGGCGACGACCGCGCGGACCCAGGCCTGGTCGGCCAGGTCGCGCTGCGCGTCCCGGCGGTCCGCGCCGTCCACCGCGTGGTCGAGGCAGCCGACCAGGATGTCCGCCTTGGTGGGGTACGAGTAGTAGACGGTCTGGACGCCGACCCCGGCGGCACGCCCGACGGCCGTGATGGTGGTGGGGCCGTAGCCGTCGGCGAGGAACAGCCGCGTCGCGGCCTGCGTGACGCGCGCCCGGGTCGCCACGGCCCGCAGGGTCCGCCCGTCGCCGCTGGTCACGCCGCTCATGGTAGCGCCGCTACGGATAGATTCCCGTACCGCCGCTCCGAAAATCTCGCCGCGCCCGGCGTCCGCGGCACCCGCCCGGGGCCCGTCCGCCCCTCCGACCGGGTCCGCGGGGTCGGTCGGGAACGGCGACGTCGCCGCGTCGCCGCAGGTCGCGCGCGGTTCCGGGAGTCGCGCTCCGACTACTCAGGCCCCCGTCGCCAGCAGCACCAGCAGGGCGAGGTTCAGCGCCACCACCAGGGCCACGACGACGACCAGCACCGCCTGCAGCCGCGGCCCGTTGGCGTGCGCGCCCAGCAGCCCCCGGTCCCGGTTGAGCCGCACCAGCGGCACCGCGGCGAACGGGATGCCGAACGACAGCACCACCTGGCTCACCACCAGCGTCCACGTCGGGTCGGCCCCGAGCGCCAGCAGCACCAGCGCCGGGACCAGCGTGATCGCGCGCCGGAGCAGCAGCGGCACCCGGCGGTGGACGAGGCCCTCCATGACGGCCGCACCCGCGTAGCAGCCCACGGACGTCGAGGCGAGGCCCGAGGCGAGCAGCCCGACCGCGAACACCACGCCGACCCCGCCGCCGAGCGCGCCGCTGATCGCCGCGTGCGCGCCCTCGATCGTGTCCGTGCCCTCGACGCCGCGCAGGTTGGCCGCCGCCAGCAGGAGCAGCCCGATGTTGACCGTCCCGGCGACGCCGAGCGCCGTGCCCACGTCCCAGCGCGTGGCGCGCAGCAGCCCGGCGCGCAGCTCGGGCGCCGGCGTCCGGCCGAACCGGTCCCGGCTCAGCGCCGAGTGCACGTAGATCGCGTGCGGCATCACCGTGGCGCCCAGCATCGACGCCGCCAGGAGCACCGAGTCGGTGCCTGCGAACCGCGGGGCGAGGCCGGCGAGCATGCCCGCGGGGTCGGGCGGCCCCAGCAGCAGGCCGCCGAGGAACCCGACGACGATGACCACCAGCAGCGCGACGACGAGCCGCTCGAACCGCCGCTGGCCGTACCGGTCCTGCGTGGCCAGCAGCAGCATCGACACCACGCCGACGACGAGCCCGCCCGCGACGAGCGGGAGGCCGAACAGCAGGTGCAGCGCGATGGCGCCGCCCACGACCTCGGCGATGTCCGTCGCGGCGGCCACGACCTCCGCCTGCGCCCAGAACGCCAGCCGGGGGCCGCGTCGCATCCGCCGGCCGAGCAGCCCCGGCAGCGACTCCCCGGTGACGATGCCGAGCTTCGCCGACTGGTACTGCACCAGCACGGCCATGGCGTTCGCGGCGACCAGCACCCACAGCAGGAGGTAGCCGTACCGGGCGCCGGCCGTGAGGTTCGCGGCGACGTTCCCCGGGTCGACGTACGCGATCGCGGCGACGAACGCCGGGCCCAGCAGCGGCAGCACGCGCCCGCGCGACACCGCGGCGCGATCCTGTGTGGCGGTCACCGTACCTCCAAGTTCGGACGTCCGAACTCATCCTAGGCACACGCCGCCCCGACCGCCGCCCACCCCCTCCCGCGAGGTCGGCAGTTCGTGTGCGAGGTCGGCACCTGGAGCTGCCGACCTCGCCTGGGACTGCCGACCTCGGCGGACGGGACCGGACGGGGCCGGACGGGATGGGGCGGGGCGGGGCGGGCGGGGTCAGGGGGTGGCGGGGGCGACCTCGCGGCGCCAGCGGCCCGCCTCCTGGGTGAAGCCGACGCGGCGGAGGTAGTCGCCGGAGTCCTGCGCGTCGTCGACGACCACCAGGGAGCGCAGGCCAGCGCCCGCGAACGCCCCGCTGCGGCGGTACACGAACTCGCCGGGCGCGAAGTCGCGGAACCGGGGCGTCACGTAGTCGAGCTGCACCTCGCCGACCCCCTCGCCGGCGTCACGCACGACGACGACGCCGACCGTCTCGTCGCCGTGCAGCACGAGGTACGCCCACCGCGCGCCCGGGTCGTCGAGCGCGAACGACGGGTAGTACCGGGCGATGTCGGCGGCGTGCACGCCGAGCACGTGCCGCAGGTAGTCGTCGCGCGGGCCGACGGGCACCACCTGGTAGACGTCCGCGTCGTGCCGCTCGCGGGTGAGCCGCCACAGCCAGTAGGCGTCGATGACCGCGATGACGCCGTTCATGGCGGCGAACGGCCAGATCCCGACCACGGCGTTGTAGCCGGCGGCGACCACGGAGCCGGCGAAGTTCATCCACCGGAACCGCAGCACGCGGGCCTGCATGAGGGACACGACGACGAGGACCGACCCGGTCCACCCGATGATCTCCAGCCACGGCATGGCGTGACGCTACCGCCCGGTAGCGCCGCCGCACGATTCCGTAGCGGGACTACAGGAAATCCCGGCGCCACCACGGGCGCCACCACGCGTCCGGGACCGGTGCACGTCAGCCGCCGAGCACCGCCACCGACCCCTCGTCGGCCGCCACCCGCACGCGCGCGCCGTCCGCGGGTGCGGGGCCGTGCGCCGGCGTCGCGGCCACCGCCACGCCCTCCGGCTCGATGACCGCGACGAGCTCCAGGCGACCGCGGCGGGAGCGGCGCCCGGTGACCCGCGCGTCCCGCACCGGAGCGCCCTCCCCCGCGGACTCCCCCGGGGCCAGCACGCGCCAGCCGCCCGGCGCCACGGCGAGCGTCCCCGCCAGCAGCGGGCCGTCGGCCGGCGGGGCCGCCGAGCCCCAGTCCGCGGCGGCGAGGAACGTCCGGTACCCCAGGAACTCCGCGACCTCCCGCCCGGCGGGCCGGTGCCACAGCTCCTCCGGCGGCGCGACCTGCAGCAGCCGGCCGGCCGCCATCACCGCGACCCGGTCCGCCACGGCGAACGCCTCGTCCTGGTCGTGCGTGACGAACAGCGCGGTCGTCCCGGTGGTCACCAGCACCCGCCGCAGGTCGTCGGCGAGCCGCTCGCGCAGCGACCGGTCGAGGGCCGAGAGCGGCTCGTCCAGCAGGAGCAGCCGGGGGCGCGGGGCCAGCGACCGCGCGAGGGCGACCCGCTGCCGCTCCCCGCCGGAGAGCGTCGCCACCGGCCGCGGGCCGTAGCCGGGCAGGCCCACGAGGTCCAGCAGCTCCGCCACCCGGGCGGTGCGCTCGGCGCGGCCGACGTCCCGCAGCCCGTACCCGACGTTGCCGGCGACGTCGCGGTGCGGGAACAGCTGACCGTCCTGGAACACCAGGCCGAACCCCCGCCGGTGCACCGGCACGGACGCCAGGTCCTGCCCGTCCCACAGCACCCGGCCGGCCGTCGGCGGCTCGAGCCCGGCCACGGCGCGCAGCAGCGACGACTTCCCGCAGCCCGACGGGCCCAGCAGGGCGAGCACCTGCCCCTGCGGCACGTCCAGGTCGACCCCCGCGACCGCCGTCACCCCGGCCGCGCCCCGCGTCGCCCCCGGGTACCGCACCTCGAGGTCCCGTACCGCCAGCCCGTCCGTCACAGCTCTCCTCCCACCGGCCCGCGCAGCCGCTCCGCGGCCGCCATCACCCCCGCCGTCAGCAGGGCCAGCACGACCCCGGCCGCCAGCGCCATGCCGTAGTTGTCCGCACCCGGCTGGCCGATCAGCCGGAAGACCACGACGGGCAGCGTCGGGCGGTCCGGTCGCGCCAGGAACGACGTCGCCCCGAACTCCCCGAGCGACACCGCGAACGCGAACCCCACCGCGAGGCCGACGGAGCGCGCCGCGAGCGCCCCGTCCACCGTCGCCAGCACGCGGCCGGGCCCGGCGCCCAGCGTCCGGGCCGCCTCCTGGAGCCGCGGGTCGACGGCGCGGAGCACGGGCAGCACCGTCCGGACGACGAGCGGCACCGCGACGACCGCCTGCGCGACGGGCACCAGCACGCCGGTGGCGCGCAGGTCGGTCGCGATGCCGAAGGGGTGCCCGAGCGTGAGCAGCGCGCCGAAGCCGACCGTCACCGCGGAGACGCCCAGCGGCAGCATGAACACGCCGTCCAGCACCCCCACGGCCCGCCGCGCGGCCGGCCGCCGGGGGCGCCGCGACACCAGCAGGGCGACCAGGCAGCCCACCACCAGGGCCAGCACCGTCGCGTCGACGGCCACCCGCAGCGAGTTGCCGAGCGCCTCCCAGACCGTGACCGTCAGCGCGTTCCGGCCGCCGGTGGTGCCCAGCGCGCGGTAGTGGTCCAGCCCCCAGCCGTCGCCGGTGCGCAACGACCCGAGCACCAGAGCGGCGAGCGGCAGGGCGAGCAGCACCAGCACCACCGCCGTGACGACCGCCGGCAGGGGGTGCGGGCGGCCGACCGCCCGGACGGGCGTGTCGACGAGCGACAGCGCGCGCTCCCGCCGGGCCCGCGCGCGGCCGGCCACGGCGAGCGCGGCGACGACCACCACCACCTGCACCACCGACAGCACCGAGGCGGCCCGCAGGTCCAGGAACTGGGTGGTCTGGATCCAGATCTCCGTCTCGACGGTGCCGAACCGCATCCCGCCCAGCACCAGCACCGTCCCGAACGCCGTCGCGCAGAACAGGAACACCAGCGACGCGGCGGACGTGAGGGCGGGGGTCAGCGCGGGCAGCGTCACGGTGAGGAACGCGCGCGCGGGCGACGCGCCGAGCGACCGGGCGGCCTGCTCGGGCCGCGGGTCCAGGCGCTCCCACAGGCCCCCGACGGTCCGCACGACCACCGCGTAGTTGAAGAACACCAGCGCCGCGACGATCGCGGCGAACGTCCCGTCGAGGTGCAGGAACCCGAGCGGCCCGTTGTCGCGCAGCAGCGCCCGGAACGCCACCCCCACCACGACGGTCGGCAGCACGAACGGCACGGTGACGAGCGCGCGCAGCACCCCCCGCCCCGGGAACCGGCTGCGGTACAGCACCGCCGCACCTGGCACGCCCAGCAGCACCGAGATCACCGTGCCGAGGGTCGCCTGCGCCAGCGTCAGCCCGACGATCCGCCAGGTCCGCGGCCGCCCGAGCACCTCCGCGAACCCGGACAGGTCCAGCGACCCGTCGGCGACGAGGCCGCGCCCGACGAGCGTCAGCACGGGCCACGCGAAGAACACCCCGAGGAACAGCAGCGGCACCGCGGCCGCCACCGCCCACGCCGTCCCGCGCGCGACCGCCCAGCCGCGTCCGGGGGCGGTGGGCGCGGTGGGCGCGGCCGGGGGCGGCGCGGGGACCTCCGGAGGGGTCGCGCGCGCCCCCGTCCCCGGCCGGCCGGAGCCGGTCGGGGACGGGTGCGTCAGCGGGCGGGTCACGACGTCAGCCCGTCACCAGGTCCGTCCACTCACGGACCCACGTCTCCCGGTTCGCCGCGATCTCGTCGAGCGGCACGGTGTACGGCTCGTCGGCCAGCGGCGCCCACTGCGCCCAGTCCTCCGGCAGGTCCACCGCCGAGCTCACCGGGTACATGTACATCGACCCGGGGATGTCGGCCTGCACCGCGTCCGACAGCAGCCAGTCCACCAGCCGGCGCGCGCCCTCGGGGTTCTGCGCGCCCGCGAGGACGCCGGCGTACTCGACCTGCCGGAAGCAGGTGCCGAGCAGCGCGCCGGTGGTCGGCTCGCCGCCGCCCTCGGGGATCGTCTCGGGCGGCGACGACGCGTAGGACAGCGCGATCGGCCGGGAGCCGCCGCCGCCCCCGCCGGAGAAGTCGGTGTAGTACGCGTCCGACCAGCCCTCCGCGACCTTCAGGCCGTTCGCCGTGAGGTCACGCCAGTACTGCTGCCAGCCGTCCTCGCCGAACGCCCCGACGGTCGCCAGCAGGAACGCCAGCCCGGGACTGGACGTCGCGGCGTTCGTCACGACGGTCAGGTCCCGGTACGCGGGGTCCGTCAGGTCCGCGAGCGTCGCCGGCTCCGGGACGTCCCGGTCGGCGAACCAGGCGTGGTCCACGTTGAGGCACACGTCGCCGAGGTCGACGGCGGTCAGCGACCCCGAGTCGTCGGGGGCGTACGGCTCCGCGTCGGCTGCCGCCGGCACCTGCGACGTGTAGGGCTCCAGCACGCCCTCGTCGATCGCCCGCGACGCGAACGTGTTGTCGATCCCGTAGACGACGTCGCCCAGCGGGGCGTCCTTGGTCAAGATGAGCTGGTTCACCAGCGCCCCGCCGTCACCGGGCGCGACCTGCGTGACGGTCAGCCCGGTGTCCGCCTCGAACTGCTCGAGCAGCCCGTCGCTGACGTGGAACGAGTCGTGGGTGACCAGCGTGACCGACCCGCCCGCCGTGCCGTCCCCGCCCGCGGACCCGCCGGACGGCGACCCGCCGGTGGCCGAGCAGGCCGTGAGGGCCAGGGCCGCGACCCCCAGGGCCGCGGTGTGCCGGATGGTCCGGCGTGCTGCGCGCGTGCGCGCCATGCGTCCTCCTCGATGTGCAACCGAGGGGGTCGCCGCGCGTCGTCCGCCCGCGCGCGCTGCCGCACCCGTGCCGACGACACGAGGCGACTGAGATCCCGACTCCCTACGCCGGTGCTAACCGGATCAGGTGCGAGGGTCTGCGGTTCCGTCCGCACTCTCAGCGTCGGTCGGGCGCCACCTCGCGGCGGCGGTCCGGGACGCTCCCCTGTCGTTCGGGGCCGACCCTACACCGCCGTCCCCGACGCCCCCAGCCGCCGCCCCCGCGCGACTGCGTGCGCCCGGGTGACCTGCGGTGCGGCACCCGCGGGGCTAGCGTGGGGCGCAGCACGCACGCGCCCGCACGACACCGCACCGACGCAGCAGGAGGAACCGTGGCCGACGAGGAGACCCAGTCCACGTTCGCGAAGATCACCGGCCTGGTGGTGGCGGGCGCGGTCGCGTGGCTCGCCGGGAAGGCCGTGGACGCCGCCTGGAAGGCCGCCGTCGGCCACAAGCCGCCGAAGCCGGAGGACGACGCCGACGACATCCGCATCGGCGAGGTGGTCGCGGCCTCCGTGATCACCGCCGGCGCCGTGACGCTGGCGCGGGTGTTCGCCACGCGCGGGACCAAGAAGTTCGTGCAGCGCGTCGACAGGAACCGGCACCTGCCGCACGCCTGACCAGGCACGGAGGTCCCCCTCCGGCCGACCTGCGCCCCGCTAGGCTCGAGCGTCCCGCTCGCCGACGAATGCGCAGGTCAGCCCGCCATGCCCGCGACGCCAGCCCGGCCCGCACGCCGCTGTGTCCAGACCGTCGACGACGTGCTCGACCTCATGGACCACCTGTTCGCCGAGCAGGCCGACCGGTGGTCGGACCGGGGCGGCGCGGACTTCTGGGACCGGTTCTACGCCGACCGCGGCCGGGGCGTGCCGTTCTTCCGCTGGGCCCCGGACGAGAGCCTGGTGGCGTGGCACGCCGACGGCCGGCTGCCCCTCGGTCCGGGCACCCGGGTGCTGGAGCTCGGCTGCGGGCCCGGCCGCAACGCCGTCTGGCTCGCGCAGCAGGGCTGCACCGTCGACGCGCTCGATCTCTCGCAGGCGGCGCTGGACTGGGGACGGGAGCGGGCCGACGAGGCCGGCGTCGACGTCCGGTTCGCCCGCGCCGACGTCCTCACGTGGCAGCCGCCGGCGGAGCAGTACGACCTGGTCTACGACTCCGGCTGCTTCCACCACCTGCCGCCGCACCGCCGGCTGACGTACCGCGGGCTGCTGGAGCGGACGGTGCGCCCCGGCGGGCGGTTCGGCCTGGCCTGCTTCGCGACCGGGCACGACGGGCGCGGCGGCACCGAGGCGGACGACGCCGACCTGTACCGCGAGGGCGGGCTCGGCGGTGGGCTCGCCTACGGCGCCGACGACCTGCGGCGCGCGTTCGGCTGGCTGGACGAGGTGGAGCTGCGCCGCATGCGGTCCGGCGACCCGGCGACGTTCGGCGAGGACTTCCTCTGGGCGGCGCTGTTCCGCCGGTGACGGCACACCGCCGGGGCGGGCACCGGACGCCCGCCGCCGGGGTCAGCCCCGGCGGCCGGACGCGCCCGGGGCACCGTGCGCGTCGTCGTGGTCGTCGTCCTCGTCCCCGTCCTGCGTCCCCTCGCGCTCCGACGCGCGCTCCTGCGCCTCGGTGAGCTCGTCGACGACGAGCAGGTCGCGGCGCACCTTGCCCGTGCGGTAGCCCGCCCGCCCGACCAGGTGGGCCGCGACGGGCGCCGTGAGCATCTGGAACAGCGCCACCAGGATCAGCGCCCACACCGCGCCGCCGGACCGCAGCCGCAGCGACAGCCCGATGAGCACCAGCACGAGCCCGAGCACCTGCGGCTTGGTGCCGGCGTGCATCCGGGACAGCAGGTCGGGGAACCGCAGCACGCCGACGCCGGCCGCGAGCGCCAGCAGCGCACCGCCGATCAGGCAGACCGCCGCCACGACGTCCGCGACGGTGTCCGCGCTCATCGTCCGCTCCCCTGGCGCTCGTCGTCGGCGTGGTCCTCGTGCCCGTGCGCCGCCTCGTCGTGCACCACCTGCGCGTCCGCCTCCTGGGCGCGGCGCCGGCGGCGCTGCTCCTCGGCCTCCTCCTCGGCGCGGATGCGCTCGGCCTCCTCCTGCGCGATCTCCTCGCGGCTGCGCACGCGCCCCTCGCCCTCGGGCTCCACGGACGCGAACCGCGAGATGGTCACCGAGCCGACGAACCCGACGAGGGACAGCACGACGAGCACGGGCACCACGTCGGTGCGCCGGTCGATCGACGCGTAGAGCGCGACGGCCGCGACCACGACGGTCACCACGATGTCGAGCGCGACCGTGCGGTCCAGCATCGACGGGCCGCGCTCCGCGCGGATCAGGGCCAGGGCGCCGGCGACGGTCAGCAGCGCGGCGCACAGCAGGTACACGACGGTCACGCGCCCACCTCCGTCCGGGGTGCCGGGCGCCGGGTCGTCCGGCGCGGGTGCGGGTCGAGGCCGGCGTCGCGCAGCTCGGAGTCCGACGCGAACGCCCGCAGCACGCGCTCCTCCTGGTCCAGCACCGCCTGCCGCGCCGCCTCCACGCCGCCGGACTGCTCGACGTCGAGCACGTGCAGGTACAGCATGCCGGTGAGCCGGTGCGCCTCCACGACGAGCGACCCCGGCACCAGCGAGCACAGCTCGGCCGTCATCGTGAGGTACAGGTCGGAGTGGCTGCGCAGCTGCACGCCGATCACCGCGCCGCGCGGCGTGTGCCGCGGGCGCAGCGCGAGCCACGACACCTCGACCGACGCGACCAGCAGGTCCCCGGCGAACCGCGCGACGAGGACGACCAGCCCCCACGGACGGAGCCGGCCGTGGAAGTCGATCGGGGTCATCCGCAGCGCGCCGGTCACGGCGACGGCCACGACGGCGCCGGCGAGGACGTTCGCGACGGTCAGGTCGCCCCACAGCAGCACCCAGACGACGACCAGCCAGAGCATCGTGGGCCACTGCGCGGCGAGCCGCCGCCGGCGCGGGTGCAGGCTCATCCGTCCGCCTCCGCCCGGGCGGCGTCCGCCGACTCGCCCTCACCCCGGCCACCGTCGGGCAGCACGGACTGCACGTACACGTCGCGGTCGGCCAGCGCCGCGGCGGCCCGCTCGGCGTACCCGTACAGCGGGCCGGCGAACACCGTCAGCCCGAGGCCGAGCGCGACGAGGGCGGCCGCGGGGCCGACCATGCCCTTCGGGAGGGTGGCGTCGGGCAGGGGCTCCGGCGGGGTCTGCCAGAACGCCTTGTTCCACGCCTTGATGAGGGCGTAGAGCGTCAGCAGCGACGTCAGCACGCCCCCGACCACCAGCGCGAGCGCGAGCGGGCGGGCGTCCTGCACGCCGGCCTGCAGCAGCCCGACCTTCCCGAGGAACCCCGACAGCGGCGGGATGCCCCCCAGGTTCATCGCGGGGATGAAGAACAGCACCGCGAGCACGGGCGCGATCTTGGCGAGGCCGCCGAGCGACTCGAGCGACGTCGTGCCGCCGCGGCGCTCGATGAGCCCGGCCACCAGGAACAGGCCGGTCTGCACGGTGATGTGGTGGGCGACGTAGTAGATCGACGCGGCCCACCCCGCCTGCGACGACAGGGCGATCCCGAAGATCATGTAGCCGATGTGGCTGACGAGCGTGAACGACAGCAGACGCTTGAGGTCGTCCTGCGCGACGGCGCCGAGGATGCCCACGACCATCGTCGCGAGCGCCGCCCACAGCAGCACGTCGTCCATGCGGCCCTCGGGGAACAGCAGCGTCTGCGTGCGGATGATCGCGTAGACGCCGACCTTGGTGAGCAGGCCCGCGAACACGGCGGTGACGGGCGCGGGCGCGGTCGGGTAGGAGTCGGGCAGCCACGCCGACAGCGGGAAGATCGCCGCCTTGATGCCGAACGCGAGCAGCAGCAGCACCTGCAGCAGCAGCCGGACGTCCGGGTCGATCTCCGGGAGCCGCTCGGCGAGCTGGGCCAGGTTCACGGTGCCGGTCGCGGCGTAGGTCAGCGCGATGGCGATGAGGAACAGCAGCGACGACAGCAGCGCGACGACCACGTAGATGCTGCCCGCGCGGATCCGCTCGCCCGTGCCGCCCAGCGTGAGCAGCACGTACGAGGCGGCCAGCAGGATCTCGAAGCCGACGTAGATGTTGAACAGGTCGCCGGACAGGAACGCGTTCGCGACGCCGGCGGCCAGGATCAGGTAGGTCGGGTGGTAGATCGACACCGGCGCGGCCTCGTCGCCGTCGGCCTCACCCTGCGCGAGCGAGTACAGCTGGACGCACAGGGTGACCGCCGCGGAGACGGTGAGCATGAGCGCCGACAGCCGGTCCGCCACCAGGTCGATGCCGACCGGTGCCGCCCAGTTGCCGATGTCGACGACGAGCGGGCCGTCGTCGACGAGGACCAGCAGCGACGCGGCGGCCACCAGCACGATGCTGAGCGCGACGACGCTGATGATCCGCTGCGCCTGGGGCTTGCGGTAGAGCGCGAGCGCGAGACCCGCGCCGAACAGCGGCACGACGACGGGCAGCGGGACCAGCCAGGTGTACTCCGTCACGCGCCCTCCCGCTGACCGGTGGCCGGCTCGGCGCCGGTGCCCGCGGGCACCGGACCGCCCTCGTCGGTCTCGTCGCGGGTCTCCGCGGCCTCCTCGTCGAGCGACGTGATGGTGTCCTCCGTGTCGGCGTCCTCGAACGCGCGCTCGTCCCGTGCCGCGAGCCGCGCGATGCGGCGGTCCTCGACGTCGTCCTGCACCTCGTCGTGCCGGTGCAGCTGCCACGACCGGTACGCCATCGCGAGCAGGAACGCCGTCATGCCCAGCGTGATGACGATCGCGGTCAGCACCATGGCCTGCGGCAGCGGGTCGCTCATGCGGCCCTCCGGCTCCAGGCCCACGATCGGCGGGCGGCCCGCGGCCCCGCCGGCCACCAGGAACAGCAGGTTCGCGCCGTTGCCGATGAGGATGATGCCGATGAGGACGCGGGACAGGCTGCGCTCGAGCAGCAGGTAGACGCCGGCGGTCACCAGCACGACGATCACCGCGACCAGCGCGAGGTTCGGGCTCATGTCGATCATCGCGACCCCCCGGACGTCGTCGGTGCGGCGGGGCCGCCGGGTCCGCCGGGGCCGCCGGGTCCGCCGGGTCCGCCCGTGCCGTCCGGGCCGTGCGCGGCGGCATGGCCCACGAGGCCCGCCGCGGCGGCGTCCACACGGATCTCCTCGCCCGGCTCGGCGTCCCCGCCGACCGGCTCGGCGTCGCCCTCGGCCTCGGCCT
Organism: Cellulomonas sp. ES6; assembly: GCF_030053835.1. Classification (NCBI taxonomy): domain Bacteria; kingdom Bacillati; phylum Actinomycetota; class Actinomycetes; order Micrococcales; family Cellulomonadaceae; genus Cellulomonas; species Cellulomonas sp. ES6. The sequence continues at coordinate 2,561,271 of NZ_CP125655.1, read as the reverse complement.
GCCGGTCGATCTCCGCCCCGAGCGAGCGCAGGATGTCGAGCACCAGCCCGACCACCACGAGGTACACGCCGACGTCGAAGAACAGGGACGTCACGAGCTTCACGTGGCCGAGCAGCGGCAGGTCCGCCTCGAGGATCCAGGACTGCAGCACCGTGCCGCCGAACACCAGCGCGCCGAGCCCGACGCCGGCGGACAGGAACAGCCCGCTGCCCAGCAGCAGGCCCGGCTGCACGGGCGCCGCCTCGCCGAGCTCGTACCGTCCCCCGGCCAGGTACCGGACGATCAGCGCGATGCCGGTCACGAGGCCCGCCGCGAACCCGCCGCCGGGCGCGTTGTGGCCGGAGAACAGCAGGTACAGCGAGTACACGATCATCGTGTGGAACAGCAGCCGGACCACGACCTCGAACACCACGGACCGGCGCCGCGGGGCGAGGGTCCGCCCGGCGCGCAGCCACTCGCGCGGCTGGTACGCGCTGCGGGCCTCGACCGGCCGGCGCACCACGGCGAGCGGGTCGTCGCCGCCGCCCCAGACCTGGCGCTGCTCGGGCGCCTCGCCGGCCCGGAAGATCGCGCCGGAGCGCCGCCGGAGGAACACCAGGGAGGCGACGCCGGTCGCGGCCACCAGGACGACCGAGATCTCGCCCATGGTGTCCCAGGCGCGGATGTCCACGAGCGTGACGTTGACGATGTTCTTGCCGCCGCCGTACGCGTAGGCCTCCTCGGCGAAGTCCACCGACACGGGCGGGTGCACGCGGGCGCCCGGCACGACGAGGGCCAGGCCGCCGACCGTGAGCCCCACGGACAGCGCGATCGCGAGCCGCACCCAGCGCGAGCCCACCAGCGGGCGGTCCGAGAAGTACGGCGGCAGCCGGCGCATCACCAGCACGAACACCACGAGGGTGACGGTCTCGACGAGCACCTGCGTGAGGGCGAGGTCCGGTGCGCCGTGCAGCAGGAACAGGGCCGCGACCCCGTAGCCCGAGACGCCCATGAGGATCACGGCCTTCAGGCGCCGGCGGGCGCGCGCGACGAGCACCGCCGCCACGGCCACGAACGCCCCGACGACGGCCTGCGCCGGGCGGTCCCACGGCCGGGTCTCGGCGGGGAGCCGCGTGTACGTCAGCAGCGGGACGCCCACGGCGACCACGAACACCACGAGGATCCCGCCCAGGTACACCGGCAGGGAGCCGCGCTGGGTCACGGCGGTGACGTCCGCCGCCACGTCGTCCAGGCGGCGCATGAACTTGCGGTAGACCCGGTCGGCCTCCGGCACGTGCGGCACCGCGGCCTGCGCCTGCTCGACGGGGCCGCGCACGACGAACAGCAGCACACCGGCCGCCAGCACGGCGACGGTGATGGCGAGCGTCGGCGTCAGGCCGCCCCACAGCAGGAGGTGGCCGGCCTCGCCCACCGGGTAGGCGTCCGCCTGCGGCGCGAGGAGCTGCTCCCCGAGGCCGGGCAGCAGCGCGACCGCGAGGCCGAGCACGGCCAGCACCATCGCCGGCCACACCAGCAGCAGGGACGGGCGCCCGACGGGGGCGGGCTCGGCGCGGTCGTCCTCCGGACCGGGCTCCGGGGACTCGCGCGGCACCGGCTCCTTGGCCGTCGCGTCCTTGGCCGCCGCGAGCTCGCGGACCGCGGCCGGGGACAGCACCGGCTTGGACCAGAACGCTCCCCACCACAGCCGGATGCCGTACGCGACGGTCAGCGCGGAACCCACCGCGACGAGCACCAGGACCGCCGGCCCGAGCGGGTCGCCGTCGTGGCCGAGCGCCTCGAGGGCGGCCTCCTTGGCGACGTAGCCGGCGAACGGCGGGGCGCCGATCATCGACAGGGTGGCCAGGGCGCCGGCCGTGGCGGTGATCGGGAGCGCCCGTCCCACCCCCGACAGCCGCCGCAGGTCGCGGGTGCCGGTCGCGGCGTCCACCACGCCGACCACGAGGAACAGCGCCGCCTTGAACATGGCGTGCGCCCCGATCATCGCGAGCCCCGCCAGGGCGGTCGCCCGGGTGCCGAAGCCGATGAGCAGGATGATGAGGCCGAGCTGGCTCACGGTGCCGAACGCCAGGATGAGCTTGAGGTCGTGCTGGCGCAGGGCGCGGTAGCCGCCGAGCAGCAGCGTCCCGCCGCCGAGCACGACCACCAGCCACCGCCAGGCGCTCAGCTCGGAGTACGCCGGCGCGAACCGGGCGACCAGGTACACGCCGGCCTTCACCATCGCCGCCGCGTGCAGGTACGCGCTGACCGGCGTCGGCGCGGCCATCGCGGCGGGCAGCCAGAAGTGCAGGGGGATCAGGGCGGACTTGCTCGCGGCACCGACCAGCAGGCACACCACGCCGGCCGTGACCATGGCGCCGTGCGGCGGGTCGGCGAGGATCTCCGACAGGCGGTACGTGCCGGCCGCCTCGCCGAGCAGCACGACGCCGACCAGCATCGTCAGGCCGCCGGCCGTCGTGACGACGATGGCCTGCATGGCGGCGCGCCGGCTGGCCTTGCGCTCGTGGTAGTGCCCGATGAGCAGGTAGGAGAAGACCGTGGTCAGCTCCCAGAACACGAACAGCAGCAGCGTGTCGTCGGCCGTGACGAGGCCGAACATCGCGCCGGCGAACGCCACCAGCACGCCGCCGAACCGCCCGAGCCCGCTGGCGTGCTCCTTGAAGTAGGCCGAGCAGTAGATCAGCACGACCGCCCCGACGCCGCCGACCAGCAGCGTCATCAGCCACGACAGCGTGTCGAGACGGAACGACAGCTCCAGCCCCAGCCCGGGGATCCACTCGACCCGCTGCGTGGGACCGCGACCGTCCACCACCTCGCCGGTCAGGGTCAGCGCCCACACGGTCACCGAGGCGGGCGCGAGCGCGAGCACCCAGAACGCCTTGCGGCCGATCCACGCCACCAGGGCAGGGGCGACCAGGGCAGCCAGCAGGTGCACCGCGAGGAGCTGCAGCACGTCCGCTCCGTCCTGTCGTGGGCGGGTGGTCGGTCGGTCGGTGGCGCCGTCGTGGCCCGCGCCGGGGCGGCACGGACGGCGGTCGGCGGTCGTGTGGTGTTGTCAGCGGGCAGGTACAGGGACGCACGGCGACGCCACGCACGCAAGGGCGCGGGCGCCGACCGAGGTCGAGGGATTGCCACAACTGTATCAAGCGGTCACCACGCACCGCCCTGGATGTGCAGGACGCCACACTCCCGGGGGACCTCGGGTCCGGGAGCGTCGCGACGGCGGGCGGCTAGCGTGTGCGCGTGGACGCGCTCCGGGTGACCTGCCTCGTCGTGGTGCTCGCGGCCACCGTCCTGGGCGTCGCGGTCTTCGCCCGCGGCGCCGTCCGGCTCACGCGCACGATCCGCTCGGGCCGCCCCGCGCCGGGGAGGCTGCGTCCCGCCGGGCGGCGGACCTGGCTGGTCGTGCGGGAGATGATCGGCCACGGGCGGTTCCAGCACCGACCGGTGGTGCGCGTCGCCCACTGGTCGGTGATGGTGTCGTTCCCGGTCCTGTTCCTCACGCTCGTCACCGGGTACGTGCAGGTGGTGGACCCGGGCTTCGTGCTGCCGGTGCTCGGCGGGTTCGCGCCCTGGTCGTGGCTCACCGAGGGCATCGCGTGGCTGTCGCTCGCGGGGATCCTCGCCCTGGTCGCCGTCCGCGTCCGCACCACGCCGCGCGGCGCCCCGGCGACGCCCGCGCGGGCCGTCGCGGCCGCCGGGGCGGGCGTCGGCGACGGCAGCGGGCCCGCACCCACCGAGCCCGCGCGGCGGTCCCGGTTCTTCGGCTCCCACACCGGGCAGGCCGCCGTGGTCGAGGCCACGGTGCTGCTGGTCGTGCTGGCCGTGCTGCTGCTGCGCGGCCTCGAGCACGAGCTGGCCGCCCGCGACGGGTCGTCCCCGGCGAGCGCGTGGCACTTCCCGACGACCGCGTGGATCGGCGACCTGTGGGCCGGGGCGTCGACCGGGGCGCTCGAGTCCGCCGTCGTGGTGTGCGCGACCGTCAAGATCCTCGTGTCGATGGCGTGGTTCGTCGTGGTCGGCCTCCAGCCCACGATGGGCGTCGCGTGGCACCGGTTCCTCGCCGTGGTGAACGTCTACGCGCGGCGCTCCGCCGACGGCGACGTCGCGCTCGGCCCGCTCCAGCCGGTCCGTGTCGACGGGCGGGAGCTCGACGTCGCCGCCCTCGAGGACCTGCCGGACGACGCCCGCCTCGGCGCGCGCGCCGTCGAGGACCTCACCTGGAAACAGCTCCTCGACGTCACGACCTGCACCGAGTGCGGCCGCTGCCAGGAGCAGTGCCCCGCGTGGGCGACCGGCAAGCCGCTGTCCCCCAAGCTCCTGACGCTCGCGCTGCGCGACCACGCCGCCGCCACCGCCCCGTACCTGCGTGCCGCCCGCGCCGGCGCCGACGTCGAGCCCGGGCACGTCGACGTCGACCTCGTCGCGTCGGGCGTCATCGACGCCGACGCCCTGTGGGCGTGCACCACCTGCGGCGCGTGCGTCCAGCAGTGCCCGGTCGACATCGAGCACGTCGACACGATCGTCGACATCCGCCGCTACCAGACGCTCATGGAGTCGGCGTTCCCCGCCGAGCTCGGCGGGACGTTCACGAAGATGGAGCGCCGGGGCAACCCGTGGGGGCTGCCCGCGCGCCAGCGGCTCGACTGGGCGAAGAACCTGCCGTTCGACGTCCCCGTGGTCGGCGCCGACGTCGGGTCCGCCGCGGACGTCGACTACCTGTTCTGGGTCGGCTGCGCCGGCGCGTACGAGGAGAAGGCCAGGCGCACCACCCGCGCCGTGGCCGAGCTGCTCCACACCGCCGGCGTGACGTTCGCCGTGCTCGGCGACGGCGAGGGCTGCACCGGCGACCCCGCCCGCCGCGCCGGCAACGAGGTGCTCTACCAGATGCTCGCCGCCTCGAACGTCGAGACGCTCGGCGCCGCCGGCGCCCGCACGGTCGTCGTCACCTGCGCCCACTGCTTCAACACCCTGTCCCGGGAGTACCCGCAGCTCGGCGGGCACTACGACGTCGTGCACCACACCGAGCTGCTCGACCGGCTCGTCGCCGAGGGCCGCCTGACGCCCGTCGACCCGGGCGACGGCCCGCAGCGCGTGACCTACCACGACCCCTGCTACCTCGGCCGGCACAACGACGTCTACGAGCCGCCGCGCGAGCTGCTCGCCGCACTGCCGGGCGTCGAGGCCGTCGAGATGCCCCGGACGCGTGAGCGCTCGTTCTGCTGCGGCGCCGGCGGGGCGCGCATGTGGATGGAGGAGTCGATCGGTACCCGCATCGGCACGGCCCGCGCCGCCGAGGCCGTCGCCACCGGCGCGGACGTCATCGCGACGGCGTGCCCGTACTGCACGGTGATGCTGACCGACGGGGTGGCGGCGGCGACCGCCCCGGCGGCGAGCGGCCCGGCAGCCACCGGCTCGGCGGCCACCGGCCCGGCCGCGTCCGGGGCCTCCGCGAGCGTCGGCGCGGCGAGCGGTGCGCCGCTCGACCGCGCGGCGGTCGGCGTCCCGGAGGTCACCGACATCGCCCTGCTGCTGCTCGACCGCGTCCGCGCCGGCGCCGTCGGAGGCTCCGAACGCTGACGGAGACCCCGGCGCGCCGTCGGAGGTGTCCGCGGTGACCTCCGATCCCGCGCGCACCCCTCCCTCGCCGTTGGGAGCCTCCGAACGGGCCCGGCCTGGCCCGGTGGAGCGCGGCAGGGGCGGGGCCCGCGGCGGGTCAGGGCACGGACGGCCTTCTCGGGCACGGACGAAGGACTCTGCCGGGCGGCGTGCCGCCACGGGAGGGTGGCGGCGACGGGCGCGCGCCACCCCGCCCGTCCGCGCCGGCCACCGCACGCCGGCCCCGGCACCGCGACGGGGGGTCCGTGTCCACCGAGCCACGTCCGGTCGGCGCCGCGCACCGGAGCCCCGCGCCGGCGCCCGCCAGGACCCGCGCCCGGCCCGCGCGCCCGCTGCCGGCGTTCACCGCGGCGACGGCCGGCGCCGGGCTGCTGCTCGCCGCGGCCGCCGGCCTGGGGGTGCCGCGGCTCGACGCCGGGGTGGCGGCGGTCCTGCTGACGGCCACCGCTGCGGTCGCCGGCGTCGCCTGCCTGGTGACGGGCGTCCTCGCCCTGCGGCGCGCGCTGGGCCGGTGGGCGCTGGTGGCCGCCCCGCTGTGGCTGGTCGGGCTGCTCGCGGCGGCCGGGTGCCTGGCCGTGGCGCTCGCGGCCACCCACCCGCCCCACCCGGCGGCGCAGCGCCCACCGCGAGAGGCCGAGACCGTGACGATGACCGCGGCGGACGGCGTGGTGCTGGCGGGCTGGTACCTGCCGTCCACCAGCGGCGCGGCGGTCGTCCTGCGGCACGGCTCCGGGTCGACCAGCGCCGCCGTCGTCGCGCACGCGCAGGCGCTGCACGCCGCCGGCTACGGCGTGCTGGCGACGGACGCCCGCGGGCACGGCGCCAGCGGAGGCCGGGGCATGGACCTGGGGTGGTCCGGCGAGCTCGACATCCGCGCCGCCGTGGACCTGCTGGTGCACCGGCCCGACGTCGACCCCGGCCGCATCGGCGTCGTCGGCCTGTCGATGGGCGGGGAGGAGTCACTCGGCGCCGCCGGCGAGGACGCGCGGATCCGCGCGGTGGTCGCCGAGGGCGCGACCGGCCGGACCCGCGGGGACAAGACGTGGCTCGCCGACGAGTACGGCCTCGCCGGCCGGGCGCAGGGCGTGCTCGACGCGGTCACCTACGGTCTGGTGGACGTGCTGACGCCGGGCGCGCCGCCGCGGACGCTGGCGGAGTCCGTGCGCCGCGCCGACGGCACACCCGTGCTGCTGCTCGCCGCGGGCACCGAGCCGGACGAGCAGTCCGTGGCCGGGCGGCTCGCGGCCACGGCACCGGAGCGGGTCGAGGTGTGGACGGTCGACGGCGCGCCGCACACGGGCGCCCTGGCGGCGGACCCGGCCGGGTGGCGCGAGCACGTCGTCGGCTTCCTGGACAGGGCGCTGGCGGCACCCGGCTGACCGGGGAACCGCTGACGGCGGGCCCGGAGCCGGGCGGTGTCAGGCCGTCGCGCGGCGCAGTGCCACGAACGAGACGGCTGCGGCGCCGACCGCCACGAGCGCCCCGACGGCGGCGGCGTGCTGCGTGCCCGCGTCGAACGCCAGCCGGGCGGACTCCAGCAGGGCACCGGCCGCGTCCGGGCCGAGCCCGTCCGCCACGCCGACCGCGCCGCCGAGCGTCTCCCCGGCGGCGTGCGCCTGGTCCGCGGTCAGGCCGTCCGGCACGGCGACGCGGGCCCGGTAGGTCGCGTTGAGCACCGAGCCCAGCAGGGCCACGCCCAGGGTGGTGCCGAGCTCGTAGGCGGTCTCGGAGATCGCGGACGCCGCCCCGGCCTTCTCCGGCGGCACCGCCGTCGTGATCTGGTCGTTCGTGAGGGTCTCCGCGAGCCCGACGCCGGTCCCCATGATCACGAAGGTCACGCCGACGGTGACCGGGGTGGGGACGTCCCCGACGAGGGTCAGCACGCCGTACCCGGCGGCGGCGAGCAGGAACGACGACCCGATCAGCGTCGACGGGCGCACGTGCCGCACCAGGCGCACCGCCAGGAGCCCGGCGGCCACGGACGCCGCGAGACCCGGCACCAGCACCAGCCCGGCGTCCATCGGACTCAGCCCCGCGGCGAGCTGCAGGAACTGCGACACCACGACGAGCAGCCCGGAGAACCCGAGCACGGACAGCAGGTTGGCCGCGACCGCGCCGGAGAACGCCGGCCGGGTGAACAGGCGGACGTCGAGCATGGGCGACGCGAGCCGGCGCTGTCGGTGCACGAACGCCGCGCCCGCCGCGAGGCCGACGACCGCACCCGCGACGGTGCCCGCCGTGACCCCGTGCTCCCCGACCGCGATGATCGCGTGCACCAGCGGCAGCATGGTGGCGAGCGACAGCACGACGCTCCACGGGTCGAGCGGCCCGGGCGCCGGGTCCTTCGACTCCGGCACCAGCAGCAGCGCCAGCGGCAGCAGGAGCAGCAGCACCGGCACGTTCAGCAGGAACACCGAGCCCCACCAGAAGTGGCTCAGCAGCGCACCGCCGACGACCGGTCCCAGAGCCGCCCCGCCGGCGAACCCGGACGCCCACACCGCGATCGCGAGGCGGCGCTGCGCCCGGTCCAGGAACACGTTCCGGATGAGCGAGAGCGTGGACGGCATCAGCGTCGCGCCGAACACGCCGAGCAGCGCCCGCGACGCGATCAGCATCTGCGGGGAGGTCGACCACGCCGCGAGCAGGGACACCGCCGCGAAGCCGGTCGCCCCGACGAGCAGCAGCCGGCGCCGGCCGACGCGGTCCCCGAGGGAGCCCATCGGCACGAGCAGGCCGGCGAGCATGAGCGGGTACGCGTCCACGATCCACAGCAGCTGCGAGCCGGACGCGCCGAGCGCCGCGGTGATCGAGGGCAGCGCGAACGACAGCACCGTGTTGTCCACGGAGATCAGCAGGACGGGCAGCATGAGGACCGCGAGCACGGCCCACGGCCGGACCGGCCGGCCGCGGTGCAGCAGGACGGACGCGGTGTCGGGGGCAGCCGTCGAGGGGCGGGCAGCGGGACGGGTGGCGGGACGGCCGGTGGCGGCCGGGGCGGACATGGCAGAGACCTCGTTCGGTGGGCGGACCGGACGACTGTACCGTCCGGACGGTACGGTCGTCGAGACCGGTACGGTCGTCGCCATGTCCGCCACCCGCGACCGGCTGCTCGACGCGTTCGAGAGCCTGCTCATCGAGCACGGGGCCCGCGCCGCCACGCTCGACGCGGTCGCGGCGGCCGCGGGCGTGTCCAAGGGCGGCCTGCTCTACCACTTCCCCAGCAAGGCGGCCCTGGCCCAGGGTCAGCGCGAGCGCCTGGCCGCGCTCGGGGACGCCGACGTCGAGGCGATGCGCGCCGCGCCCGAGGGACCGGTCGAGTACTACCTGCGCAGCTCCACGGAGTCCGGCGGCCCGCTCGACCGGGCGCTCGTCGCCGCGATCCGGCTCGCGGAGGAGTCCGACGGCGACGCGTCGTCCGTCCTGGACCGCATGCGCGCGGCCTGGTACGACGCCCTCGTCGAGGAGCTCGAGGACCCCGCCCTCGCGCACGTCGTCGAGCTGATCGGCGACGGGATGTACCACCACGCCGTCACGGGCGTGAAGGACGACTCGGCGCTCGCGGACGCCCGCGAGGTCATCGGCCGGCTCCGCTCGCGGTGACCTCGGGCGGCGCGGCGCGCACCCGCCCGCGGACCCCCGGACGCACGAGGACCCCGCGGCCGGACGGCCACGGGGTCCCGCGGTGGTCGCGTCAGATCCGCACGCGCCGTGGGTTGCTCACCGACGTCCACGCGATCTCGTCGCGCTGCGCGTCGGCGCTCTGCTGGTCCTGCGAGGTCATGTCCATCGTCGCCCCCCTCGTCGTGGTCCCGGGGCAGCAGTCTGCGGGCGCGCGACGGGCGGCGCACCCCCTGCGGGTGAACTCCACGTAAAACCTCGCGGGCCGCCGCACCCGGCCCGCGCCGCACGCGGTCGTGGGACCCCCGACCCACGGCCCCGGGGCACCCGCGTGCGAGACGCGCGCGCGACGGGCGCCGCGTCGTCCCCAGGCCGGGGACCGGGGGCTCGATCCGGCAGGGGCGGCGTGTCACGATGGCGTGGACGCCGACGACCAGGTGGTGACATGACGACCTCCGCACCCGCGACGCCCTCACCCGCGCCCCCGGACGGGGCCGCGGGGCCGCGACCCTACGCCGAGCCCGCGGACGAGGTCCTCGCCGCCCTGGGTGCGACCCCGGACGGCCTCGGTGAGGCGGAGGCGGGACGCCGGCTCGCGGAGCGGGGGCCGAACCGTCTGCCGGCGCCACCGCGGCCCAGCGCCCTGCGGCGCCTGCTCGGCCACTTCGACGACATCCTCATCTACATCCTGCTGGCCTCGGCGGTCCTCAAGGCGATCCTGGGTGACTGGATCGACTTCAGCGTCATCCTGGCCGTCGCCGTCATCAACGCCGCCGTGGGCTTCCTCCAGGAGGGTCAGGCCGAGCGCGCGCTGGACGGCATCCGGACCATGCTGTCGCTCGACGCGCAGGCCCGCCGCGACGGCGAGTGGCAGGTCGTCGACGCCGAGACGCTCGTCCCGGGCGACGTCGTGCGGGTCCGCTCCGGGGACCGCGTGCCCGCGGACCTGCGGCTGCTCGAGGCGACGAACCTGCAGGTGGAGGAGGCCGCGCTCACCGGCGAGTCGGTACCCGCCGCCAAGGACGTCACGCCGGTCGGCGCGGACGCCGGGCTCGGCGACCGGGCCTCGATGCTGTACTCCGGCACGATCGTCGCCGTCGGCACCGGCACCGGTGTCGTCACCGCGACGGGCGCGGACACCGAGATCGGCCGCATCCAGTCGATGATCGCGGAGGTCGACCACCTCGACACCCCGCTGTCCCGCCAGCTCGCGGCGTTCGGCAAGACGCTGTCCCTCGGCATCCTCGGCATGGCCGCGCTCATGCTCGTCATCGGGCGCGTCATCCACGACTTCGACCTGCCCGACCTCGTCTCGGCGGCCATCGGCTTCGCGGTCGCCGCCGTCCCCGAGGGCCTCCCGGCGCTGGTGACCGTGACGCTCGCGCTCGGCGTGCAGCAGATGGCCCGGCGCAACGCCATCACCCGCAAGCTGACCGCGGTGGAGGCGCTCGGCTCGGTCACGACGATCTGCTCGGACAAGACCGGCACCCTCACGAAGAACGAGATGACCGCGCGGACGGTCGTGACCCCCGCAGCGACCTACGACGTCGAGGGCCTGGGGTACGCGCCGGAGGGTCGCGTGACGCTCGACGGCCGCCCGGCGCCGCTCGACGCCCACGGCGACCTGCGCGCCCTGCTCACCGCCGCGGCCGCCTGCAACGACGCCCGCGTCGTCCCGGACGGCAGCGGGTGGCGCGTCGTCGGGCAGCCGACCGAGGGCGCGGTGGCGGCGCTCGCGCTCAAGGCCGGGGTGGACGTGTCGGACGTGCGACGGCACGCCGTGCTGCCGTTCGAGTCCGCGACGAAGTTCATGGCCACGCTCGACGAGGTGCCCGGTGCCGGGCGGCGGGTGCGCGTCGTCGGCGCGCCCGACCGGCTGCTGGACCGGTGCACCCACCAGCGCGGGGCGGACGGCGCCCCGGAGCCGCTGGACCGGCAGCGGTGGGAGGCCGTCATCGACCGGATCGGGGGCCAGGGCCTGCGGACGCTGGCCGCCGCCGAGCGCCCCGCGGCCGACGACGCCGACACGCTGAGCCCCGAGGACGTCGAGGACGGACTGGTGTTCCTCGGGGTCCTCGGCATCGTCGACCCGCCACGCCCGGAGGCCGTGCAGGCGATCGCGGACTGCCACCGCGCCGGCATCCGGGTCAAGATGATCACCGGCGACCACGTGGGCACCGCGACCGCCATCGCCCGCGAGCTCGGGATCGTGTCCGCCGGCGGCGACGTCCGCGCGCTGACCGGCGCCGACCTCGAGGCCATGACGCAGGAGCAGCTGCGCACCTGCGTGCGCGACGTCGACGTCTACGCGCGCACCAGCCCGGAGCACAAGATCCGCATCGTGCGCGCGCTCCAGTCGCACGGGGAGGTCGTCGCCATGACCGGCGACGGCGTCAACGACGCCCCGGCCCTCACCCGCGCGGACGTCGGCATCGCGATGGGCATCAAGGGCACGGAGGCCACCAAGGAGGCCGCCGAGATCGTCCTCGCGGACGACAACTTCGCGTCCATCGAGCGGGCCGTGGAGGAGGGGCGGCGGATCTACGACAACATCCGCAAGTCCGTCGTCTTCCTGCTGCCCACCAACGGTGCGCAGTCGCTCGTGATCCTCGTGGCCGTGCTGTTCGGACTCACCCTGCCGCTCGCCCCGGTGCAGATCCTCTGGGTCAACCTCGTCACCGCCGTGACGCTGTCGCTCGCCCTCGCGTACGAGCCCGCGGAGCCGGGCGTCATGTCGCGCCCGCCGCGCAAGCCCGGCGGGTCGGTGATCTCCCGCGACTCGCTGCGGCACGTCGTCGTCGCGTCGCTGCTCATCGGAGGCGCCACGCTCGCCGTGTTCAGCATCGAGCGCGCCCGCGGCACGGCGACCGACGTCGCCCAGACCACGGCCGTCACGATGCTGGCCCTCGGGCAGCTCGCCTACCTGTTCAACTGCCGGTTCCTGGGCGAGTCGAGCATCACCACGCGCGTGCTGCGCGGCAACCCGGTGGTGTGGATCGCGACCGGGGCGCTGCTGGTGCTGCAGGTCGTGTTCACCTACGTGCCGTTCATGAACGCCTGGTTCGACTCGGCGCCGATCGGCCCGCGCGAGTGGGGCCTCACGCTCGGGTTCGCGATCATCGTGTTCCTGCTGGTCGAGGCGATGAAGGCGATCACCCGGACGCGTGACCGGGCCCGCACCACCGGCGCCGCACGGACGACCGCGGGGACCGCCGCGGCCGGCACCGCCGGGGGCCACGCCGCGACGGGCACCGCCGACGGCGTGCACGTCGACGAGGCCGCTGCACGCCTGCCCGACCTGGTCGCCGCCGCCGAGCAGGGCGACGAGATCGCCCTGGTCCGCGACGGGCGCACCGTCGCCCGGCTCGTGCCCGCCCGCGACGGCGCCCGCCGGGCCAGCGGACGCCGTGGCGGGGTCGATGCACCCGCCGCCGCCACCACGGCGATCCAGCTGACGCCGCCTCCCGCCGAGGCGGGCGCGCAGGACGCCGGAGGCTCGCCCGGCACGGCAGAGGCGGACGGCTCGGGCGACACCGCTGTCACGGAGCCCACGACCGCGCCGGACGACACCGTCGTGCTCGCCCCCGTCGCCGGCGCGGACGACACGGTCGTCCTCGCCCCCGTCGACGACGCGGCGACCCCGGACGACACGCCCCCGCCCCGGCGCCGCAGCAGGCGGGACGTCGACCCCGGCGCGGCTCCCTGAGCCCGACCGTCCCCGCGCCGGGTCGAGCGCGCCTCAGATCGTCGCGACGGAGCCCGCGTCCACGCGGTAGTTCGACCCCGTGACGAAGCTCGCGCGCTCCGACACGAGGAACCCGATCACCGCCGCGACCTCCTCGGGCTCGCCCCGGCGGCCGCTCACCATCCCGGGTCGCTCCTCCTCGAGGAACGACGCGATCGCCTCCGCGCGGTCCGTCCCCCGCTGCTCCGCGCGCGCGTCCATCATCGCGTCGGTCATCGGGGTCGCGATGAACGCCGGCGACACCGCGTTCACGAGCACGCCCTCGGCCCCGTACGCCTTGGACAGCCCCTTCGCGAGCGACAGCACCCCGGCCTTCGACGCGCAGTACGGCAGCTCGTCGACGTAGGGCTGGACGCCGTCCTCGGACGCGAGCAGCACGATGCGCCCCCGGCCGGCCGCCCGCATGCCCCCGATCACCGCGCGCACCACCCGGACGGTCGCGAGCAGGTCCACCTCGAGCGTCCGCGCCCAGCCGGCGTCGTCGATCTCGTGGAACGGGCCCTGCGCGCCGGTCACCCCGGCCGAGTGCACGAGGATCTCCGGGTCGCCGAACGCGGCGCGCGCCCGGTCGAGCAGCCCGGTCACGTCGTCGGGCACGGTGAGGTCGGCGACGACGGGCAGGAGCCGGTCCTCGGCCGCCCCGAGCTCCGCGGCCGCGGCGGCCAACCGGTCCGGCACCTGGTCGGTGAGGACGACGCGCGCGCCCTCGGCCAGCAGCAGCCGGGCGGTCGCCAGCCCGATGCCGGAGTCCCCGCCGGTGACGAGTGCGATGCGGTCGGTGATACCCAGGTCCATGGGGTCCTCCTCGGTGTGGTCCGCGGACCCGGACGGTCCCGCGGGTGACGGTCGGTGCCGGTCGGTGACGGTCGGTGACGGTCGGTGACGGTCGGTGCCGGTCGGGTGACGGCCGGCCACGGCCGCCGGTGGGCGGTGCCGGTCAGCCGTCGGCGTGCCCGAGCGCCGGCGCGAGCGTCAGCGCCGCCTGCACGAGCGCCAGGTGGCTCAGCGCCTGCGGGACGTTGCCCAGGAAGTCGCCGGTGCCGGCCTCGACCATCTCCGGCCACACGCCGACGTCGTTGGCCAGGGCCAGCAGCTCGTCCATCCAGTCGCGCGCCTCCTCGGCGCGGCCCACGAGCGCCAGCGCCGCCACGCCCCAGAACGCGCAGGCCACGAAGGCGCCCTCCTCGCCGGCCATGCCGGAGTAGCGGTGCAGCAGCGGCCCGGCGCCGAGCTCGGCCCGCAGGGCGTCGACGGTGCCGCTCATCCGCTCGCCGGTGTCGAACCCGCTGCGGGCGTGCAGCAGCACCGACGCGTCGAGGGCGTCCGACCCGGGGTACATCACGTAGGCCCCGCGCTGCGGCGACCAGCACCGGTCCTCGACCCAGGTGCGGATGCGCCCGGCCTCCGACCGCCAGCGGTCGGCGTCCCCGGGGATCTGCCCGAGCTCCGCGAGGTGCACGGCGCAGCGCAGCGCCTGCCAGCACCCGAGCTTCGAGGACGCGTAGTGCCGCTCCTCGGGCAGCTCCCACATGCCGGCGTCGGGCCGGTGCCAGGCGTCGGCGGCCTCGTCGGCCACGGCGGCGAGCAGCCGCCCGGTGTCCGCGTCCAGCAGGTTCCCCGCGTCGACGTAGCCGCGCACGACGGCGAGCAGGTCGCCGTACACGCCGAGCTGGAGCTGGCCGTCGGCGCGGTTCCCCGCCACCACGGGCCCGATGCCGCGCCAGCCGGGGACGTCCCGGGTGACGCGCCCGGGCGGCAGGCCGCCGTCCAGGGTGAAGAAGACCCGGGTGCCGTGCCGGCGCAGCGTGCGCAGCACCCAGGAGATCGCCGCGTGCACCTCCTCGCGCAGGCCGAAGCCGATCCACGCGTCGAGGGTGTACGCGGCGTCGCGCACCCAGGCGTACCGGTAGTCCCAGTTCTTGCCGCCCGCCCGGCTCTCCGGGAGCGAGGTGGTGCCCGCGGCGGCGATGGCTCCCGTGGGCTCGTGCAGCAGCAGCTTGAGGGCCAGCGCGCTGCGCTGCACGGCCTTGCCCCACGGCCCGTCGTAGTGGAACTCGCGCGTCCACGCCCGCCAGTTCTCGATCGTCCGGTCGACGCCGCGGTCGACGTCCTCCGGGTCCGGGACGGGCACCGGCTCGCTCTGCGTGCCGACCACCGCCACGAGGTGCCGTGAGCGCGCGGTCGCCGTGAACACCCCGGAGCACGCCTGGTCCTCGGTCACGACCGTCATGTCGCCGAGCGTCCGGACGGCGAGCGTGACGCCGTCGTCGCGCAGGACGGCCCCGTGCACGGTGTCCTGCACCCACGGCGACGCGGTCCCGAGCACCGTCCCCGGCGCGACCCGCCACGCCATCGGGACGGTCCCGGACAGGCCGTCGACCCGCCGCGCGAGCTCGCTCCACGGGAGCCGGCCGGCGACGCCGGTGTTCATCGCCTCGGTCACCCGCACCGAGCCGCCGTCGGTGACGTACGTCGTCTCGAGCACGTTCGTGCCGACCACGTACTGCCGGCGCAGGCGGTGGGGCACGGTCGGCGCGAGGTCGAACGAGCCGCCGCCCTCCGCGTCGAGCAGCGCGGCGAACACCGGCGGGGTGTCGAGGTCCGGCACCGGGAACCAGTCCACCTGGCCGTCGTCCGCCACCAGGGCCACGGTCCGCCCGTCGCCGAGCACCGCGTAGGCGCGCAGGTCCGCGTACCCCCCGGTGCGCGGGGTGGGCGCGCGCAGCTCGTCGGCGGCCGCGTGCCCGGACCCCTCGGTCGCGTGGCCGGCGTCGCCGTCGAGGTTCTCCAGCCCCTGCTGCTCGGTCACGCGCGTCCCCCGCCCGGCGCGGGCGTCACGGGGTCGGCATCCCGCCGTTGACGTTGAGGGTCTCCCCGCTGACGTAGCTCGACTCCGGCGACGCGAGGAACACGTACGCCGGGGCGAGCTCGGCCGGCTGGCCCGCCCGGCCGAACGGCGTCTGCGACCCGAAGTCCGGCAGGGCCTCGGGCGGCTGGCCGCCGGCGGTCTGCAGCGGCGTCCAGATCGGCCCGGGCGCGACGACGTTGACGCGGATGCCCTTCGGTGCGAGCTGCTGCGCCAGCGCCTTCGACATCGTGTTGATCGCGGCCTTGGTGGTCGCGTAGTCCACGAGGATCGGCGACGGCTCGTACGCCTGGATCGACGAGGTGGTGATGATGCTCGCGCCGCGCGGCAGGTGCGGCAGCGCCTCCTGCACCAGCCAGAACAGCGCGTGGACGTTGGTCCGGAAGGTCTGGTCGAACGACGCGGACGTCAGGTCCGCGAGGTCCTCGACGTGCTGCTGCCGCCCCGCGACCACGGCGAGCACGTCCAGGCCGCCGAGCTCGTCGAGCGCGGTGCGCACCAGCGACCGGCTGTACGCCTCGTCGGACACGTCGCCCGGCGCGAGCACGACGGTCCGGCCGGCCTCGCGCGCCACGGCGGCGACGTGCTCGGCGTCCTCCTGCTCCTCCGGCAGGTACGACAGCACGAGGTCGGCGCCCTCGCGGGCGAACGCGATCGCGACCGCGCGGCCGATGCCGGAGTCCCCGCCGGTGACGACGGCCTTGCGGCCCGTCAGCCGGCCGGTGCCGCGGTACGTGTCCTCGCCGTGGTCGGCGTGCGGCCGCAGGTCCGCGTCGAGCCCCGGCCCGTCCTGGCTCTGCGCGGGCGGCGCGGGCATCTCGTACTGCGCGATCGGGTCCTGGAACGTGTACTGGTCGGCCATGTCGGGTCCTGCTCTCCGTGCGGCTGCGGGTTCCGGGTACGCCGACGCCCGCCGTCCGGAGGGCGGCGGGCGTCGGCCTTCCGCCATCGTCGGACGGCCCCGGGGGGCCCGCAACAGGAGCGCGGACCCGCCCTACAGGTCGACGGGGTCGACCAGGAACCCGGACTGGTCGGCGATCTCCCCGCCCACGTCGGCGTGGACCTCCCGCGCCACGGACCGCACCACCCGGGCGGCCCGCCCGCGCGCGACCCGGTGCGCCAGCGAGGGGCGCTCGGCCTCCAGCTGCTCCACGTCCGGCGCCTCCCAGCGGACCCGGTACGCCACGACCTCGCCCTGCGCCCAGGGCAGCCCCGCCAGCACGACCGGCACGTCCCGCTCCGCGGAGACCTCCACCGCGACGATCCCGTCGACGCCGAGGTCCACCTGCAGCCCGAACGCCTCGGCGGCGGGCGGGTGCGCGCGCATCCAGGCGTCGAACGCGTCCGCCTCGGCGTGCAGGCGCCGCCGCTCGGCCTCGTCCGCGACGCCCGCGCCGACCTGCTCGCGGGCGGCGAGCACGGCGCCGGTGTCCTGCGGCGAGGGCCGGGGGACGCCGGGGGCGGCGGCGCCCGCCCCGTCGAGCCGGGCCTGCGGGGCGACCCGCCGCGCGGCGGCCAGCACCGTCCCGGGCTCGACCCACCGGTCGGTCAGCACCACCAGGTCGAGCGCGGCGTCCATGTCCGGCTCCAGCACGACCCCGGAGTCGACCCGCACCGCGCCGCCCAGCCGCCGCGCGACCGCCACCAGCCACTGCGCGACGCGCAGCTCCTCCCGGACCGGGCCCGCGGCCCCGAACGCCCGCCGCAGGCCGTCCCGGTCGCCGCCGAACGCCGGCGCCTCCTGGCGCTCGCGCGGGCAGTCGACGACCCACGCCACGCGGCTGTCCGTGGGGAGCCCCCACGCCGCCACGCGCGCCGGCTCCAGGGCGTACGGCCCGGTCAGCGTCGAGAGGCGGCCGACCCGCAGCACGCCGGGCGTGGCGGACGGCGCCGGCGCGCGCGTGGCGCCCGTGGAGCGGCGGCCCGACGGGATGCGCGGCGGGCGCTCCCAGCGGGCGGCCGGGAACCGGCTCGTCGCGAGCACCTCGACCTCGTCCGTCGCCACGCCGTCCGGCAGCACGAGCAGGTGCCGGCCGGGGGGCGGCGCGACACCGGCGCGGTCGGGACCGGTGCCGGCGGGCAGGGCGGGGAGCAGCGTCATGCGGGCAGGGCCCTCAGACGTCCGTCCGGTGGAAGCTCTGCCACGACCGGGACGCCGTCGGGCCGCGCTGCCCCTGGTACCGCGACCCGGCGGCGCCCTGGCCGTACGGCCGCAGCGCCGGGGACGACAGCCGGAAGAAGCAGAGCTGGCCGATCTTCATGCCCGGCCACAGCGTGATCGGCAGCGTCGCGACGTTCGACAGCTCGAGGGTCACGTGACCGGAGAACCCGGGGTCGATGAAGCCCGCCGTGGAGTGCGTGAGCAGGCCGAGCCGGCCGAGCGACGACTTGCCCTCGAGGCGCGCGGCGATGTCGTCCGGCAGCGTGACCTGCTCGTACGTGGAGCCGAGCACGAACTCCCCGGGGTGCAGGACGAAGGGCTCGTCCCCCTCGACCTCGACGAGCCGCGTGAGGTCCGGCTGCTCCGCCGCGGGGTCGATGACCGGGTACTTGTGGTTGTCGAACAGCCGGAAGTAGCGGTCGAGCCGGACGTCGACGCTGGACGGCTGGACCATCGCCGGGTCGTACGGGTCGAGCAGGACCCGTCCGGAGTCGAGCTCGGCGGAGATGTCGCGGTCGGAGAGCAGCACGGGGACACGGTACCGACCCTCGCCGTGCGGCCGCGGGCCGGGCCGCCGGAGGTGCCCGCCGGGACCGCGTGCGGCGGGCGCTCGCCCGGGACCTGGGGCGCCGGGGGCCCTCCACGGCGGACGCTATGCTGACCGTCGGCGGCGCGTGGGAGCGCTCCCGCGCGGCACGATCACCAGACACCGAGAGGCGCAACGATGCGGTACGGCCACTTCGACGACGCGGCACGCGAGTACGTCATCACGACTCCGCACACGCCGTACCCGTGGATCAACTACCTCGGCTCCGAGGAGTTCTTCTCCCTGCTGTCGCACACCGGCGGCGGGTACTCGTTCTACCGCGACGCCAAGATGCGGCGCCTGACCCGGTACCGCTACAACAACATCCCCGCCGACGAGGGCGGCCGCTACTTCTACGTCAACGACGGCGGCGACGTCTGGACGCCGGGCTGGCTGCCGGTCAAGGCCGACCTCGACCACTTCGAGACCCGGCACGGCCTCGGCTACTCCCGCATCACCGGCGAGCGCGGCGGCCTGCGCGTCGAGACGCTGTTCTTCGTCCCGGTCGGCGAGACCGCCGAGGTCCAGCACGTCACGCTGACCAACACCTCGGACGCCGAGAAGACCGTCTCGCTGTTCTCGTTCGTCGAGTTCTGCCTGTGGAACGCCCAGGACGACCAGACGAACTACCAGCGCAACCTGTCGCTCGCCGAGGTCGAGGTCGAGCTCGACGGCCCGTCCGGCTCCGCGATCTACCACAAGACCGAGTACCGCGAGCGCCGCGACCACTACGCCGTCTACGGCGTCAACACCCGCGCCGCCGGGTTCGACACCGACCGCGACACCTTCGTCGGCCCGTGGAACGGGCTCGGCGAGGCGGCCGTCCCGCGCGCCGGCAGGGCCACCGGGTCGATCGCGTCCGGCTGGTACCCGATCGGCTCGCACCAGGTCGACGTCACGCTCGCCCCCGGCGAGAGCCGGTCGCTGACCTACGTGCTCGGCTACGTCGAGAACCCGCACGAGGAGAAGTGGGCGCCCGCCGCCGACGGCGAGCTGCCGATGCAGCGCATCAACCGCGAGCGCGCCCACGCCCTGCTGTCCCGGTTCGCCACCACCGAGCAGACCCTCGCCGCCTTCGAGGCGCTGCGGACGTACTGGACCGACCTGCTGTCGACCTACTCGGTCACCTCGTCGGACGAGCGCCTGGACCGGATGGTCAACATCTGGAACCAGTACCAGTGCATGGTCACGTTCAACATGTCCCGGTCGGCGTCGTACTTCGAGACCGGCATCGGCCGCGGCATGGGGTTCCGCGACTCCAACCAGGACCTGCTGGGCTTCGTGCACCTCATCCCCGAGCGGGCGCGGGAGCGCATCATCGACATCGCGTCGACGCAGTTCCCCGACGGGTCGGCGTACCACCAGTACCAGCCGCTCACGAAGCGCGGGAACAACGACATCGGCTCCGGCTTCAACGACGACCCGCTGTGGCTGATCCTCGGCGTCGCCGCCTACATCAAGGAGACCGGCGACTGGTCGATCCTCGACGAGGCCGTGCCGTTCGACAACGAGCCCGGCTCCGAGGTCCCGCTGTTCGAGCACCTGACGCGCTCGTTCCAGTTCACGGTGCAGAACCGCGGCCCGCACGGCCTGCCGCTCATCGGCCGCGCCGACTGGAACGACTGCCTCAACCTCAACTGCTTCTCCACCGAGCCCGGCGAGTCGTTCCAGACGACCGAGAACCAGGCCGGCGGCGTCGCGGAGTCCGTGTTCATCGCCGCGATGTTCGTGTTCATCGGCCCGGAGTACGCCGAGCTCGCCGAGCGCCGCGGGCTGACCGACGTCGCCGCGCAGGCCCGCGCCGCCATCGAGGAGATGCGCGCCGCGGTGCTCGAGCACGGCTGGGACGGCGAGTGGTTCCTGCGGGCGTACGACTTCTACGGCAACCCCGTCGGCACCGACGCCAAGCCGGAGGGCAAGATCTGGATCGAGCCGCAGGGCTTCGCCGTCATGGCGGGCATCGGCGTCGACTCCACCGACCCCACCACGCCCGAGGCCGCCGCCAGCCCCGCGCTGCGCGCCCTGAACTCCACCCGCGAGCACCTCGCGACCCCGCACGGCATGGTCCTGCAGTCGCCGGCGTACACGAGCTACCAGATCGAGCTCGGCGAGGTCTCCACGTACCCCCCGGGCTACAAGGAGAACGGCGGCATCTTCTGCCACAACAACCCGTGGGTCATCATCGGCGAGACCGTCGTGGGCCGCGGCGAGCAGGCGTTCGACTACTACCGGCGCATCACCCCCGCGTACCGCGAGGAGATCTCCGACGTGCACCGGCTCGAGCCGTACGTGTACGCGCAGATGATCGCCGGCAAGGAGGCCGTCCGGCACGGCGAGGCCAAGAACTCCTGGCTGACCGGCACCGCGGCGTGGAACTTCGTCGCCGCGTCGCAGTACCTGCTCGGCGTGCGGCCCGGCTACGACGGCCTGGTCGTCGACCCGCAGCTCGGCCCGGACGTCCCGACGTTCACCGTCACCCGCGTGGCCCGCGGCGCGCGGTACGAGATCACCGTCACCAACTCCGGCCGGCCGGGCGCCCGCGCGGCGCTCGTCGTGGACGGCACGCCCGTCGACGGCCGCACCGTGCCCTACGCGCCGGCCGGGTCGACCGTGCGGGTCGAGGTCACCGTCTGACACCCGCGGCGGCTCCGGGCGACCCGACCGGGCGTCCGGAGCCGCTATGCTGGGTGCGCGCTCCCGCAGGCGGGGGCGCTGCGCGGGTGTAGTTCAATGGTAGAACTTCAGCTTCCCAAGCTGACAGCGCGGGTTCGATTCCCGTCACCCGCTCTCGGTATACCGCCTGGTCGGACCCCTAGCAGGGGTCTTGTCCTTCCCCCTGAATAGTGTCCTCGTTCGTAGTCGTGCCACTACGACACCACCGAGGACACGATGGCGACCAGGAAGACGAAGACCCACTGCGACGCGTGGGGCAGCGTCCGGCAGCTGAAGTCGGGGCGCTGGCAGGTCCGGTTCCCCGCGCCGGACGGCACCAGGCGGTCCGCCGGGACGTTCCGACGCGAGGCCGAGGCACAGCGGCCGCGCCGGGGAGACGGTTTGTGCGGTTGGCGCAGTCTCCTACGCGGGCGCGCGCGAGCGGCCATGCGGGTGACCTTCCAGATCAGGGGCCCACCCGCCCGGTAGCCTGCAACGCGGTGTCCGTCAACGGAGGGGGTCCCATGAACTCAGGGCCAAGCCCATGGATGGTGACCGCCGTCAGCGACTTCGGCGCCGTCTGCCGCGACAAGCTCGCCGGCCTTGGTGACCGCGAGGCGGCGATCCGGGCCCCGCTGGAGGGACTGCTGCGCGCGGGGGGCAAGGCCCTTGGCGTCCCCGCCGAGTTCCACGACGAGATCCGCGACACCGACCGGCAAGTCCGACCCGACTACGGGGTCAGCGTCAAGGGCGCGATCACGGGGTACATCGAGGTCAAGGCGCCCGGCAAGAACATCGACCCCTCGTCCTTCACCGGACACGACCGGCGGCAGTGGGAGCGCCAGCGCGACCTGCCGAACCTGATCTACACGAACGGCACGGACTGGCGGCTATACCGCGACGGGGAACGGGTGGGGCAGCCGGTCACCTTCATCGGCACCCTGGAGTCGGCAGGATCCGCCCTGACCGCGCCACCGGAGTTCGAGAACCTCCTCATAGACTTCCTCCGCTGGAAGCCTGCACCGATCACGAGCGTGGGTGCCCTCGTCCGCGCGGTGGCACCCCTCACGCGCCTGCTCCGCGGCGAAGTTCTCGACCAGCTCAACCTCGAGCGGCGTGCCGTCGCCCAGGGCGCCGAGGAGTACCTACAGCCGTTCCTCGGGCTGGCCCGCGACTGGCGCACCCTCCTGTTCCCCCATGCCGAGGACGAGACGTTCGCGGACGGGTACGCCCAGGCGGTGACCTTCGCCCTGCTGCTCGCCCGCACCGAGGGCATCGATGTCGCCGGCGAATCCCTGCACGAGGTCGGCGCGCAACTAGGCGACGAGCACTCCCTGATGGGGCGAGCCCTTCAACTCCTCACGGACGCCGTCGCCAAGGACTTCAAGGTCACGCTTGACCTGCTGGTCCGGGTAATCGGGGCGGTGGACTGGCCGCGAGTCCGGAAGGGGCGCCGGGACACCTACCTGCACCTTTACGAAGACTTCCTCGAGCAGTACGACAACGACCTGCGCAAGCAGTCCGGCTCGTACTACACCCCGCGCGAGGTCGTCGAGCACATGGTGCGGCTGACCGAGGAAGCACTCGTCACCCGCCTCGGCCTCACCGACGGGTTCCGCGACCCCGACGTCCTGA